>NZ_LXEU01000095.1 GCF_001654985.1 Kluyvera georgiana ATCC 51603
TTGTTGTTCTCGCCAAGCTCCACGCCGGTGATGATGCCGCTGAGGCGGCGCTGTACGACGTTCCCCTGCCAGACGGTGAGGGTGGCGTTTTTCTCGAGGAAATTTTTAGCCGTGAGGTCGGGGAGACCGCTGGCGATATCGACGCTGAGTGTAAAGGGGGTGGAGAGGTTCTGATAAAGGGTGAAGCTCACCACGGCGGTGCTCATCGCCAGTAACCCGTCCACATCGAGTGTAAAACGCAGGCCCTGTTGTGACATAACCTTATTCCCGGAATTGTTGGCAGAAAAACAGAATCACAGTCAGACATTCTCGCCGCAATGGCACGGTGCTGCGTGCGTTTTCAGGCACGCTACCGCCGAAGTTTCCGGCATCCGCCATCTCCCGTATGCAAAATGTAATCCTGTACTGGTACTGCTTTTTATGACCTGTCCCTTTGAAACAGCATTCTGCCCTTCGGCAGAATGCTGTCAGTTTTTGCTTATGCTTCCAGCGGTGCGCGCCAGTCATCAGCGCCTGAAGTACCGGCAGAAACGTGTTCCCATTCGATTTTGCGATAAGCCAGAGAGACTTTTACCAGTTGTGTGAACTCGCGTTTTCCCTCGTCCTGGCAGTGCGGCATATGACAGTCAATATCCACGATGGTGGAGTCGGTCAGACGGGTGGTGAAGAAGTGCTCCTGTTTGCCTTCCACAGAGGTGCGATACCAGTGCAGTTCGGTGGTTGGCAGCATTTCGTCTTTATGGTCTGAACATCGATATTACTGACAGATTTGGCGGTAAAGGCGCGAGCGGTGATCATCCCTGAATTTGTCTCTTAATAGAGGTGTAACACGGCGTTGGCATTTTTTAACTCATTTTATTAAAGTTGTACTTTTTGTTTGAATTTTTATTTCTTATCTATAGTGATATAGATTTGCATTATTTATTGCGTCGTAACATATTAATTGGTGAATGATTTTGTCGTTGTTCTTAAATTATATTGTGAGGGTATTGTATAGTTCGTTTGATATTTTCTCCATGGTTGGTTTTTATTTTTTTGGGTGGGAGGGAGTTTATAAATAATAAAAATGACGGGAGTATTGCACCAAAAAGCATTAATGTTCGTTATATATCTAAAGTAAACGGCCTGGCTGCTGTGAGCGAATTCCACAAAAAAAACAATGAGTTAAAATAAAAAAAGCCCGTACTTTCGTACGAGCTCTTTCTCGAATATGGCGGTGAGGGGGGGATTGACTCGCTTCGCTCGCCCCTGCGGGGCAGCCCACTCACTGCGTTCGCGGTCTGTCCAACTGGCTGCGCCAGTTGTCGAACCCCGGTCGGGAGTTCTCATCCCCCCTGGAGCGTGCAGCATGCGAAAAAAAAGCCCGTACTTTCGTACGAGCTCTTTCTCGAATATGGCGGTGAGGGGGGGATTCGAACCCCCGATACGTTGCCGTATACACACTTTCCAGGCGTGCTCCTTCAGCCACTCGGACACCTCACCATATTGTTTTGCTGCTCACCGTAGGTGGTCAACGGGGCGCTACTATAGGGAGTTGACCTAAAACGGTCAAGCATAATTTATGCATTCTATTCCGTTCGGTTAAGCATTGAGCACTCCCCCGCAAAAAACGACGGGGGAGTGGCGATTAGCGCTGGGAATCAAGCTGTTCGCTGTTCTTCACCACATCCTGCGCTTTCGCGTAGCTCTCAATCAGCAACTGATAGGCCGGGAAGACTTTGGTGTAAATCTCGGCCCATTCGGCGGCGTCCGGACGGTTCCAGGTGCGCTGGAGCTCGGAAGCGACGGCTGCGGTATCCATCGGTACGACGCCGGCCTGCACCACGCGGGCGAGGGTGATTTCCTGCGCCATTTTGCTGTAGGTGCCAGAGGCATCGATCACCGCGAACACCTTATAGCCGTCCGCGACGGCGGCAATGGCCGGGAATGCCATGCAGACGCTGGTAATCGTCCCGGCGATAATCAACGTTTTACGCCCGGTTGCCTTTACCGCAGCGACAAACTCTGGGTTATCCCAGGCGTTGATTTCGCCTTTACGCGCGATGTATTGCGCGTGGGGCGCATTTTCATGGATTTCCGGAATCAAAGGGCCGTTTGGCCCTTGTGGCACGGAAGCGGTGGTGATCACCGGGAGTCCAGCCAGCGTGGCCATCTTCGCCAGCGCCGCGGCGCGTGCGCGCAGTTCGGGCATTGGCATATCGCCAACCGTCTGGAACAGACCGCTCTGATGATCAATTAACAGCATAGCGGTATCATTCACATCAATAACCGGACGTGCACCGTTGAAATTTGCGGGAATAGACATTCCTTTCACCTCTGTTGTTTCAAATTTGACCAAAGCGGCCGGAGTTAAAATCGCGTACAGCTTCAGCGATTTCGGTTTGACTGTTCATTACGAAAGGGCCGTAGCCAACAATCGGTTCATTAATCGGTTCGCCAGCCAGTACCAGCACTTTTGCATCGCTGCTGGCATGCAGATTCACACGCTCTCCCTGGTGGCTGAGCACCACCAGCTGCGCTTCCTGTACGGTGCTTTCACCGTTGACCGTGACGCTACCTTCCAGCACCACCAGCGCGGTGCTCCAGCCATCGGGCTGTGTAAAGACGATCTCTTTATCCTGCCTGAGCTGCATATCCCAGACGTTCAGCGGCGAGAACGTGCTGGCCGGGCCTTCGGCGCCGACATAACGCCCGGCGATGACTCGTAGCGAGCCGCTGTCATCCGGCAGCGCTACCGTCGGAATCGACGCGGCTTCAATGCTCTGATAGCCCGGTGCGGTCATTTTGTCTTTTGCTGGCAGGTTGACCCACAGCTGGATCATCTTCAGCTCGCCGCCGCGATTGGCAAAAGCCGCCGAGTGGAATTCCTGATGCAAAATTCCCGCACCTGCGGTCATCCACTGCACGTCGCCGGGACCAATCACCCCACCTTTACCGGTGGAGTCACGGTGTTCCACTTCACCGGCGTAGACAATCGTGACCGTCTCGAAACCGCGGTGCGGATGTTCGCCGACGCCGCGCTTTGCGCCATCTGCCGGGAAACTGTGCGGCCCGGCGTAGTCAAGCAGCAAAAATGGACTCAGGCTCTCGCCGTGCGACTGATACGAAAAGAGCGAACGAACCGGGAAGCCATCTCCCACCCAGTGCGGACGTGGCGCGGTATAAACACCTGTAATCTTTTTCATCTGTTTCTCCAGGGGAGCGATCGTTGATGTGGATTAGCTTATATTCAGGATTAAATTCCCGGTAGATGGCAAAATTGACCTACACTGTTGCAAAAATAGAACAATGGAGTGGCTATGCAGGATCTCAATGATTTCGCGTGGTTTGTCCGCGTGGTCGATCACGGTGGTTTCGCGGCGGCGGGTAGGGCGCTGGATATCCCCAAATCAAAACTGAGCCGTCGTATTGCCCAACTCGAAGAGCAGCTCGGCGTACGTTTGATTCACCGGACGACCCGGCAGTTTACGGTGACCGAAGTCGGCCAGACTTTTTATCAACATTGTAAAGCGATGTTGATTGAGGCGGAGGCGGCGCAGGAGGCGATTGCGGTGCTCCAGGCTGAACCGCGAGGGAGCGTCAGGTTGACCTGCCCGGTCACTCTGCTGCATGTCCACGTGGGGCCGATGCTGGCGCGCTTTATGATGCGCTACCCCGGTATACAGATTCAGCTTGAAGCCACCAATCGGCGGGTTGATTTGGTGGCGGAAGGGGTCGATGTGGCGATTCGCGTTAGGCCGAGGCCCTTTGACGATAGCGATCTGGTGATGCGCGTGCTCGCCGATCGCGGGCACTGCCTGGTGGCCAGCCCATCGCTGGTGGCGACCTTGGGTAAACCTCATTCGCCGGATGAACTCAGCCGTTGGCCGGGGCTAAGTATGGCGGCCGGCAAGCATGTTCATAAGTGGTCACTCGGTGGGCCGGAAGGGGCCAAAGCGGAGGTCCATTTCACGCCGCGCCTGATTACTGGCGATATGCTGGCGCTGCGCGAAGCCGCCGTTGCGGGGGTTGGCGTGGTGCAACTGCCGATCCTGATGGCGCGAGAACAGTTGGCAACGGGGGCGCTGGTTCGCGTGCTGGACGACTGGGAACCGAAACGCGAGGTGATTCACGCGGTGTTTCCTTCACGTAGAGGGCTGCTGCCCGCCGTACGGGCGCTGGTGGATTTTCTCAGTGAAGAGTATGCGCAGATGATTGAGGAGTAATTTACCGCTGGCAGTCCCCCGCCCGGTAAATCACGCATGGTGAAAAATCAGGGAGTAACCTTGCTCGCGCCAGTGCTGTAATAGCTCCTGTTGCCGACGGGTAGGCGTGATGCCTGTCCAGACAATCAGCTGTTGTCCCGGAAAGAGTTCCGGGCGAGGAGATTCCTGGGGTTCGGCGAGCACGGCAATATGCCAGCCTTGCTGAGACAGACGCCAGGCTTCCAGCCACAGGCGCGTGCGGTCTTCGGTATCCCAGCCGATCAGCAGCGCATCTTTGCCTGCTTTTTTCCGCGCTTCGGCAAGGCAGGAAGAGACAAACTCAATCAGCACACCGTCAAGCAGGCTACACATGATGTGCGCGGTGTTTTGATCGAGACTGATGCGCTGGCGCACGGGGATAAAAACGTGGTCGATCAGGTCGCCAGAGACGTGTTCACGGCTCAGCGCGCGGATTTTAGCCCGCAGTTTGGCGGGATGTGCAAAACGAAGCGCCGCCATCATTTCTTCTTGCAGCGACAGAGCCATCAGTTTAAAAATCGAGTCAACGAAGCCCTGTAGCGCCCTGAGCGAAAGACTGAACACGCGCTTCATCATCAGAACCGTGATGATGGCCATATCGGTGTAGTGAAGCGGCCGACCACGACGTTCAGGGGGTGTAGTTTCAGTCCATGCAGCAATGGCGGCCTCATCAAGCCATACCGTCAGGGAGCCGCGTTGTCTGAGCGCGTTGTTGTAGGCGGGCCAATTGGTGATTTTAAACTTTTGCTTTGCCATGGGAGCCTGATGCTGAAACGACCATAACGATCAGATCCGCCAGTTACCTGAAAGTTCGATTTATTCAACAAAGCCATTCATTGATTGTAGTTCGGGCATTTCAGGCGAAATTTTGTTCATTGACCATTCCACGTATCTGTATCAGGTTACTGTATGATGACGTTATTTTACGGTAAATAGTTCATTTCATCAATGAACAGCGTGCTATGAATTTCTTTTTAAATCATTATGTTAATGCTTTTGTTGAATGTTTTGTCCTTGTATTAGTACAATTAGCTTTTCTGCGTCTTCTAAAAATTATCAGGATGTAATAATGGCTAAACTGAACAAGAAGCAACTTTCTTTACTCAAGGAAATGCCTGCAGAACAACTAATGCAAATAATTTGTGAAATTGCTGATGATAATAGTCAGGTAAAATCATTTATTATCAATCAATATCTATTGACTCCAGAAGAACTCCTGAAGAAGGTTGAAAGCGAATATAAAAGGAAAATAAAGTCAAAACGTTTCTATGATTATTATGAGGCTGCTGGTTTCTTTGAGGGTTTATACAAGAGCATTATATTACCTCTCGAAAAAACGGTGTCAACTCTGCCAGATAAAACAGAGGTATGTTGCCATAATTTACTGATCTCTTTTGATAAAGTCAGCGAAATCGCTGATACATCAGATGGTTCATGGATGAACTATTATAATGGTGTGGTCGAGATATGGTTAAAATCCCTAGCCCTGCAAAAAAACAAAGGCATTGATGATATAGCAGATAAAATTTTTTCCGTTCTTAGTGGCGAGGTTTATTTTAACTTTAATATCTTTGACAAGTATAAAAAGGAGCTTGGATATAATGTTATTCGTGCTTTAAGAGAAAAGCTTCTGGACGCAGGTGATGTGAATTCTGCTGTTGAGCTAAGTTTGTATATCAGGGATGTTGATTTCATCAGACAATGCTTTGATAAAATAAAATTTAACCAACCAGAATATGTCATTAAGTTTGCTGAATTGCTGATAGATGAACTGTGTGCAGGGGAAGCGATTCTTGTTCTTAATCAAATTAAAGATGATAAAACCGTTGATCATGCAGGGCTTCGTGATAAATGGGCTGAGGTGTTCGCTTTGGCTCTGATTGAAGAGGGGGAGGTTCAGCAGGCAAAAACAATTTGCCTTGATGGATTTAAGAACAGGTGTGATGTTGTTTTTTATAAAATATATAATAGAGTAGAGAAAGTTAATGACTCACTGGGTTTATTTTCTGGCATAGCAAAGAGCAAAGGTTTCCCCTTTGTTGTACTTTTTTTGTCAGCGATAGATAATTATGGAAAGCTTGATTCGGAAATAATGAATGCGAGTAAAAATGAAATTAAAGATATGATGGTTTTATTACGTGGTTCTTTTATTCGGTCCTTATCAAGTGAGCTTTACAGGCATGGTTACGCATGTTCTGCAACTCTTCTTCGTAGAGTGCTGGTAGAGGACAGTATTAGCCGCAGTCAGAGCAAGTACTATACCTACGCGGCATCTGACATGAAAAAAAGTATTGATTATAGTAAAAATATCGTATGGACTGAAAAAGTCCCTTCAACAGAAGAATATTTCAAATCGCTATTTGTCGAGCATAAAAGAAAATATGCACTCTGGGAAATGATGCTGGACAAAATTGATGGTTTAGCTATAGAGAAAGATTCAGTATCATATTCAGCATAAATTTCAATCGGTAATATTTGAAGTTTTTAGGCATGAAGTAGATATTGAAAGGCCACTAAGGGCCTTTCCTTTTATTTATTGGAAGCAAACTCAAATGGCCTGACCATACCGTTGCTGTTAGCATCAAGGAAATCAGCCCACCACTGCAACATCAGACGGCGCTGATCAAGGTGTTTGGCTTTATGGGTATAAGCCGCACGGACACTGTTGCTTTCCTTATGGCTCATCTGAAGCTCTACAGCGTCTTCAGACCATAGTTCAGACTCAATTAAGGCGCTACAGGCCAGAGTGCGGAAATCGTGTCCACAGATGTCCTGATTTATGTTATAGCCCATATAGCGCATGGCTTTGTTGGTAATGTTAAATATTGGCAAAGCAATACGCCGTCCAGTCATCCATCAGCGCGACCCGTTTAGGCCATAACGTCCCACGTTGATACGCTGCTTCAGCCTTATCTGCCAACTGGTGAGCAAACGCATGTTCAATAACTTCACGAGGGTAGTTGGTCATTTCGCCAGCCCAATCACGAAAAGTAGAACGGAAGCCGTGTTGGGTTAAACCTGAATGGTTCATTCGTTTTAATACTGCCAACAGAGACATATCAGAAAGCATTCGGCCACGCTGGGCAGGGATTAAAGCGTGGTATAGCCTTTAGCAAGACAACAGGAGCATCGTAGGAGAAGAGGTCATAAGCGAGTATGCTGCGTAGATTAGATCAACAAATAAACAATTTACTCAGGGAAAACTCAGTAAAAATAGGGATTTCAGATACAAAAAAAGCCCGTTTGAACGGACTTTTTTATGCATCATTTTATGCAGGACAAAACCAAAAATGTGGTCTAACCGATTGATTTTGTATCAAATATGGCGGTGAGGGGGGGATTCGAACCCCCGATACGTTGCCGTATACACACTTTCCAGGCGTGCTCCTTCAGCCACTCGGACACCTCACCATATTGTCTTCCCAGCATCGCTGGGACGAGCGCTAATGTAGGGAAAAGGCTCGTCAGCGTCAATAAACTTTTTTGAAAAATCGCGCGTTTAGACAAACTTCAAGCAAATTGCTTCTTTAACATTCATAAATCGTCTTTTTTGCGATCACCCCTGCATTTTCCCGGACGGGTATCCGAAATTTGTTATCCTGTTAAATCACAAAAATAATCGAAAACCGCGCCTGGTTGACGCGAATGCGGGCGCCCTGAGCAGGAGTCACTATGGAGATCATCTTTTATCACCCCACGTTTGATACCTCTTACTGGATTGCAGAGCTAAGCAAAAAGCTCCCCGGCGCTCGTATTCGCGCCTGGGAGCGAGGTGACAATGCGCCAGCAGATTACGCGCTGGTGTGGCACCCCCCGGTAGAGATGTTACAAGGTCGCGCACTGAAGGCCGTGTTTGCGCTCGGGGCGGGAGTGGACTCTATCCTGAGCAAACTCAAGGCGAATCCGGAGATGCTGCCGTTGTCGATTCCGCTGTTTCGACTGGAAGATACCGGCATGGGTATTCAGATGCAGGAATACGCGGTCAGCCAGGTGCTGCACTGGTTCCGTCGCTTTGATGACTACCAGGCGTTGCAGCGAGAGTCTACCTGGCAGCCGTTGGCGGACTATACCCATAACGAATTTACCATCGGGATCATGGGCGCCGGCGTTCTGGGATCGAAAGTCGCAGAGAGTCTGCTGGCGTGGGGGTTCCCGGTTCAGGTCTGGAGCCGCAGCCGTAAAAGCTGGCCACAGGTGACCAGCTTTGCCGGAGAAGCTGAGCTGGGCGAATTTTTACGCGGTACGCGCGTGTTGATTAACCTGCTGCCAAACACGGCGGAAACGCTCGGGATTATTAACGCCTCACTGCTGGAACAGCTACAAGATCATAGCTATGTGCTGAACCTTGCCCGCGGAGTCCACGTTGTGGAGGATGATCTGTTGGCGGCGCTTAATAGCGGTAAGCTGAAAGCCGCGATGTTAGATGTGTTCAGCCGTGAACCGCTACCGAAAGAGAGCCCGCTGTGGCTTCATCCACGCGTCACGATGACGCCGCACGTCGCCGCCGTGACGCGTCCTCAGGAGGCGATTGCCTATATTGCCCAGAGCATTACTCAGCTTGAGCGCGGTGAAATGCCGGGTGGCCGAGTCGATCGGGTGCGCGGCTATTGATGAACCAGGCTAATAAACACCGGGCTTTCCTGCTATCCTAGGCTTATCACGAGAGAGGAGAAAGTGATGTATCCTGTTGACCTACATATGCACACCGTTGCCAGCACGCATGCATACAGTACGCTGCATGACTATATTGCAGAGGCGAAACGTAAAGGGATTAAACTCTTCGCGATTACTGACCACGGCCCCGACATGGCCGATGCGCCGCACTACTGGCATTTTGTGAATATGCGCATCTGGCCGCGTATTGTTGAAGGGGTCGGCATCCTTCGCGGTATTGAGGCCAATATCAAAAATATTGCCGGCGAAATTGACTGCACCGGGCCGATGTTAACCTCGCTCGACTTTATCATCGCCGGTTTCCACGAGCCGGTCTTTGCTCCTCAGGACAAAGAAACCCATACACAGGCGATGATCGCCGCGATGGCGAGCGGCAATGTGCATATGATTTCACATCCCGGCAATCCGAAATTTCCCGTAGATATTCCGGCTATTGCTGCTGCGGCAGCAAAGTATCAGGTGGCGCTGGAGATTAATAATTCCTCGTTTGTTAGCTCGCGCGTCGGCAGCGAACAAAATTGCCAGGCGATTGCTGCCGCGGTGCGCGATGCGGGTGGCTGGCTGGCGTTGGGTTCTGACTCGCATACCGCGTTTACGCTGGGCGAGTTTACCGAATGCCAGAAGATCCTCGATGCTGTTGATTTCCCACAGGACAGGATCCTTAACGTCACGCCGCGACGTTTTCTGAATTTCCTTGAATCGCGCGGGATGCCGTCGATTCCTGAATTTGCTGATTTTTAATGACTAACTGGAATAACTGAATGAACGAGTTTTCAATCCTCTGCCGTGCGCTGGGTTCCCTGTATTATCGCCAGCCGCAGGATCCTCTGCTGGTACCGCTGTTTACCCTGATTCGGGAAGGCAAGCTGGCAGCGCACTGGCCGCTGGAGCAGGATGAACTGCTGACTCGTCTGCAAAAGAGCTGTGATATTCAGCAGATTGCAGCCGACTACAACGCGCTGTTCGTGGGTGAAGAGTGCCGCGTTCCCCCAGTGCGCAGTGCATGGGTGGAAGGGGCAAGCGAAGCGGAAGTGCGTGCATTCCTGAGCGGCAACGGTATGCCACTGGGCGACGGGCCGGCGGATCAGATGGGCACGCTGCTGCTGGCGGCTTCCTGGCTGGAAGATAACGTTGACGAGGATAACGACGCGCTCGAAACGCTGTTTGCTGAGTATCTGTTACCGTGGTTTGAAACGTTTCTCGGGAAAGTGGAAGCTCATGCCAGTACCGCGTTCTGGCGTACTATGGCACCGTTGACGCGTGAAGCGATCGCCGCGATGTGGGATGAGCTGCAGGAAGAAGATGAAGAGTGATTTAGATCACTATTTCACTGCAAATGAAATGTATCTTATGAGAATAATGTGTTCATGATCTCATCATAAAAGCGAGCATCTGCTAAGATGCTCGCCATGAACGTTATCTTCGCTATCGCAATAACTACAGGCATTCTCTCCGGTCTCTGGGGATGGGTGGCCGTATCGCTTGGTTTATTAAGCTGGGCCGGTTTTCTTGGCTGCACGGCATATTTCGCCTGCCCGCAGGGCGGTATGAAAGGCCTGGCTATTTCAGCCTGTACTACTATGAGTGGGGTTATCTGGGCGCTGGTGATTATCTATGGCAGCGCGCTGGCGCCGCATCTGGAGATCGTCAGCTACGTGATGACTGGCGTGGTGGCTTTTCTGATGTGCATACAGTCAAAACAGCTGCTGCTGTCATTTGTTCCAGGCACCTTTATTGGTGCCTGTGCGACATTTGCCGGGCAGGGCGACTGGCGTGTGGTCGTTCCGTCTCTGTTGGTTGGCCTGCTGTTTGGCTATGCCATGAAAAACAGCGGTCTATGGCTGGCGAGCCGTAAAGCCGACAGCAAACAGACCAAAGAATCGGCGCTGTAGTGGTCTTGATATGAAAAAACGGCGGCAGGATCATCCTGCCGCCGTTTTTTTATGTTCGTCGCTAATGCTTAAAATTGTCGTTGGCCCAGGAGACTGCCTGGGTGCGGTTCTTCACGGCAATTTTCTTAAACAGGTGATAGAGATGCGTTTTTACCGTACTTTCGCTGATAAATAGCGCTCGGGCGATCTCAATGTTTGATGCACCGATTCTCAACTTATTCAGGATCTCCTTTTCCCGATAGGTAAGGATGGTGCTCTCTAAGTTATCATAGCGATAGTTACCTGCATGCATGATCAGGTAACTGGCGAGCTTACGCGAAAAATAGCATTCACCTTCCATTACCTTCTGCAAGCCTTTCACCAGAAAAGGTTCTTCGTCGTGGGCATAGAAAATACCGCTAATGTGCGGCCAAACCTCAATGTCCGGATAAGAGTAGTCTTCAGGTGTGTTGAACAGCAGCAGTTTGACGCCGTTGTTGAGTTTGCACAATTCTTCCTGCCAGGCTTTTATGAGACGCCTATCCGTTTCCATCATATCGAAAAGGATAATGCCTGAGCTTAAGTTCTCAATGCTAACTAGATGAATATTAATAATTTTGATATCCATCTTTAGTAGTTTCCTTAAGTTCTGAGACAGTGCGCATGACTGAAGCGACGGTCTTGTAATTAAGGAAAGCGTCTGGTTAGTAAAGGTGAGCTCTTTTGCCATGATGAGTCCCCAATATAATTTTCACAGCAGGCAAGTATTATGAAATCATCAATTTAAGTGCTGCTGAAATGTGGTTGCTGTGTGGTTGATATGCTTAAAATAAAAAATAAGAACCAATGCTGCTTAATTTAAAATTTAGACGCTGGCAATCCTAAAGCAAGAAATAATCGTGAAACAAAATGTAAAAATAAATTTCAAAATGTATTTTTGGCATTTTCATTAAGATTTTAACACGTAATCTTAATGATCATACATATGTTTTTTTATCGCTTTAAATTCATTGTGTATCATCATGATAGGTGGTTTTTAAATTGGTTTAATAAGATCCCTTAAGTACATTTGTATGATAATTCAATGTGACCTTTCCCACTCTTCAAACTTTAGTCGAATCGACCATCTTATAACGTACTGTTTTGCGGAAGCCTTATTCACAGGCGTTGATGACAGTCGGCTAATACTAAAGGTTGACTTGTTAGAAAATAAATCAACCTTTGCGCTGAGATCATCATACCAAGCTGCTATGCATAATCATCCGTATAGCATCGAGTAACTAAGTATTTCGGTGCAGTAAACATTACGTATCTTACTTTCGGTATCACTAACGCGGCAAGGCGGTTAATCTTCAAAAGACATGACGAAATAGAATTATCCAGGCAAATGGCAAATAGCAGTCACTATGGTTTTATCTAAAACCGGTAGTGAGTCTATTTTTGACCATAAAAATAATCCGCAATCTTCTTTATCGCTTGCGCTGGATATCTATGGGATTATTTTAAATCGCCGCATATCAATATTCCAGTTATCCGCCATAACTGATTGAAATAAATGGTATTCACTGTTTTTAATTCTTATTAATGCCGTCAGAAGGTTATGTAATTTAATAACCGGGTGTCGTGATTATCACCAGCTATATTTTGTTTTTATTACAAAATAATCGATTTTTACGGCAATAGCACACAGCACTTTATAACGCGTGAAAGGGTTAATCATGAAAATGAAGCAACTCGCCATTATTGTGGCGCTCACCGTTTTATACCCTGCAACGACTATATATGCCGTAGCTGCAGGTGGTAATGGCAATAACGGTGGAAATAGCAATAGCGGCCAAAACGCTAATAGCCAGGGAAATGGCAATGGCAACAATGGTAATGGTAACGGCAATGGAGGGGGTGGCAACGGAAGCGGCAATAACGGCAACGGCAATGCTAACGGTAACGGCGGCGGTGGCGACAACGGCGGCGGCGGTAACGGCAATGGCAATAACGGGAACGGTAATGGCAATGGAGGCGGAGGCAACGGAAGCGGCAATAATGGCAATGGGAATGGCAACGGTAACGGCGGCGGCGGTGGTAATAACGGCGGTGGCGGTCAGGGTGGCGGCAGCGGTGGCGGCGGCGACAATGGCGGCGGTAACGGTAATGGCAATAACGGGAACGGTAATGGCAATGGAGGCGGGGGCAACGGAAGCGGCAATAATGGCAATGGGAATGGCAACGGTAACGGCGGCGGTGGTCATCACGGCAACGGCGGTCATGGAAACCACGAAGGCAATGGCGGTGGTAACGGTGGCGGTTGGGGTAATGGTGGCGGTCACGGCCATAATCCGTTCGGTGGTCATGGAAATCATGGTGGCGGCAATCACGGCGGCGGTAACCACGGCGGTGGCGACGGTAACCACGGTGGCGGTGGCGGTAACCACGGCGGTGGCGGCGGTAACCACGGCGGCGGTGGTGGCAACAACGGTGGTGGCGGCGGTAACAACGGTGGTGGAGACTGCAATGGCGGCGGCAACAACGGCGGTGGTTCAGGCGTAACCGTAACGACCGTTCGTGGCGGTCAGTCGGGCGGGAATGGCTCGGATAATAACAGTTCAAGATCCTCTAAGTGCAACCAGCCTGGGGCGATTGGCTGTAACTTCCGCTAATAGATAAGTATGGATTAATCATTGAGTGATATGAGTTTATTCTATTAATAGGCCGTAACCTCTGGCGTTACGGCCTTTTTTATGTTTATCAGCCAGCATAAAGAACGCGATGGTACCGCCGATAATGAGGCTAACTATATAAATTTTCTATGTAAAACGTGGTTGCAAAAGGGCTGATGTGAGCATAATGTAAAGAAAATGTTTACATTAAGAGTGCTCGCTTCGAATTGCAGATCCTGGACGCAACGTCTTCATGGAAGATCTCAAATTATCGGAGAGTTACCATGCAAACATTCCCGCGATTTTTCACTGCTATCATCTCCTTGCTTGCCTTTCTCTGTTTCAGCACGCTGGCCGCAAACAGTGGTGTGATCCACTTTCGTGGGCAGATCGTCGAGCCGCCCTGCGATTACCAACCCTCACCGACCAAAATGAGCGTGAACTGTTATCAGGACGGCAAGAATCATGTTCAGACGGTATCAATGAACGCCCTGCAGCAGGGGCAGCAGTTCGTCAATGAGAAGAGCACCGCCAGGCTGCAATGGCTAAATGCGGATAAAAAAGAAGCGATCCTCACCGTGGAGTACAAATAGCCCGAAACGAAATGACGGGGCGCGTTGTCTATGGTAGATAATCGATTTGTCTTAGTAAGAGGATAGTAAGCATGACCGAACGAATTCAGGTGCTGCAGGGAGATATCACCCGCTTTGAGGTGGATGTTATCGTCAATGCCGCCAATCCTTCACTGATGGGAGGCGGTGGTGTGGATGGTGCAATCCATCGCGCTGCCGGGCCGTCGTTACAGGAGGCTTGCGCCGTTGTTCGCCAGCAGCAGGGAACCTGTCCGACCGGGCATGCGGTGATCACTCACGCGGGAAACCTGAAAGCAAAAGCGGTTATTCATACGGTTGGGCCGGTCTGGCAGGGTGGGGGAGAACAGGAAGCCTCGCTCTTGCAGCAGGCATACCACAATAGCTTGCAGCTGGCGCTGGATAATGGCTATCGCACGCTGGCCTTTCCGGCGATTTCAACCGGAGCCTACGGCTACCCTCATCGTGAGGCGGCGGAAATTGCCATCAGTACAGTGGCCGCGTTTCTGACTCGGCGCAGCCTGCCGGAAATTGTCTTTTTTGTCTGCTTCGATGACGAAACCACGCGGTTGTATCAGGAAATACTCGGCCAGACGCGGGTCCCTGCGCTGGCCAACGACGCCAACACCTAGTGGCCGGCCGTCTGCGGTTTAGGTGCCTTTTGCTGCGGTTTGCCGGAAAACAGGAAACGCAGCAGGGGAATACGCAGATGAATTTCGTACAACACTAACGCGCAGCCCACGACAAAAACCAACCCGGTGAGGAAGCCGAGCGTATTTGAGCTAATGCTCGGCATAATCCAGGCGCCGAAAAACAGCGTCAGCGGGTGGTGCACCAGATAGATAAATAATGAAGCATTGACGAAATAGGTGACGCGTGCAGACTGGAAGTTCAGCATACGATGGCCAAATGAGAACACCACGTTCACCATCCACACGCCTAATACCATCGTAATCACATATTCTGTTTCATACATCCATGCATCGCCAGAACCGTAGTGCTGATTTAGACGATAGGCGATAAAACCGAGCAGGGCCGCCACGATGCACCACGGTGAAGGGGTGGTGAACAGCGTTTTTAACTTCGGATGAATAAAAGCCAATGCCCCAAGAATAAAGAAAGGCACGTAAAACAGCGTCTGCATGACCACGAAGTTAAATAGGCCATCACTTAGAATCGGCGGGTAGATAAGGAATAGCGTCCGACGGATAGCGGCATAGGCCACACCGAGCAGCAGGAACATGAGCGTAAGTTTGCCCATAGTCATGTTGTCGAAGAGATCGGCGCGTCGGCGCATCTGGCGACGGCGCATCTGATGAAAGACCAGAATGCCGAGAGTGGTCAGCACCACCAGAACGAGCAGGAACCACAGGTGCGATACCAGCTCCCAGGCCAGCGTATTATATTTTTGGTAAAACGACAGCGTATGCCAGGTTTCCGTCTTACCCTTAACGTATTGCAACATCAGGAATTGCGGCAGCGTCAGCAGTGGAATAGCGGTCAGCATCGGAATACCCACGCGCTCAACGCGAACCTTCCACCATTTTTTGATGGGGTAGCGCAAAAATAGCATATAGGAAAAGTAGCCGGAGATAACAAAGAACACCTGCATGCGAAATGCGTGGACAAAATCGTTAAAAAGCGTCAGCCACCATGACGGCGTCGGGCTATTCATATGCCAGGTGTGGGTAGAATACAGGAGCGAAATATGAAAGGGGATCCCCAGCAACATTAGCCAGGCCCGAATCGAGTCGAGAAAATATTCACGCTGTGCGGGTTTGTTATTCATAGGGTTAGGTACGATTCTCAGACTAATCGCCTTACAGACTAAGACGATAAAGTTTACATTCGTTGGCAACCCTACACGAACTCTGGTTACCTGTCTCCAGGATAAGCACGCAAAGTGCAAAGCGCAGTTAACAGTTGCTTACTCCATAAGCCACTGCGCGCAACAATACGGGGATTATGTTGTCGGATTGCTTGAATTTCCAGTAAAATGGATCGGATCGATTTAAGCACACAAAGGGGGAAGTGCTTAGTTATATGAAACAGAAACCACAGATGATGAAACTGCGTTGGTTAGGCGCAGCCGTAATGTTGTCCCTGTGTACTTCATCTGCATGGGCATTCACTATTGATGACGTTGCAAAGCAGGCTAAGTCGCTGGCGGATAAGAGCTATGAAGCGCCAAAAAGCAACCTGCCTTCCGTCTTCCGCGATATGAAATATGCGGACTACCAGCAAATCCAGTTCAACCACGATAAGGCATACTGGAGCAACATTAAGACCCCGTTTAAGCTCGAATTCTACCATCAGGGTATGTATTTCGACACGCCGGTGACCATTAATGAAGTCACGGCGACTTCCGTGCGCAAAATCAAATACAGCCCGGACTACTTCACGTTCGGTGACGTGAAGCATGACAAAGACACCGTGAAGGATCTGGGCTTTGCCGGCTTCAAAGTGCTGTACCCGATCAACAGCAAAGATAAAAACGACGAAATTGTCAGCATGCTGGGCGCCAGCTACTTCCGCGTGCTCGGTCAGGGGCAGGTGTATGGCCTGTCCGCCCGCGGTCTGGCTATTGATACGGCGCTGCCGTCCGGTGAGGAGTTCCCTCGCTTCCGTGAATACTGGATCGAGCGTCCAAAAGCGACCGATAAGCGTCTGACTATCTACGCGCTGCTGGATTCCCCGCGTGCAACCGGCGCTTACCGGTTTGTGGTGATGCCGGGCCGCGATACCGTCGTGGACGTGCAGAGCAAAATTTATCTGCGCGACAAAGTGGGTAAACTGGGCGTTGCGCCGTTGACCAGCATGTTCCTGTTTGGGCCGAACCAGCCTTCCGCCGCGACCAACTATCGTCCGGAACTGCACGACTCTAACGGTTTGTCCATTCACGCCGGTAACGACGAGTGGATCTGGCGTCCGCTGAACAATCCGAAACACCTTGCCGTCAGCAGTTTCGCGACCGAAAACCCGCAGGGCTTCGGCCTGCTGCAGCGTGGCCGTCAGTTCTCTCGCTTTGAAGATCTCGACGATCGCTACGATCTGCGCCCGAGCGCCTGGATTACGCCGAAAGGCGATTGGGGTAAAGGCACCATTGAACTGGTCGAGATCCCAACCAACGACGAGACCAACGATAACATCGTGGCTTACTGGACACCGGATAAGCTGCCGGAAGCCGGTAAAGAGATGAACTACAAGTACACCATCACCTTTACCCGCGACGAAGACAAACTGCACCCGACGGACAACGCGTACGTGATGCAGACTCGCCGCTCTACCGGTGATGTCAAACAGTCGAACCTGATTCGTCAGCCTGACGGTACCCTGGCGTTCATCGTCGACTTTACCGGTGCCGATATGCGTAAAATGCCGCAGGATACGCCGGTAACGGCGCAGACGAGCATTGGCGATAACGGTGAAATCGTTGAAAACAGCGTTCGCTATAACCCGGTGACTAAAGGTTGGCGTTTAACGCTGCGCGTGAAGGTGAAAGATCCGAAGAAAACCACTGAAATGCGCGCTGCGCTGGTCAACGCGGACCAAGCGCTGAGTGAAACCTGGAGCTATCAGCTGCCTGCAAATGAATAAGACAACGAAGTATATCGACGCACTGTCGCTTACGGATGCAGAAAAAGCGGCACTCCCGGACACGACGCTTCGCGCCGTGCACGAAGCGCTGGATGACGAGCATCAGACGATTGCACGCGATGACGATACGCCGTTGGCGTCCGTTAAAGCGCGTCTGAAAGAGAGCTGGCCAGATTCTCTGGGCGGCGATCAGCTCATCAAAGACGAGGAAGGGCGCACGCAGCTGCAGGCGATGCCGAAAGCAACGCGTTCTTCTATGTTCCCGGACCCGTGGCGTACCAACCCGGTTGGTCGCTTCTGGGATCGTCTGCGTGGCCGTGATGTCACTCCGCGCTACCTGTCTCGTCTGACCAAAGAAGAGCAGGAGCGTGAAGCGAAATGGCGTACGGTGGGTTCCTTACGCCGTTACACGCTGCTGATTCTGACGCTGGCGCAGACCGTGGTCGCGACCTGGTATATGAAGACCATCCTGCCGTATCAGGGTTGGGCGCTGATTAACCCGGCCGATATGGTCGGGCAGAATCTGTGGGTCTCCTTTATGCAGCTCTTGCCGTATCTGCTGCAAACCGGGATCCTGATCCTCTTTGCCGTCCTGTTCTGCTGGGTCTCCGCCGGTTTCTGGACCGCGCTGATGGGCTTCCTGCAACTGCTGATAGGCCGCGACAAGTACAGCATTTCCGCGTCTACCGTGGGCGATGAACCTCTGAACCCGGAACACCGGACGGCGCTGATTATGCCTATCTGTAACGAAGACGTGTCCCGCGTATTCGCCGGTCTGCGTGCGACCTGGGAGTCGGTGAAAGCCACTGGCCAGCAGAAGCACTTTGACGTTTACATCCTCAGCGACAGCTATAATCCGGACATCTGCGTAGCAGAGCAAAAAGCCTGGATGGAGCTGATTGCCGAGGTGCAGGGCGAAGGGCAGATCTTCTATCGTCGTCGTCGTCGTCGCGTGAAGCGTAAAAGCGGCAACATCGATGACTTCTGCCGCCGCTGGGGTAATCAGTACAGCTATATGGTCGTGCTGGATGCCGACTCGGTGATGTCCGGCGACTGCCTGACCAACCTGGTGCGCCTGATGGAAGCGAACCCGAATGCTGGGATCATCCAGTCTTCGCCGCGCGCCTCCGGGATGGACACGCTGTACGCCCGCTGCCAGCAGTTTGCAACCCGCGTTTACGGCCCGCTGTTTACCGCTGGTCTGCACTTCTGGCAGTTAGGCGAATCGCACTACTGGGGCCACAACGCGATCATCCGCGTGAAGCCGTTTATCGAGCACTGCGCGTTAGCGCCGCTGCCGGGCGACGGTAACTTCGCGGGTTCGATTCTGTCGCACGACTTTGTTGAAGCCGCGCTGATGCGTCGTGCCGGGTGGGGCGTATGGATTGCCTACGATCTGCCGGGCTCCTATGAAGAGCTGCCGCCGAACCTGCTGGATGAACTGAAGCGTGACCGTCGCTGGTGTCAGGGTAACCTGATGAACTTCCGACTGTTCCTGGTAAAAGGGATGCACCCGGTTCACCGTGCGGTGTTCCTGACCGGCGTGATGTCCTACCTCTCCGCGCCGCTGTGGTTTATGTTCCTGGCCCTGTCGACCGCGCTGCAGGTGGTGCACGCGCTGACCGAGCCGCAGTACTTCCTGCAGCCGCGTCAGCTGTTCCCGGTGTGGCCGCAGTGGCGTCCTGAGCTGGCGATCGCCCTGTTTGCTTCGACTATGGTGCTGCTGTTCCTGCCGAAACTGCTGAGTATCATCCTCGTGTGGTGCAAAGGCTCGAAAGAGTATGGCGGCTTTGTGCGCGTGACGATCTCCCTGCTGCTGGAGGTGCTGTTCTCCGTGCTGCTGGCACCGGTGCGTATGCTGTTCCACACCGTATTCGTGGTCAGCGCGTTCCTCGGCTGGGAAGTGGTCTGGAACTCGCCGCAGCGTGATGATGACTCCACGCCGTGGAGTGAAGCCTTTATGCGTCACGGTTCTCAGCTGCTGCTGGGCCTGGTGTGGGCTGTCGGGATGGCGTGGCTGGATCTGCGCTTCCTGTTCTGGCTGGCGCCGATTGTGTTCTCGCTGATTCTGTCGCCGTTCGTGTCGGTGATCTCCAGTCGCTCGACCGTGGGTCTGCGCACCAAACGCTGGAAGCTGTTCCTGATTCCGGAAGAGTACAGCACGCCGAAGGTGCTGGCTGATACCGAGGCGTATCTGGAACAGAACCGCGCGCGTGTGCTGGACGATGGCTTTATGCATGCGGTGTTTAATCCGTCGTTTAACGCCCTGGCGACGGCCATGGCAACCGCGCGTCACCGTGCGAGCCACGTGCTGGAGATCGCCCGCGATCGCCACGTTGAACAGGCGCTGAATGAAACGCCGGATAAGCTGAACCGCGATCGTCGTCTGGTGCTGCTGAGCGACCCGGTCACGCTGTCGCGTCTGCATTATCGCGTCTGGGCTTCACCGGAGAGATATTCCTCATGGGTGGCTGAGTACGATAAGCTGCAGATGAATCCGCTGGCGTTAAAAGCTAAATAACCCGTAGTCCCCGGTCGAGGTAGAACCCCGCCGGGGAAGGTCAGGGGAGATATTTGCCGTAAGGAAATACCGGCCATCCAGCCGGTATTTTTTTGTCTGTAATAATGAGGAAGAACAACGTGATACGAATGATACTGGTGGTCGTCATGACGGTAGTGCTGAGCGGATGCGGCAGCATTATCAGTAGAACGATCCCCGGACAGGGCCATGGAAACCAGTATTATCCGGGCGTGAAGTGGGATCTGCGCGATTCCGCCTGGCGCTATGTCACCATTATCGATCTGCCGTTTTCGCTGGTGTTTGACACACTGCTACTGCCGATCGATGCCAGCCACGGCCCTTATGAGTAACTAACGCTCATCCCATTCATCCGCGGCGGTCTGGCCCTCCTCAGTATCGAGAGAGGGCTCCAGCTGATATTCGCCCTCATCCCACTCGTGCAGCGTATTCTCTTCAACCCATTCCTGACGTAGCTCAATCTCGTCAAAATCACCGTCAAACACGCTCTGCGCGGCTTCGCCGCTGAGCATTGGCAGACATTCGCCTTCTTCATCCTCATCGGCGAAGAACTCGGCCTGCCACATGATGTCACCGTCCTGTAAAACGTACTTTTGCATATTGAACTGCTGTACGTCCGCTTCGCTCTCCTCCAGACCGGGGTTATCGGCGAGAAAAGTTTCGCGTGCCGCATCAATAGCTTCTTCGAGCGTGGCGTATAAGGTCATCTCTTTCTCCCTGCAATTTGACGTGGTATTCAGGGAAATAATAGCTGAAGTTTTCGGTTGTACACGCCCTGCGCGATGTTTTCACGCAAACCGCAGGGCGAGAGGGCTAGGGGCGAGAAGGTTCCGGGTTACGGCGCAGGCTAAAACCGGTATAAACGGCGTTAAACAGCACCACGACGGCGGTGACGCAGAACACCGCGCGGAAGCCATAGTTGGCCGATACGGCGGCGCCAATCAGCGGCCCGGTCACGTTACCGATATCGCGGAACGACTGGTTATAGCTGAAAATACGCCCGGCAATCTGGTTGCTGGCGTTATAGACCAGCAGCGTTTGTACCGCGGGCAGTAGCGCGCCATCGGCGGCCCCCAGCAGGAAACGCAGAATCCCCAGTTGTAGCGGGTTTTGCACAAATGACATCGGAATCAGCAGCAGCACCGAGACAATCAGCGCGACGATAAGAATTTTCTCCGGACCGATTCGGTCGCCAAGCTTGCCCAGACGCGGTGCGCAAATCAACGCCGCCACGCCGGGGACCGAGGCTATCATGCCGCTAATAAAGGCGATGTTGCTGATATTACCCGCCAGATCGCGCACGTAGAGCGTGAGGATTGGCGCAATTGAACCGGTGGCGACTTGAATAATTAAGGTGGTGACGAACAGACTAAGCACCAGCTCGCGGTTTTTCAGCGAGCCGAACACCTCTTTAACGTGCAGCATCTCCTTTTTGGAGACCGGCGTGAACTGTTCGCGAATAAAGAACAGGGTCAGGACGAAGCAGATAAACAGTACCGTGGCGGTCATAAAGAAGACCGGACGCAGCCCGTAGTTATCCGCCAGGAAGCCTCCGGCGAGCGGCCCAAGCAGCGCGCCGCTGACCGCGCCGGTAGAGAGCGTCCCCAGCGCCCAGCCGCTTTTATGGCGTGGGATCTGGGTGGCAATCAGCGCGTTAGCGTTAGGAATAAAACCGCCCAGCAGCCCCAACAGCGCGCGCAGGATTAAAAACTGCCAGATATTCTGCGCCAGCCCCATCAGCAGCATGACGATGGCCATGCCCAGCGCCGAGCGCAGCAGCATGATTTTACGGCCTTTTCGGTCGGCTAAGCCGCCCCACAACGGAGAGGCGATGGCAGAAAACAAAAACGTGATACTGAAGACCAGGCCAGACCACATATTCAGCGCGCTGTGGCCGGTCACGCCAAGTTGTTCAACGTACAGCGGGAGGAACGGCATCACAAGACTGAACGCGGCGCCGGTCAAAAAACAGCCGAGCCAGACGACAGCGAGGTTACGCTTCCAGTTTATGGGGGCATCTGAGGGTTGCATAGGGTTCCGCAGGCAATATCGCCAAAAGAGAGTGTATTTATAAGCCTGCTAATTATGCGCCCGTGTTCATATCACCGCAATGCGGGTAGCTTTTAAAGCTAAAACAAAACGCGCAGCCAGGGCTGCGCGTTGTCGATCAGTAGCGGGAGGGGACACCTTCCGGACGCGTCTTAAAGCGCCGATGCAGCCACATATACTGCTCGGGCGCCATTAGGATGCATTTCTCGACGATGGTGTTCATCCATGCGGCGGTCGTTTCCGCGTCATCCAGCGGCGGGTTGCACTCCGGCTCTAGGATAATCAACTCATAGCCTTTACCATCCGGTTTGCGGCGTGGCACAAACGGCACAACGCAGGCTTTTGACATTTTCGCCAGCATCCAGGTACCGGAAGTGGTCGCCGCGTCTTTCACCGCAAACAGCGGCGCGAACACGCTGGCACGCGGGCCGTAGTCGTGATCCGGCGCGTACCAGATGATCTCGCCATTTTTCAACGCTCTGACCATGCCCTTGAGGTCCTTACGATCGATCATGCTTTTATTCGAGCGCATGCGGCCCCAGGTTTGCAGCCAGTCAAGAACCGGGTTGTCGTTTGGCCGATAGACGCCGATGCCGGGGTTGTGGATACCAAACATACGGGCGCCCATTTCGAGCGTCAGGAAGTGAATACCGATCAGCAAAACGCCGCGTCCAGAATCCTGCACGGCACGGATGTGCTCAAGGCCGCTGGCGTCCATCCAGCGGTTAATACGCTTCGTCGGCCAGAACCAGGCGATGCCGGTTTCCATCACGCCCATGCCCACGGACTCAAAATTCTTCACTACCATCCGATGACGTTCCGCTTCGCTCATCTCGGGGAAGCAAAGCTCCAGATTGCGGTAGGCAATTTTTGCGCGGCGCTTCATCAGCTTTAATGCCAGCCTGCCCATCGCGTTGCCGAGGCGGTAGATAACCGGATAGGGCAGCTGAACGACCAGCCAGAGCAGACCAATGCCCAGCCATAATGGCCAGTAACGAGGGTGCAGCAGCGCAGCGGTGAACTTGGGTAACTGGGTCATGTGTTTCCTGTTTTTACGAGCAACTGGCTCTATTGTCGCACTATTTTTCCGTCAACCAAAATGCCAGGGCCACGACTGGCGCTAATTTAGGCAGAGATTTTGCACGGTATAATTATTGGTGATGAAAATGTAGCGCAAAATGTGGGGATGTAAATTGACGATGATTGCTATATCATGCGCCCCGATTAAGACCATTCATTCTATTTTGCAGGATAAGAACACCATGCCAGTGTTGCATAACCGCATTTCGAATGAGACGCTGAAAGCGCAGATGCTGGCGGAAACCGAGCCACGCACCACTATCTCATTCTATAAATACTTCACCATCATCGATCCGAAGGCCACCCGTGATGCGCTCTATGTTGCGCTTACCGAGCTAAAGGTTTTTGGCCGTATCTATCTCGCCCATGAGGGGATTAACGCCCAAATAAGCGTCCCGGCAAGTCTGGTGGAAAAGCTGCGCGAACGTCTGTACGGCTTTGATCCGGCGCTTAAAGATCTGCGTCTGAATATCGCCCTTGATGACGACGGAAAATCCTTCTGGGTACTGCGTATGAAGGTTCGCGATCGTATCGTTGCGGACGGGATTGACGATCCGAGCTTTGATGCCAGCGACGTCGGTGACTATCTGAAAGCGGCGGAAGTTAACGCGATGCTCGATGATCCGGACGCGGTCTTTATCGATATGCGCAACCACTACGAATATGAAGTGGGCCATTTTGAACAGGCGTTGGAAATTCCGGCAGATACCTTCCGCGAGCAGTTGCCGAAGGCCGTGGAAATGATGCAGGAACATAAAGATAAAAAAATCGTTATGTACTGCACAGGCGGTATTCGCTGTGAGAAAGCCAGCGCCTGGATGAAGCACAACGGCTTCAAGCAGGTGTGGCATATTGAAGGTGGCATTATTGAGTACGCGCGTCGTGCCCGTGAGCAAGGCCTGCCGGTACGCTTTATCGGTAAAAACTTCGTCTTTGACGAGCGTATGGGTGAGCGAGTCTCCGATGAGGTGATTGCCCACTGCCACCAGTGCGGCACGCTGTGTGACAGCCACACTAACTGCCTGAATGACGGTTGCCACCTGCTGTTTATTCAGTGCCCGGCCTGCGCCGAGAAGTTTGAAGGCTGCTGCAGTGAAGCCTGTCAGCAGGAACACAAGCTGCCGGAAGAGGAACAACGTCAGCGACGTGCGGGCCGTGAAAACGGCAATAAGATCTTTAATAAGTCGCGCGGTCGTTTGAATACGCGTTTAGGCATTCCTGACCCGGAAGGGCAAAACGGCTAGCTGAAATAGAGCCAGGCGATATCGGCGAGGGCCAACAGCAGCCAGAGCATCAGATAAAGTATCAGGTGTTCGCGAATGTTGTTGATCAGGTAGTAAAACAGACGACGCATATCATTCTCGGTAGAACGGCCCCGCATTGTTGGGGCCGTTTATTTTTAGTGGTTAAAGCGGGCCAGCGCGAAGGGACTTAAGTCAAATGCGGGCGTCTGCTGCTGTGCAAATTGGGCGGCAATTTCGCCCAGCACGGTAGCGAACTTAAAGCCATGGCCGCTCAGACCGCCGATAAACAGCACGTCCGGCTGGCCTGGCAGGGTGTCGATAATAAAGTCTTCATCCGGCGAGTTATCGTAGGTACAGGCTGCGCCGTAGAGACAACAGCCGATACCCGGCAGAATCTGGCGCAGGAAGCCGAACGCTTCTGAGCCGTCGCTGGCGACCGAACCGAACGCTTTGCGCTCTTCCGGGCTGTTGATGAGCTGCCCGCCGTTGTGTTTGCCAATCTTCAATTCGTTTTCAACCGCCGGGAAACCGTAGAACTGATCGCCGTTAGGCAGCTCGCCGGTAAACGCCGGGAAGTTATTCTTACGGCTATAGCGGCCATCGGCCTGGAACCAGGCAAAGACCTTACGTACCGGCTGAATCGGCAGTTCAGGGTAGAACTGTTTTACCCAGGTGCCGGCGGTCAACAGCAGCTTTTTACCGCGCCAGCTGCCTTCAGACGTTTCAATCGTTACGCCATCGGCATCGCTGTGGATGGCGGTGACCGGGCAGTTAAACAGCTGTGCGCAACCCGCGTCCTTCGCCATCGCGATCAGCGTTTTTACCGCCAGTTCGCTTTTCAGTACGCCCGAACCGGGTTCAAAAATGGCCTGATAGTTGGCGGGTACGGTGATTTCGGGCCAGCGGGCCATCAGCGCGCTGGCGTCCAGCCGCTCTACCGGCAGGTTAAACTGCGCGGCGCTCTGGGCGACGGTATGCAGGAAGGTGGAATCAGCAGGGCCAAGATTCACGACGCCGCTACGTTCGAACAGCTCTTCGCCGCTGATGGCGGACAGTTCATCCCACAGCGCCTGCGCACGCAGTACCAGCGGCACATATTTCTCCCCTTCGCCGTAGGCATGGCGCATCAGACGAGTGTCGCCGTGGTGGCTCCCTTGCTGGTGGGGCGGCATATGGGCGTCGGTCATCAGGACGTTTAAACCCGCTTTACGGGCGTAGTAACCGGCTGCAGCCCCGACGGAGCCGCTGCCAAGAATAATGAGATCGTATTGCATAGTCTTTCCTGACTCGGTAATGAGGCGCGAAATCTGAGTCTGGTAGAGTAAATTAAGCCGCAGTTGTTATACAAGCGTGAAAATAATTAAGGCACCCGAGGGTGCCTGTTTGCCATTACGACGAGAAAAGTATCGGCGTTAATGCCGGCGATACTCGTTGACCTGGTAATCGCCAGACTCAATTTTGGCAATCCCGGCTTCCAGTATGGAAATAAACTGACGTGCGACATCCGTCGTCAGCCATAGCGTCTGGCCAACTTCTGCTTCTTTATTGCTCGATTGATTGGGGTCTTGGTAGTGCAGGCGCAACATCAGCGCATCATAGCTATCTACGGTGCTGATGTCCCATCCGACGAGGGGATGGGTCTGGATGACTTCATTATTCTTTTCCATCATAACCCCTTATTTACGTGTTAAAAGGCAACAACTCTCGAGGTCTAATGCAATTTTTTGTGAAGCTTTATCAGTATACAACACTTCAATAAATACTCGAGAATTGAAATCAAAAGCAACACAAATTCCTGAGCTAGCCGGCTATTTGCGCAATAAACAACCATGTCGCGCAATTTTTTACCGCTAATCTAAAAAGTGGGATTAGATCACAAAAAAACAAGCGCGGGAATAAAAAAAGCCGGGGCGACCCGGCAAAAAAACACAATGAGGGAAAAAATTAGTCGGTGATGAACCAGTCGTCGGCGCTCTCCCAGGTTTCCTGCAGGATTTCGCTGATGCGGTCTTTATCTTCTTTAATGCCACCGATCACGGAAAGGTTATTGCTGGCAGCGTAGCGCACGCTAACGGCGCCACCGCTATCGGGGAACTGGTTGTTGATACGGCGGGAAAGTTCGTCTGCCAGCGCGTCTAAGGCGCCTGCCGGCAGCGCGGTGGTTTTTGCAATAGTGACTTCAATACGCATAATTGCCCCCTGTGTAATATACTGTATTTTTATACAGTTATATTCAGGGTTTTACAACAGGGGGCGCGATTTTATTTTTTCACCGTCCAGCGCAGCGTTTCTCCGGCGAGGAACGGCACTAACGTATCATCACTCAGGGCGATGCTTTCCTCGACCTGGCTCTCTTCACGTACCAGCTCAACGTAGCTGTCGTTGACCGGCAGGCCGTAGAAACGCGGGCCGTTCAGCGAGCAGAACGCTTCGAAGTGCTCCAGTGCGTTCATCTCTTCAAACACCGTGGCGTAGCTGCCCAGCGCGCCAGGCGCGTTGAAGCA
This sequence comes from Kluyvera georgiana ATCC 51603, assembly GCF_001654985.1. GTDB lineage: Bacteria > Pseudomonadota > Gammaproteobacteria > Enterobacterales > Enterobacteriaceae > Kluyvera > Kluyvera georgiana. The sequence goes on from NZ_LXEU01000095.1 coordinate 27,026, forward strand.
ACCCGCACAGCCGCAGCTGGCTTCTTTACGGTGACGCGCGTGCGGCGCCGAATCGGTGCCGAGGAAGGCGCGGGTAAACCCGCTGGCAACCAGCTCGCGCAGCGCCTGCTGGTGAACGTTGCGTTTGAGAATCGGCAGGCAGTAGAGGTGCGGGCGCACGCCGCCGACCAGCATATGGTTGCGGTTGAACATCAGATGCTGCGGCGTGATGGTGGCGGCAAGCAGGTCGTTGCCGTCGCGCACATACTCGGCGGCATCCTTGGTCGTGATGTGTTCGAACACCACTTTCAGGCCCTGAAGACGCTGGCGTAGCGGTTCCATCACGCTGTCGATAAAGCGCGCTTCACGGTCGAAAATATCGATTTCTGCATGGGTCACTTCGCCGTGCACCAGCAGCGGCATGCCCAGTTTTTCCATGCGCTCCAGCACGGGCATAATCGCATCGGTGCTGGTGACGCCATGGCTGGAGTTGGTGGTGGCGTTAGCCGGATACAGCTTGGCGGCGGTGAATACGCCTTCGTTAAAACCGCGCTCCAGTTCGTTGGGATCCAGCGTATCGGTCAAATAGCAGGTCATCAGCGGCGTGAAGTCGTGCCCGGCAGGCACCGCGTCGAGAATGCGCTGGCGATAGGCGATAGCCGCATCGACGGTGGTAATGGGCGGAACCAGGTTCGGCATGATGATCGCGCGGCCATACAGCTCGCTGGTATACGGAACAACCGTTTTCAACATCTCGCCGTCGCGAAGATGGATATGCCAGTCGTCTGGGCGGCGAATTTTCAGAACTTGCGGTAATGCGGTCATGTAAGGCTCCGGCTGGTGGGATATCAGTCATTTTTGCCGGGCACTAAGGATAAGCGTAAACGTTTTCCTTTGCATCCTTTTCCGTAAAAAATAATGCCCGATGACAGGGCGCCATCGGGCATGAATAAAAAGGAATTAATTGGTGAACGGGATAACGATCTCGCCTGGCTTCACTTCAATGCCTTTCGCGTATTTTTTCGCCAGTGCTTCACCCTTGCTGGCATCTTCTTTCAGCACGTAGGCCGGCTGTTTATTGAAGTAGGTGCGCAGCGACTGATTAAGATACGGAATCAACGTTTGCACCACCGACTGCATTTTTTCCGGCGTGACTTTAGCATCCACCACTTCCATCTCCTGCAGATAGATGGCGCCTTGCTCCTGATTAAATACCGGTAGCGCCTTCAGCTTCAGGGCAATGTTGGCCTTCTGGCTACCAAACAGCGAATTCAGATCCAGCTTCGCGTCGCCGCTCAGGGTCACTTTATTCGGCTCTTCGCGGCCAATGGCGCTGGTTAAATTATTGAGGACGATATGGGCGTCTGCCACGCCCGGGACCCCGATATCTTTGGAGAAATTATTGCGTTTTTGCAACGCCTGGTTAATTTCCTGCTCGCTGACCGAATATTGCGTAAGCTGATTACAGCCAACAACCAGGCCGCTAACGATCAGGGCGGCAATGACAAACAATTTTTTCATGGGGTTCCTCAACGTAAAGCGTTGTATGCATCCTGACATCAAGCAGCATACGCTGTCAGTAGGACTCTGACAGCGGAAAATACTGAAAGTGCCGCGGATAGGGCAAAATGGCGAACGCTACTCGCTGATTTTGCGGGCTTCAGGCTCGATCGCGCGGCTTATTCTCTGCCGTTTTCTTCCCGGCGGCAAAGTCGGCATCTGTGTCGGCGTGCAGGTCGTTCATCGCCTTTTTAAAGCCCTTTAACGCCGTGCCCAGGTCCGCCCCGAGGGAGCCGAGTTTTTTGGTACCGAACACCAGCACAAAAAGCACGACGACAACTAAGAGTTTGGTAACGCTAATTTCACCCATGATACAAACCTATTGAGAAAATAATGATGAATTCTCGCAAACCGTGCGGGGAATTATTTGTCTGTTAATGGCATAAATTCGCACACTGGATCTGACAAAAAATAGCCGTTGCGTTTTATCTCATTTCTCAACTGGTTAGCGTCTGTGGGCCGTTGAGACGAAACATCTTCATTTTCCGCGCGATCTCACCTTTTCTCGTATTGCCAGCGACGGTCCTTTTTTATCACAATGCAAAAAGACAGCGTGTTGTTTTCATTGGCTGCCGCCGGGCAGGTATAGTTAAACGACCAGGGTATAGATTGGTGACAGGAGTAGTGAGATGTTTGGCTATCGCAGTAACGTGCCGAAAGTTCGGTTGACCACGGATCGGTTGGTTGTGCGGTTGATTCACGACCGGGATGCGTGGCGTCTGGCGGATTATTACGCCGAGAATCGACAGTTTTTAAAACCCTGGGAACCCATTCGCGATGACAGCCACTGCTATCCCTCGGGGTGGCAGGCGCGCCTGTCGATGATTAACGAGTTTCACAAGCAGGGAACCGCCTTTTATTTCGCGCTGCTTGACCCTGAGGAAAAAGAGATTATCGGCGTCGCCAACTTCTCCAACGTGGTGCGCGGATCATTCCATGCGTGCTATCTGGGCTACTCCATCGGCCAGAAGTGGCAGGGGCAGGGGATGATGTACGAAGCGCTGACCGCCGCTATTCGTTATATGCAGCGCACGCAGCATATTCACCGTATTATGGCGAACTACATGCCGCATAATCAGCGCAGCGGGAATCTGCTGGCGCGCCTCGGTTTTGAAAAAGAGGGTTATGCGAAAGACTATTTACTGATTGACGGTGAATGGCGCGATCACGTGCTGACCGCCTTAACCACCCCACAATGGACGCCTGGCCGCTAAGGAATCACCATGAAATACCAATTAACGTCTCTGGAAGCTCGTGTGATCGGCTGCCTGCTGGAAAAGCAGGTGACGACGCCGGAGCAGTATCCGCTGTCGATCAACGCCGTAGCGACCGCCTGTAACCAGAAAACCAATCGTGAGCCGGTGATGACGCTTAGCGAAGCGGAAGTACAGGATCAACTCGATAACCTGGTCAAACGCCACTTCCTGCGTACCGTCAGCGGTTTTGGTAACCGCGTCACGAAGTACGAACAGCGTTTTTGCAATTCCGAGTTTGGCGATCTGAAACTCTCGTCGGCTGAGGTGGCGCTGGTGACGACACTGCTGCTGCGCGGTGCGCAGACGCCGGGTGAATTGCGTGGTCGCGCCCAGCGCATGCATGAATTTGCCGACATGGCCGAGGTGGAGAGCACTCTTGAGCGGCTGGCAAGCCGCGAAGATGGCCCGTTTGTTGTACGTCTGCCGCGCGAGCCGGGCAAGCGCGAAAGTCGCTACATGCACCTGTTCAGCGGTGAAGTAGATGTGCAATCGGCGGCAATACAGAGCGATTCCCCGCTTGCCGATGATGACCTGCGCGCTCGTGTCGAGGCGCTGGAAGGTGAAGTTGCGGAACTGAAACAGCGTCTGGATTCACTGCTGGCGCACCTTGGGGAGTAATCAGCATGGCTAAAATACGCATTGGCGTGGTTGGCCTGGGCGGCATCGCGCAGAAGGCCTGGCTGCCGGTGGTGAGCGCGGCGACCGACTGGACGCTCCAGGCGGCCTGGTCGCCGGGTAAAGAAAAAGCGCTAAAGGTGTGCGAAACCTACCGCATGCCTTACGCCGATTCGCTGGCGGCGCTGGCCGCCCAGTGTGACGCGGTGTTTGTGCACAGTTCTACGGCGTCTCACTATGCGGTGGTCAGCGAGCTGCTGAACGCAGGCGTACACGTCTGCGTAGATAAACCGTTGGCGGATAAGCTCGATGATGCGGAACGCCTGGTCGCGCTGGCGGCGCGCAAAAAATTGACCCTGATGGTCGGTTTCAACCGCCGCTTTTCGCCGCTGTACCGTGAGCTGAAAAAACAGGCGGGTGAAATGGCCTCGCTGCGGATGGATAAACATCGTAGCGACAGCGTTGGCCCGCACGATCTGCGATTTACCCTGCTGGATGACTATCTGCACGTGGTGGATACCGCGCTCTGGCTGGCGGGCGGTAAGGCCAAACTCAGCGATGGCGTGCTGCAAACCACCGATGAGGGCTGCATGTTCTATGCTGAGCATCACTTCAGCCAGGCAGGGCTGCAAATCACTACCAGCATGCATCGCCGCGCTGGCAGCCAGCGTGAGTCGGTGCAGGCGGTGGCGGACGGCGGGCTCTATGAGGTTATTGATATGCGCGAATGGCGTGAAGAGCGCGGCGCAGGCGTGGTGACGCGGCCGATTCCCGGCTGGCAAACGACCCTTGAACAGCGTGGGTTCGTCGGCTGTGCGCATCATTTTATTGAATGCGTGCAAAATCAGACGGTTCCGGAAACGGCGGGAGAGCAGGCGATTATGGCTCAGCGTATCGTGGAAGGGCTGTGGCATGAGGCGATCCGCGAATAATCAGCTGTAACAACTGGCAGTAGCAATTCATCCCGAACCCGGTAGACTAACGCCACTTTTTCGCGCCCGTCTGCCGGGCGCTTTGTTTGCGGGTTTGGAATCACAAAGTCATGAACCTATTAAAATCGCTGGCAGCCGTCAGCTCGATGACCATGTTTTCGCGCGTGCTGGGATTTGCACGCGACGCGATTGTGGCGAGGGTGTTTGGGGCAGGAATGGCCACCGACGCCTTTTTCGTGGCGTTTAAGCTGCCGAACCTACTGCGTCGTATTTTTGCCGAAGGGGCGTTTTCCCAGGCGTTTGTGCCGATTCTGGCCGAATACAAAAGCAAGCAGGGTGAAGAGGCTACGCGGGTCTTTGTTGCCTACGTCTCGGGGCTGCTGACGCTGGCGCTGGCGATTGTTACCGTGTTGGGGATGCTGGCCGCGCCGTGGGTGATCACCATCACCGCGCCGGGTTTTGCCGACACTGCCGACAAATTCGCGCTTACCACTCAACTGCTGCGCATTACCTTCCCCTATATTCTGCTTATTTCGCTTGCCTCGCTGGTGGGCGCGATTCTGAATACCTGGAACCGCTTCTCGGTCCCGGCTTTTGCGCCAACGTTCCTCAATATCAGCATGATCGGCTTTGCGTTGTTCGCCGCGCCGCATTTCCATCCGCCGGTGCTGGCGCTGGCGTGGGCGGTGACCGTCGGCGGCGTGCTGCAGCTGGCTTATCAACTTCCGCATCTGAAAAAAATCGGCATGCTGGTGCTGCCGCGCATCAACTTTAAAGATGCGGGCGCGGTGCGGGTGGTGAAACAGATGGGGCCGGCGATCCTCGGCGTTTCGGTGAGCCAGATCTCGCTTATCATCAACACCATTTTTGCCTCGTTTCTCGTTTCCGGTTCCGTCTCGTGGATGTATTACGCCGACCGTCTGATGGAGTTCCCGTCTGGCGTGCTGGGCGTGGCGCTGGGGACTATCCTGCTGCCGTCGCTGTCGAAAAGCTTTGCCAGCGGCAATCACGACGAATACTGCCGCCTGATGGACTGGGGCCTGCGCCTGTGCTTCCTGCTGGCGCTGCCGAGCGCGGTGGCGTTGGGTATTCTGGCCAAGCCGCTAACCGTGGCGCTGTTCCAGTACGGTAAGTTTACCGCCTTTGATGCCGCGATGACCCAGCGCGCGCTGGTGGCTTATTCCGTTGGCCTGATGGGGCTTATCGTCGTTAAAGTGCTGGCGCCGGGCTTCTATTCGCGTCAGGACATTAAAACGCCGGTGAAGATTGCTATTGTGACGCTGATTATGACCCAGGTGATGAACCTGGCGTTTATCGGCCCGCTGAAGCACGCCGGGCTGTCGCTGTCGATTGGTCTGGCGGCCTGTCTGAATGCCGCACTGCTGTACTGGCAGTTGCGTAAGCAGAAAATCTTCACTCCGCAGCCGGGCTGGCGCATGTTCTTAGTGCGTCTGGTGGTGTCGGTCGTGGTGATGGCGGCGGCGCTGCTGGGTATGATGCACGTCATGCCGGAGTGGTCGCAGGGGACGATGCCTTTGCGTCTGTTGCGTCTGATGGGCGTGGTCGTGGTGGGCGTGGTGGCCTATTTTGCCGCGCTGGCCATTCTGGGCTTCAGAATTAAAGAGTTTGTACGCCGGACGGCGTAAACGAAATACACTTCGCGGGGCACGTTCTGTGGCCCCGCCCGTGTTCAGACCGAGAACTTCTTGGCACTACGGGTAAGGCTGCTGCCTGCTGCCTGACCATCCTTTCCGTACAGCCCCGTCTCCTGGAACGGCTTCAGCACATCGAGCGCCTGCTGGTTGCGCACAATCTGTCCTTCAAGCAGCCAGCCATTATGCTGATTTAACCGACGCAGCTGCTGCGTGGTTTCCGTAATGGTCTGCCAGCGGCTGACGATATCTTCATTATCGGTGCTTCGCAGGGCGTCTTGTTCGACGCGACGCTGTTTTTCCAGGTAGTCTAAGGTCGCCAGCAGAGAGCTTTTCTCTTCGGTGATGCTGGCAAGCCGCAGGCCGTTGACGCTGCCTGCAGAGAGCTGTTGTTGCTCAGCATCCATCACGTCTTTAAGGGAGTGAAGGATGCTGGTCATTTGGTCCAGAATGGCTGACAAACTGCTCATGCGCTTATTTACTCTGTAGATAATCTTGCGTGTCTTGAATTAGCGCGTCGGCAATCTTACCTGTGTCCATTTTTAACTCGCCGTTACGAATGGCGGTTTTCAGTTCCTCGACGCGCGCCATATTAATATCGCCGCTGCTTGAACGGGTCAGTGCGGTCTGCGCATTGCTTAGCGTCACGCTGGCGCTGGTGGCGGTTTCGGTTTTTTCGGCACGGACTTTTTGTGCACTGGTCTCCGGCGTTTCGCGATGCTGTACCGGCGTTACCGCTTTCAGAGATGAAGTACGATCGATGCTCATGATGCTTTCCTCATTGGAGGCTTTGGTATGGCGCAGGCGCCGACTCTCATTAATTGTTAATTATCTATCGGCAAGCGACACATATTCTTTAAGAAGTTTATAGATTAATCAGAATATTCCCATCAGCGCTCACCTGACCGCTCACCACCTGACCGGAAGGCATTCTCACGCGGGCATTCTGGGCCACCGCGGCGTTGTTCAATGCCTGACCTTCACTGTTAATGCTAAAACCTTCCCCCTGGGCGACGACCATCACTTTCTGTCCTGCCTTCACCCGCCACGACTGGCGCACCATTGACAGCTGAATCGGCTGGCCGATGGCGACGTCGCGCAGGCTGATGGCATCCTCGGCCTGCGACAAATTCAGCATGGTACGCGGCGGCAGCTGATCGAGCCGTCCGCGCATTAATGTGACGCTCTGTGACTCAATCGGCGACCCACGCACGATCGGCGCCGCGGCGACGACGTAATCGCCTACCGCCTGCACGGTCACCTGTAAATACTGTTTCGCATTTCCGCATTGGGCCACCACCGTCAAATTTCCCCATAGCCGCGAGTTACCCGGCGTGCTGAATACGGGCGTTTCGCAACCAGGCTGCTGATTCTGCGTATTACGCAGCTTCACGCTGACTTCATCGCTAAAGCCAGTCAGCCGCTCGCTAAAGAACTCGGTCAGCTGCGTCTGAATATCAGCCGCCTGGGCAAGCGGGCTAAAGGCCAGTATCGCAGCGGTGAATGGGGCAATGAGCTGACGCATTGAACGCTCCAGTGGGTGGCGAATGCATGCATTTTACTCAACTTGCCACGACATCAACGCAACAAATAGCGACGCATATTGCGCTTATTCCGTCGATGACGCGTCCATGAGGAGAATTAAGCTGTCGGCTGAAACTTTGTCATTAGCGGAGGAGACATGCTCGATAAACTCGACGCCGCATTACGTTTTCAGCAAGAGGCATTAAACCTGCGCGCAGAGCGTCAGGAGATTCTGGCTGCCAATATTGCTAACGCCGATACCCCGGGGTATCAGGCGCGCGATATGGATTTTTCCAGTGAACTGAAAAAGGTGATGTCGCGCGGGCGCGCGGAAGGCAGCGGCGTTGCGCTGACGCTGACCTCTGAACGTCATATTCCTGCCCAGGCGCTTTCCGCGCCGAACACCGATCTGCTGTACCGCATTCCCGATCAGCCCGCGATGGATGGCAATACCGTCGATATGGACCGGGAGCGCACGCAGTTCGCCGATAACAGCCTCCAGTACCAGACCGGCCTTACGGTTCTGGGTGGACAGATTAAGGGCATGATGAGTGTCCTGCAGGGGAACTAATCCATGGCACTACTCAATATCTTCGATGTTGCAGGTTCCGCGCTGACCGCGCAGTCCAAGCGACTGAACGTGGCCGCCAGTAACCTCGCCAACGCCGACAGCGTCGCCGGGCCGGACGGTCAGCCGTATCGTGCGAAGCAGGTCGTTTTTCAGGTGGATGCGCCGATGGGCGCGGCGACCGGCGGCGTGAAGGTGGCTGATGTCGTTGAGAGTCAGGACCCGGACAAGCTGGTCTATCAACCGGGAAATCCGCTGGCGGATGCGAAGGGCTATGTGCGCATGCCTAACGTCGACGTCGTCGGGGAAATGGTGAACACCATGTCGGCGTCGCGCAGCTATCAGGCGAACGTCGAGGTACTGAATACCGTGAAGAGCATGATGCTCAAAACGCTGACGCTTGGGCAATAAGGGAGGTAACCGATGTCTGTCGTAGCCAATATCAATGACACCAGTAGTAGCAGTTCGGCCTCATCGTCGATCAGCAGTACTGGCACTAACAGTTCGTCCGATCTGCAGAGCAGCTTTCTGACGCTGTTGGTTGCGCAGTTGAAAAACCAGGATCCGACTAACCCATTACAAAACAATGAACTGACTTCACAACTGGCGCAGATCAGCACGCTGAGCGGCATTGAGAAGCTCAACACCACGCTGGGTTCCATCTCTGGACAAATTAATAGCGGCCAGTCGCTGCAGGCCAGCGCGTTGGTGGGCCACGGCGTGATGATTCCCGGTAGCACTATTCTGGCGGGCAAAAACAGCAGCGATGAGACCAGCGTGGATACCACGCCGTTTGGCATTGAGCTGACGCAGGCCGCCGAGAAGGTCACGGCCACCATTGTCGACGGTAACGGTAAGGTCATCAGAACGTTGAACTTAGGCGCGCAAACCGCTGGCGTTCATACCTATACCTGGGACGGCAAGATGGATGACGGCACGGCGGCGCCGGACGGCGCTTACAACATCAACTTCGCCGCCAGCCAGGGTACCACGCAGCTGGTAGTTCAGCCGCTGCAGTTCGCGCTGGTGCAGGGCGTTACGCTGGGCAGCAATGGCAACAAACTGGATTTGGGTACCTATGGCACCACCACGCTGGATCAGGTTCGCCAGATTATTTAAGCCTCTAACTATTTCAGGAGAGACGTTATGGCCTTTTCACAAGCGGTAAGCGGATTAAACGCTGCTGCCACCAACCTCGATGTTATCGGCAACAACATCGCCAACTCCGCAACCTACGGGTTTAAATCCGGGACCGCATCGTTTGCCGATATGTTCGCCGGTTCCAAAGTGGGGCTGGGGGTAAAGGTTGCGGGGATTACCCAGGACTTTACCGACGGTACCACCACCGGTACCGGACGCGCGCTGGACGTGGCGATTAGCCAGAACGGTTTTTTCCGTCTGGTGGACAGCAACGGTTCCGTTTACTACAGCCGTAACGGCCAGTTCAAGCTTGATGAGAACCGCAACCTGGTGAACATGCAGGGGCTGAGCGTCACCGGTTATCCGGCGAGCGGTAACCCGGCGACCATCCAGCAGGGGGCTAACCCGGTGGCGCTGACGATCCCGAATACGCTGATGTCGGCGAAGGCGACCTCAACGGCGGCGATGCAGATGAACCTGAACTCGACGGATAATGTGATTGATAGTGCGACAAAGCCTTTCGATCCAACCGATCCGGATACCTATAACAAGAAGGGTACCGTGACCGTCTATGACACGTTGGGTAACGCGCACGACATGAACGTTTACTACGTGAAGAACGCGGCGAACACATGGGATGTTTACACGATGGATTCCAGCGTGAGCGGAGCCACACCGACGAAAGCGGCGCAGATGGTATTTAGTTCGAGCGGTACGTTGGATAAGGTGACTGGCTATACCGAGGTTCTCCCTGCTACTAATCCGAGAACCTGGACTTTAAATGCCGCGAAGAATGACACGCCGCAGATCGACATTACGCTGGCATCGCTGAACGGTTCCGCGAACAACACGACCTTCTCCCTGAGCTTCCTCAACTCCATGCAGCAGAACACCGGTTCGAACGATATCGTCGCCACCACTCAGAACGGCTTTGCGCCGGGTAACCTGGTGAGCTACCAGATCAACGAAGACGGCACGGTGGTGGGTAACTATTCCAACCAGCAGAGTCAGCTTCTGGGGCAGATCGTTCTGGCGAACTTCGCCAACAACGAAGGTCTGCAGTCCGAAGGCGATAACGTCTGGTCGGCAACGCAGTCTTCTGGCGTCGCCCTGCTGGGGACGGCGGGGACCGGTAACTTCGGTTCGCTGACCAACGGCGCGCTGGAAGCCTCTAACGTCGACCTCAGCAAAGAGCTGGTGAACATGATCGTCGCGCAGCGTAACTACCAGTCGAATGCGCAGACCATCAAGACCCAGGATCAGATCCTCAACACGCTGGTTAACCTGCGTTAATCGTAACAGGGTGACGTTATGGATCACGCCATATATACGGCAATGAGCGCCGCCAGCCAGACCATGCAGCAGCAGGCGGTCACGGCGAGTAACCTTGCCAATACCTCTACGCCGGGCTTTCGCGCTCAGCTGACGGCAATGCGCGCGGTGCCGGTGGTCGGCCCTAGCGTCGAGACGCGTACGCTGGTTGCCGCCACCACGCCGGGCGCGGATATGACGCCCGGCCAGCTTGACTATACCGCGCGTCCGCTTGACGTGGCTATCCAGCAGGATGGCTGGCTGGCGGTGCAGTCGGCCGACGGCACGGAAGGGTATACCCGTAACGGCAATATTCAGGTGAGCGCCACCGGCCAGTTGACCATTCAGGGCAACCCGGTCATTGGCGAAGCCGGTCCGCTGAACGTGCCGGAAGGCTCGCAGGTGACGATTGCCTCTGACGGGACGATTTCGGCGCTGACGCCGGGCGACCCACCGAACACGGTGTCGCCCGTCGGCAAGCTGAAGATTGTCAAAGCGAACGCCACGGAAGTGGCGCGCGGCGATGATGGGCTGTTCCACCTCACGCCGCTGGCGGTCGCCACGCGCGGGCAGACCCTACAGGCTGACCCGACGCTGCGTCTGCAGTCCGGCGTGCTGGAAGGCAGTAACGTCAAACCCGTGGCAGCGATGGCCGACATGATCGCCAGCTCGCGCCGTTTTGAAATGCAGATGAAGGTTATCAGCAGCGTGGATGAAAACACGCAGAAAGCTAACCAGTTGCTGTCAATGAGCTAAGGAAAACTATGATCAGTTCATTATGGATCGCCAAAACCGGTCTGGACGCGCAGCAAACCAATATGGACGTTATCGCCAACAACCTGGCGAACGTCAGTACCAATGGTTTTAAGCGCCAGCGCGCGGTGTTTGAAGATTTGCTCTATCAAACCGTTCGCCAGCCGGGTGCGCAATCATCCGAACAAACGACGCTGCCTTCCGGCCTGCAGATTGGTACCGGGGTCCGTCCCGTGGCGACCGAGCGTCTGCATAGCCAGGGCAACCTGTCGCAGACCAATAACAGTAAAGACGTGGCGATCAAAGGCGACGGGTTCTTCCAGATCCTGCTGCCGGATGGCTCCTCCGCCTACACCCGCGATGGTTCGTTCCAGGTTGACCAGAACGGCCAGCTGGTGACCGCCAGCGGCTATCAGGTACAGCCAGCGATCACCATTCCGGCCAACGCCATCAGCATCACCATTGGCCGCGACGGGATTGTCAGCGTCACCCAGCAGGGGCAGGCGAACCCGGTGCAGGTGGGACAACTGAACCTGTCGACCTTTATGAATGACACCGGTCTCGAGAGTATCGGGGAAAACCTGTACATCGAAACCCAGGCGTCAGGCGCGCCGAACGACACCACGCCGGGTCTGAACGGCGCGGGTCTGCTGTATCAGGGTTATGTTGAAACCTCTAACGTGAACGTGGCGGAAGAGCTGGTCAACATGATTCAGGTGCAGCGCGCGTACGAAATCAACAGTAAAGCAGTATCGACGACCGACCAGATGCTGCAAAAACTGACGCAGCTATAAAGGCAAGGCCTCGCATCGCCTGGCCCGGCTATAACATTGCCTGATGGCGACGCTCACGCGTCTTATCCGGCCTACGGACTCTCATCGTTTGTAGGCCGGATAAGGCCAGGACGCCATCCGGCACGCCGTAGCCTGGTTGATCAACGCGACGCCGGGATGTTCCCGAGATTCAGAAGAAGAAAGCAATGCAAAAATCTGCAGCGTTTCGCTATCCGCTTTTAACCCTCGTCGCGCTCAGCGTGGTGGGGTGTGCGTGGATCCCCTCTAAGCCGCTTGTCGAAGGGGCGACGACCGCACAACCGATTCCCGGCCCGGTGCCGGTGGCGAACGGTTCTATATTCCAGACCGCACAGCCGATTAACTACGGCTATCAGCCGCTGTTTGAAGACCGTCGTCCACGCAATATCGGCGATACGCTGACCATCGTGCTGCAGGAAAACGTCAGCGCGAGCAAAAGCTCCTCGGCAAACGCGAGTCGCGATGGCAAAACCAACTTCGGCTTCGACACCGTGCCGCGCTACCTTCAGGGGCTGTTTGGCAATGAGCGAGCGGATGTGGAAGCATCTGGCGGCAACTCCTTCAACGGTAAGGGCGGCGCTAACGCCAGCAATACCTTTAGCGGCACGCTGACCGTGACCGTCGATCAGGTCCTGGTCAACGGCAACCTGCACGTGGTGGGCGAGAAGCAAATCGCCATCAACCAGGGCACCGAATTTATCCGCTTCTCTGGCGTCGTCAATCCACGCACCATCAGCGGCAGCAACACCGTGCCGTCCACGCAGGTGGCGGATGCACGTATCGAATACGTGGGCAACGGCTACATCAACGAAGCGCAGAATATGGGCTGGCTGCAGCGTTTCTTCCTTAATCTATCGCCGATGTAACGAGGTGAACCATGTTTAAAACACTGCTAACCCTGACGCTGGTGCTGATCGCCGGGCTGGCGAACGCCGAACGCATCCGCGATCTGACCAGCGTGCAAGGGGTCAGGGAAAACTCGCTGATCGGTTACGGCCTGGTCGTGGGCCTTGATGGCACGGGCGACCAGACCACGCAGACGCCGTTCACCACCCAGAGCCTGAACAACATGCTCTCCCAATTGGGGATTACCGTTCCGGCAGGCACCAATATGCAGCTGAAAAACGTGGCGGCGGTGATGGTTACGGCGCAGCTACCGGCTTTTGGGCGACAGGGGCAGACCATCGATGTGGTGGTTTCTTCGATGGGTAACGCCAAAAGCCTGCGCGGTGGGACGTTGCTGATGACGCCGCTGAAAGGCGTCGATAGCCAGATCTACGCGCTGGCGCAGGGCAACATTCTGGTCGGCGGCGCGGGCGCGTCGGCGGGCGGCAGCAGCGTGCAGGTAAACCAGCTTAACGGCGGGCGAATCACCGGCGGCGCGACGATTGAGCGCGAACTGCCAAGCCAGTTTGGCGCAGGAAATACCATCAATCTGCAATTGAACGACGATGATTTCACCATGGCGCAGCAGATCGCCGACACCATTAACCGTCGCAGCAGCCTGGGCAACGCCACCGCGCTGGATGCCCGTACCGTCCAGGTGCGCGCGCCGGTCGGTGGGAGTGGGCAGGTACGTCTGCTGGCAGATATTCAGAATCTGGAAGTGGGCATGCCGCCGCAGGATGCGAAGATCATCATCAACTCGCGTACCGGCTCGGTGGTCATGAACCGCGAAGTGACGCTCGATACCTGCGCCGTGGCGCAAGGGAATCTCTCGGTCTCCGTCAACCGTTCCGCGCAGGTTAACCAGCCGGATACGCCGTTTGCGGGCGGTCGTACGGTCGTGACGCCGCAAACGCAGATTGATCTTCGCCAGAGCGGTGGCTCGCTGCAAAGCGTTCGCGCCAGCGCCAATCTGAATAACGTGGTGCGTGCACTGAACGCCCTGGGCGCAACGCCGATGGAGTTGATGTCAATTATTCAGGCGATGCAAAGTGCAGGCTGCCTGCGCGCTAAGGTGGAGATAGTCTGATGCTGACCGACAGCAAATTACTGGCGAGCGCCGCGTGGGATGCGCAGTCACTGAATGAACTGAAGACCAAAGCGGGGCAGGATCCGCAGGCTAACCTGCGTCCCGTTGCCCGGCAGGTGGAGGGCATGTTCGTGCAGATGATGCTGAAAAGCATGCGCGAAACGTTGCCGAAGGACGGATTGTTCAGCAGCGATCAGACGCGGCTTTATACCAGTATGTATGACCAACAAATCGCCCAGCAGATGACGGCAGGTAAAGGCCTTGGTCTGGCGGAGGAGATGGTCAAACAGCTGTCGGCGCAGCAGCAGGAACCGGCGGATAGCGTCGGTCAGGTGCCGATGAAGTTTGATATGCAGACGGTAACCAGCTATCAGAACGCCGCGCTAACGCAGATGGTGCGCAAGGCATTGCCGAAAGCGCCGGACAACAGCGATACACCGTTATCCGGCGACAGCAAAGACTTCCTTGCTCAGCTATCGCTGCCCGCGCGGCTGGCGAGCGAGCAGAGCGGTATTCCGCACCACCTGATTCTGGCGCAGGCCGCGCTGGAGTCTGGCTGGGGGCAGCGGCAGATCCGTCGAGAAAACGGCGAACCCAGCTTTAACCTGTTTGGCGTGAAAGCGTCCGGCGACTGGAAGGGCAAGGTGACGGAAATCACCACCACTGAATTTGAGAATGGCGAGGCGAAGAAGGTGAAGGCGAAGTTCCGCGTCTACAGCTCGTATCTGGAGGCGCTGTCGGATTACGTCGGCCTGCTGACCCGAAATCCACGCTATGCGGCGGTGACGTCGGCGGCGACGGCTGAGCAGGGCGCGCAGGCGCTGCAAAACGCCGGGTACGCCACCGATCCGCAGTACGCGCGCAAGTTGACCAGCATGATTCAGCAGCTGAAATCAATGAGCGATAAGGTCAGCAACGCGTACCGAAATGATATCGAAAATCTGTTCTGATTGATCTCAAGTTTGCCGTCTGCTTTCCGATAAGTAATACCATGGCCTTAAGAAGGAGCGTTCATGTCCAGTTTAATTAACAGTGCGATGAGCGGGCTGAGCGCAGCCCAGTCGGCACTGAATACGACCAGTAACAACATCGCGAGCTACAACGTTACCGGCTACACCCGTCAAACCACGGTGCTGGCTTCTGCCAACAGTACGCTGGGGGCGGGCGGCTGGGTGGGCAATGGCGTTTACGTGTCTGGCGTACAGCGTGAATATAACGCCTTCATTACCAACCAGCTGCGCGCGGCGCAAAATCAGAGCAGCGGCTTGACCACGCGCTATGAGCAGGTGTCGAAAATTGACAATATGCTCTCCAGCTCCACCAACAATATCTCCACCACGGTGCAGGACTTCTTCAGCAGCCTGCAAACGCTGGTCAGCAACGCCGAAGATCCGGCGGCGCGCCAGACCGTGCTCGGCAAAGCCGCGGGAGTGGTGAACCAGTTTAAAGTGGCGGATCAGTATCTGCGCGATCAGGATAAGCAGGTTAATCTGGCTATCACGTCGACCGTCGAACAGATCAACAACTACACCTCACAGATTGCCAGCCTGAACGATAAGATTTCCCGTCTCACCGGCGTGGGCGCTGGCGCATCGCCAAATGACCTGCTGGATCAGCGCGATCAGCTGGTCAGTGAGCTTAACCAACTGGTTGGGGTTGAGGTTAACGTACAGGACGGCAGCACCTACAACATCACCATGGCCAACGGATATACCCTGGTGGCGGGAAGCAAATCAAACCAGCTGGCCGCGGTACCGAGTAGCGCCGATTCATCGCGTATCACCGTGGCGTATGTGGACAACGTTGCTGGCAACGTGGAAATCCCGGAAAAACTGCTCACCACCGGCTCGCTGGGCGGCATGCTGACCTTCCGTTCGCAGGATCTTGACCAGACTCGCAATAGCCTGAACCAGATGGCGCTGGCCTTTGCCGATGCCTTTAACCAGGTGCACCGTGGCGGTATTGACGCCGATGGCAACACTAACGTCGACTTCTTCTCCTTTGGCACTCCGTCGGTCGTTGCCAACGGGAAAAACGCCGGTAAAGCCGAACTGACGGCGTCGATGACCGATTCATCTGCCATACAGGCGACGGATTACCGTATCACCAAAACCGACGCCGGCTGGGAAGTGACCCGCCTGTCCAATAACACCAGCGTGACGCTCGATCCCAGTAGCGATGCGACGACGCTGGTGTTTGACGGCCTGTCGGTCAGCGTTGATAACACCAAAGGTGCAGCCAGTACCGGCGATAGCTTTACCGTTAAACCGGTGAGCAACGCGATTGTGAATATGAAGGTGGCTATCAGCAGCGAATCGCAGATCGCGATGGGCCTGGCGGATACCACCACCGGCAAGAGCGTGGGTGAAAGCGATAATCGTAACGGGCAGAAGCTGCTGGATCTGCAAAACAGCAAGGTGGTCGGCGGCTCAAAGAGCTTTAACGATGCCTATGCCGCGATGGTCAGTAATATCGGCACCCAAACCGCGACCCTGAAGAGCAGCAGCACCACCCAGGCGAATGTGGTGACGCAGCTGAGCAACCAGCAGCAGTCTATCTCCGGGGTTAACCTTGATGAAGAGTACGGCAACCTGCAGCTTTTTCAGCAGTATTATCTGGCAAATGCGCAGGTGCTGCAGACGGCAAGCACGCTCTTCGACGCATTAATTAATATCCGTTAAGGAAGGGGAGAGCCATGCGCGTTAGTACCATCATGATGTACCAGCAGAATATGAGAGGCATTACGGACTCTCAGTCTGCATGGCTGAAGTACGGTGAACAGATGTCTACCGGCAAGCGGGTTAACCGCGCCTCTGACGACCCGGTTGCCGCCTCGCAGGCGGTGGTGCTGTCGCAGGCGCAGGCGCAGAATAGCCAGTACGCCACCGCGAGGACCTTCGCGACTCAGCGTGTGTCGATTGAAGAAAGCACGCTGTCGCAGGTGACAACTGCGATTCAGTCGGCGCAGGAGAAGATCGTCTATGCCGGTAACGGCACGCTGAGCGACGATGACCGTAGCTCGCTGGCAACTGACCTGCAGGGGATCCGCGACCAGCTTCTGAACCTGGCGAACAGCACCGACGGTAACGGGCGTTATATCTTTGCCGGTTATAAAACGGATACGCCGCCTTTTGATGATACCGGCAAGTACGTTGGCGGCACTCTCAACGTGGAACAGCAGGTCGATTCTTCACGCACTATGGTCATCGGTCACACCGGCAATCTTATTTTTGATAATGCGACCAGCAATGCGAAGCCGGATGCCGATACTAACATTTTCACGGCGTTGGACTCGGCAATTGCCTCGCTGAAAACGCCGGTTGAAGGTGATGAAACTGCACAGGATACGGCGCGGGCGGCGATTGATAAAACCAACCGCAGCCTGAGTAATTCGCTGAATAACGTGTTGACCGTGCGTGCTGAACTGGGTACCCAGCTCAATGAACTGGATAAGCTGGATTCCCTGGGCGATGACCGCGCGCTGGCGCAGACGCAGCAGATGAGCAATCTGGTGGACGTCGACTGGAACTCGACTATCTCGAACTACACGATGCAGCAAACGGCCCTACAGGCGGCCTATAAAGCGTTTACCGACATGCAGGGCATGTCATTGTTCCAACTGAATAAATAACAACATGTAGTTTTAAACATATCTGTTGAAACTGGGTATGTTTTTATCGCCCGCGTCATTACCCCGTCGCGGGCTTTTTTTATTGTCCTACTGGGCGTTCAACGCAGCGCTACGTAAGCGGTAGGTTTCGCTGACGCGAATCGCCAGTGCGACCAGACCAGCCAGCGTGGCTAATACCACCACGCCTTCCCAACCGGCCAGCGAGTAAACCTGCGTCCCCAGGACTGAACCCAGCGCCATACCGATAAATACGCCGGTAAACAGCAGCGCATTAAGGCGACCGCGCGCCTGCGGCTCCAGGCTGTACACCAGATTCTGGTGCGCGACCAGGCTCGATTGCAGACCCAGGTCGAAACCAACGGCGGAGAGGGCAATCAGCGCCATCTGCGCCATCGGCGGCAGAACCGGTAGCAAGAACATCAGCGCAAATGAAACGCTCACCAGCAGCGCACCCAACTGGGTCACTTTCTCCGCACCCACTTTATCGGCCAGACCGCCTGCCAGCGGTGCCGCCAGCGCACCTGCCGCGCCGGCGATGCCAAAGCCACCCGCCACCGCGCTCCCCATGTGGTAGTGCTCGGCCAGCATGACCGCCAGCGTTGACCAGAAGGCGCTAAAGGCGATGGAGAGAAAGCCCTGAGCCATGGCGGCGCGACGCAGCGTCGGGTGGCGGCGCCACAGATGCACCATCGAAACCATGAGTGCCGGATAACGCAGTTCGGAGTGAGCGGCGAAGTGCGGCAGTACCCGCCACAGCAGCAGGCCAATCAGCGCAATGCTGACGGCTGCGGCCTGATACATCACGCGCCAGCCAAACAGTTCACCTACCACGCCGCTTACGGTACGCGACAATAAGATCCCCAGCAGCAGGCCTGTCATCACCGTGCCGACCATTTTCCCCTGTTTCCCCGCCGGGGCGAGAATCGCGGCGGCGGGGACGATGTCCTGCGCCATGGTGGCGGCCATACCGATTAGCAAGCTTATCGCCAGCAGTGAAGGAAATTGCTGAGTCAGGCTATAAAGCAGTAATAAAACCGCCAGCGTCAGGCTTTTCAGCAAAATCAGCGTGCGACGGTCGTAACGGTCGCCCAGCGGCAGTAAAAACAGGATCCCTAGCGCATAGCCAGCCTGAGTGAGCGTGGGAATGAGCCCCATACCTTCCACGCTCAGGTTCAGGGTTGAACCCATCAGCGGCAGCAGCGGCTGGGCGTAATAGATGGCGGCAACGCTGAACCCGGCGCCCAGCGCCAGGACAAAGATCAGCAGGCCGGTGGCCTGGGAAGAAAGATTATCAGTGTTCATGGTTTCATCCTCAACGGTGTATGCAGGCATTTTCCGCGTCTTCGGGGTGGTGCGGTAGCCGCCGCGGTGGTAAAACAGTTATACGTTTCGCGTATAGGCAATAAGTTGATGAAAAGAACAGAGCGTATAGACCGCGTTGAGCTGATGCGCACGTTTATCCGTATCGTTGAGGCAGGCTCGCTGTCTGCCGCTGCACGGCAGCTTGAGACCACTCAGGCCACTATCAGCCGCCGATTGCAGTCGCTTGAGGAGATGCTGGGGGCCAAGCTGCTGCTGCGCTCAACCCACGCCATGAAGCTGACCGACGACGGTGAGCGCTGCTATCAGCAGGCACGTCAGGTGGTGGATAGCTGGCTGGCGCTGGAGGATGCTTTACGGTTGACCGACGAGCAGCCGGTGGGCACGTTACGCGTGCGCGCACCGCACGCTTTTGGACAGCAGCAATTACTGATGCCTCTGGTGGGCTTTCTCGCACGCTACCCGCAGCTCTCCGTCGAGTGGATGCTGCACGATAGGGCGGTGGACTTCATCAGTGACAACGTCGACTGCGCGATTCGCGTCGGCGCGGAGGTGGATCCGGCGACGGTGTCGGTACTTCTGGCGGAAGTGCCGCGCTGCATCGTCGCTTCACCGCAGGTGCTGGCGCGCTACCCTCAGGTGACGACACCTGAACAGCTCTCTGCGCTCCCGTGGATTGCGATCAGTACCTTCTATCAGCATGAGGTGGTGCTGCATCATCCGGTTCTCGGCCAGACGGAGAGCGTGAATATTGCTGCGCGGCTGAGCACCGACAGCCTGTATGTCGCGAAAAACGCCGCGTTGGCTAACGTGGGGGCCGCGCTGGTTTCAAGCTGGACGGTGGAAGAGGAGCTCGCTAATGGAACATTGGTTGAGCTGCTACCCGAGTGGCAAACGACGCCGCTGCCGGTCCATCTGGTGTATCCATGGGCGCGTTATTATCCGACCCGGCTGCGTAAGTTTCTCGATCTGATGCGCGAGGTCATGCCGCAAATCGCGGGGATGCGGCAGCCCGAGCAGAATGGATAAACGCATCGCATCAGGTAAAAAAAATCGGCCACTGGGGCCGATTTTTTATTTCACGCTGGCGGTTTATTCAACCGACTGCGGGCGGGTAGGTTCAGCGGTAGCCGTGTGCGTCGCACTGTGGCCGCCAGCGGAACCTTTACCGTCGAAGTTAAAGGACGGACGAACCCAGTCGCTGTGGCGCGGTGCTTCTGGCACGTATGCCGGTGCCGGCGCTCGGGTCATCGGCGCAGAGGCACGGTTGGCATCGGAAGATTTCGCCACAGGTGCTGGAGTGGTCACAACCGGTTCAGCAGCGACTGGCGCGGCAACCACCGGAGTTTCCTCGACCGGAGCCTGTTCAACAGCCGGTTCTTCTGCGACAGGCGCACTGTCAATCACCGGCGCGGCCTCAACCACTGGCGTGGTTTCAACAACCGGCGTTTCGGCCTCGGTTTTCGCTTCTTCAACGATAGCCGGTGCTTCAGCGACAACCACTTCTTGTGCAACGGTTTCTTCTTCCACTGCAGCAGGCGCTTCTTCCTCTACGGACGCAGGCGTTTCTTCCTGCGCTGGCGCCGTTTCTTGCGCCACGATAACCGGTTCGGCAACGGCTGCCGGAGCGGTTACTTCAGGCGCTTCAGCGGCGGTTTCAACAACCGCTGGCTCGGAAACAACAGCCTGTTCAGCAGCTTGCGCTACGATTGGCTGTTCTGCTACGTCCTGCTCAGCCGGCGCTTCCGCTTCGGTTTGCACCTGAGCGATCGGGTAGGTAATCCACACTTTACCGGAGGCCAGTTCTGGCGACGCGCAGGCGACGGTCAGCGGCACCGGCGATTGGGTCGGGTAACGCTCGTCACGGTAACGACGACGACGCTGACCGCTGACGCGCAGATGACGCGGAGAACGGCGGGAACGACGCGGCATGCCGTTGTTATCACGACCTTCCGTATTGTCGTCCTGCTCGCTCTGTACCGGGGCATCAACCACCGCCGGCAGATCGACTTTCGCCAGGGCGGTACGCGGTGCTTCCTGCTGCGGTTCATCAGCAATCAGTTCACGAGCGGCAGTCTGCTCTGGGGTTTCGATGCGGACTTTCTGTGCCAGATGACGCGGTTTGCGGCGCGGCATAGTCTGTACGCGTTCTTCTTGTGCGGCTTCCGGCGCGGCAGCAGCCTGTTCTTCACGAACCTGCGGTTTCGCTTCCTGCGGCTGCTGACGTTTTTCGTCACTGCGACGGCGATTACGTTCGCGGCGAGACGGCTGCTGGTCGTCACGTGTGCGGGATTTTTCCGCGTCGTCCACGGCGTTCAACTGGCGGTTTTCGCGCGCTTCAGACTGCTGCGGCTTCTCGCGACGGTTACGACGGTTATCGTCGCGACCTTCACGGCTTTCGCGCGGTTCGCGGCCTTCGGCGTTTTCGTTACGATCATTACGTTCGTTGCGTTCGTTACGACGATCGCTACGCTCATTGCGGTCGCGGCGGTTGTTCTGACGCGGCTTGCGGCGTTCCTGCTGACGCTCAGGTTTCGCTTCCTGTTTCTCTGGCTGTGCTTCAACCGCTTTTTCCGGGCTATCGGCAAACAGGTTTTTCAGCGCAGCAAAGAAACGAGAGAGCAGGCCTGGGGCAGCCGGCGCGGCGGCGGCAGCTGCTTTTGGCTGAGCGGCGGCCGGAGCGGCTTTCTCTGCGGTAGGCTCAGGAATTTCTGGCATAACGAAGGTGGCTAGCGCCGGTTGCTCTGGCAGCTTACGCTCAACAAACTCTTCTTCAACCGGCAGCGCCATGGCTTCTTCGTGCAGCTTCGGCAGCAGGTAGCTCAGCGTGGTGGTTTCTTCGCCTTTACGCACGCGCAGCACAGAATAGTGCGGGGTTTCCATCTCGTCGTTCGGCACGATGATGCAACGAACGCCGCCCTGGCGGGATTCAATGGCGCTTACCGCAGCACGTTTTTCGTTCAACAGGTAAGACGCAATCGGCACCGGGACGATAGCGTGGACTTCTTTGGTGTTCTCTTTCAGCGCTTCTTCTTCAATCAGACGCAGAATGGAGAGCGACAGCGATTCGTTGTCACGCACGGTGCCGGTACCGGAGCAGCGCGGGCAGACGTGGTGGCTGGATTCGCCCAGCGACGGGCTCAGACGCTGACGAGACATCTCCAGCAGGCCGAAGCGGGAAATGTGGCTAATCTGGATACGCGCGCGGTCCTGACGGACAGCTTCACGCAGGCGGTTTTCTACCGCGCGCTGGTGGCGTACCGGCGTCATATCGATAAAGTCGATAACAATCAGACCGCCAAGGTCACGCAGACGTAGCTGGCGAGCAATCTCATCGGCCGCTTCGAGGTTGGTGTTGAACGCGGTTTCTTCGATATCGCCGCCGCGGGTTGCTCGCGCGGAGTTGATGTCGATAGCGGTCAGCGCTTCTGTACTGTCGATAACGATAGAGCCGCCTGACGGCAGACGCACTTCACGCTGGAAGGCAGATTCAATCTGCGATTCAATCTGGTAGTGGCTGAACAGCGGGATTTCACCGGTGTACAGTTTGATTTTGCTGCTGAAATCCGGACGGCCCAGTGCAGAAATGTGCTGACGCGCCATTTCCATGACTTTCGGGTTGTCGATGAGGATTTCGCCGATGTCCTGGCGCAGGTAGTCGCGGAAGGCACGCACGATCACGTTACTTTCCTGGTGAATCAGGAAAGGCGCAGGGCGGCTTTCAGCGGCTTTCTGGATAGCTTCCCAGTGCTTCAGACGGAAGCTTAAGTCCCACTGCAGCGCTTCGGCAGATTTGCCGACGCCTGCGGTACGCACGATTAAGCCCATGCCGTCCGGCAGCTCGAGGCTGGCCAGCGCTTCTTTCAGTTCGGTGCGATCGTCGCCTTCGATACGGCGAGAGATACCGCCCGCGCGCGGGTTGTTCGGCATCAGCACCAGATAGCTGCCCGCCAGGCTGATAAAGGTCGTCAGCGCAGCGCCTTTGTTGCCGCGTTCTTCTTTATCGATCTGGACGATAACTTCCTGGCCTTCACGCAGCACATCTTTGATGTTTGGACGACCGTGAGAGCTGTAGTTGGCTGGGAAATATTCGCGAGCGATTTCTTTGAGGGGGAGGAAACCATGACGCTCGGCGCCGTAATCAACAAATGCGGCTTCGAGACTCGGTTCAATACGGGTAATTTTGCCTTTGTAGATGTTCGCTTTTTTCTGTTCGTGTCCTGGGCTTTCAATATCCAGATCGTACAGACGCTGCCCATCAACGAGGGCGACACGCAACTCTTCCTGCTGAGTTGCGTTGATTAACATTCTTTTCATCGTAACTTACTCATTATTCTTACATTGACGACTAAGCTGCGAGCAGAGTGTTGCCTTTCCGGGGTAAACCGATGGCCTCGTGACTATTCACGTCGCCAACCTCACGGTTGTCGCTCGCTTAAGAGGCGCAGAGTGTCGGTAGCCTGTGTTTCAAACGGAAACACAGCGCAATTATTTGGGGAACAGCCTGGGATAACTCTCCAGAGAAGATTCCATTTATACTCGTCATCTTTCAGAAGGTAGAGATTTGCACGGTTGTTTCCCGTTGCGTTATTTTTCTGCCATCTAAAATTCGTACAGTATATGTACCGGTAAGGACTGCAACTCGCAGCCCGCTAACTGTCTGAGGGATCAATACGTCTTACGCCATTGCTGCGTGGATGATCGAACAGACAAAACTGGTCATTCCGTCATACACTTTATCTTTCAGGCTACCTCGGCGTTGGCTGTGCTCGTTCACCTTTGTCACGTACTCAGGTACGTTCCAGCAGGGTCACTCGCTTGCCGCTTTGAGGCCGCTTGAATGATTTCGTGTATATATCCTTGTTATTCCAGGTTCACCACGGAAAACAGTTTCATTATTCCTTGGTAACCCGGTTATAGCAAGTTGACTTTCACCTTTTATCACCCGGTTACTCACAGTTTCTTCACCAGTCCGCTGAGATTGTTCTAATAACAAACAGCTCGCGGGGAAAAGCAACAGTGGTAAACGGAGCATGATAAATATAAGCATAGAAAAATGAGTGGCGCTAATGAGCCGGGATATTTAGAATCGCGCACCATGAAAACTGAGACTCCGACTGTAAAAATGGTTGCCATCAGCGCTGACGAAGCCGGGCAACGAATCGACAACTTTTTGCGCACCCAGCTAAAAGGGGTGCCGAAGAGCATGATTTATCGCATCTTGCGTAAGGGCGAGGTGCGGGTAAATAAAAAGCGCATCAAGCCTGAGTATAAGCTGGAGGCCGGCGATGAGGTGCGTATTCCGCCGGTGCGCGTAGCCGAACGTGAAGAAGACGCCGTATCGCCGCATTTGCAAAAAGTGGCGGCGCTGAGCGACGTTATCCTGTACGAAGACGATCACATCCTCGTGCTGAACAAACCCTCCGGCACGGCGGTACACGGCGGTAGCGGCCTAAGTTTCGGCGTGATTGAAGGGCTGCGCGCGCTGCGTCCGGAAGCGCGCTTCCTGGAGCTGGTCCACCGTCTTGACCGTGACACCTCCGGCGTGCTGCTGGTAGCGAAGAAGCGTTCGGCGCTGCGTTCGCTGCATGAACAGCTGCGCGAGAAAGGGATGCAGAAAGACTACCTGGCGCTGGTGCGCGGGCAGTGGCAGTCCCACGTGAAGGCTGTACAGGCGCCGCTGCTGAAAAACATTCTGCAGAGCGGCGAGCGCATCGTACGCGTTAGCCAGGAAGGTAAGCCATCGGAAACTCGCTTCAAAATAGAAGAACGTTACGCGTTCGCCACGCTGGTACGCTGTAGCCCGGTAACCGGACGTACGCACCAGATCCGCGTGCATACCCAGCACGCGGGGCACCCGATTGCCTTTGACGATCGTTATGGCGATCGCGAGTTTGACAAACAGCTGACGGGCACCGGCCTGAATCGTCTGTTTTTGCACGCCGCGGCGCTGAAGTTCACCCACCCGGGGACCGGCGAAGTGATGCGCGTGGAAGCGCCGATGGATGACCAGCTCAAGCGCTGTCTCCAGGTGCTACGCAACCAGAAGTAAGCAAAAACGGGCCGCCT
>NZ_LXEU01000096.1 GCF_001654985.1 Kluyvera georgiana ATCC 51603
GCCGCCTGGCCCGTTTTTTATGCCTTGCGAAGACGAACGGCAACGCTTTTCTCTTTAATCGGCAGGTTCACCAGCGCCGCCAGCAGCGCTAGCGCGATATCCGCATACCACACCCACGTCAGGCTGCCTTCATATTGCATCGCGACGCCGCCCAGCCACGCACCGAAGAAGGCGCCAATCTGATGGCTAAACAGCGTAAAGCCAAACAGTGTGGCCAGGTAGCGCGTGCCGAACAGTTTGCCAATGATACCGGTGGTGGGCGGTACGGTGGCCAGCCAGGTAAAACCGATGGCGCAAGCAAAGAGATAAAAAGCCGTCTCGGATTTTGACGATAGCAGGAAGAGGGCGATCATTACCGCGCGCGAGGCGTAGAGTACCGCCAGAATGTACTTCATCCGATAGCGCTTGCCGAGAAACCCTGCCACGATGCTGCCGACAATGTTGCACAGACCAATCAGCGACAGGCTGATGGCGGGCACCGTGGCGTCGTGGCCGCATAGGGCCGCTTCTGTAGGCAGGTGGGTCGTCAGAAACGCTACGTGAAAGCCGCAGGTCAAAAAGCCTGCGTGCAGCAGCAAATAGCTGGGATTGCGAAAGGCGAGGGCGATCTGCTGCTTTAATCCCGCATCGGCTGCAATATGAACGGTGGGGGCTGCCGCCTGACGCTTTGCGCCACGGCACAGCAGCCATGATGGGAAAATGGTGGCCAGCGCGGCCATTGCCAGAAAGACCAGCCCGGAAGCCATCCCGCGCAGGCCGATAATCAACTGTACCAGCGGCGCGAAGATAAACTGGCCAACCGAGCCCCCGGCGTTAATCAGCCCGCTGGCCATTGAGCCTTTATCGGTCGGTAGCCGGCTGGCCACGACGCCAATCAGTACCGAAAAGCTGCCTGCCGCTGCGCCCGCCGGGCTGAGAAGGCCCTGGGCCAGCGTTAATGGCAGGAACGACGCCGCCCAAAGCGTCCCCAGTTGCCCCAGGGCAATCATGACTGCGCCGAGTACCAGCACGCTGAATGCGCCGCGTTTATCCGCCCATGCGCCAAATAGCGGCTGGAAAGCGCCCCACATCAGTTGGCCGATAGCCAGCGCCATGCTGATTTCGGCAATACTCATTGAGGTTTGCATGACGATCGGATGAACGAACAGACCGACGGTCTGACGGATGCCCATCGTGATCATCAGGATCACGCTGGCGAGCGTTATTGGCAGCCATAGAGAAGCAGCGGATTGCGATGGGGTGCTCACGATGCACTCCTGTTGTCATTGTTATCAATGACGAGAGAGTACTGAGAGCGACGCTAAAATGCTACGTTCCCTCAGCCCGCCGTCGCGGTGAGCTGAGGGGAAAAGGTTAAGGTTTTAACCATTTATCCAGCCAGGGGAAGACTTCCTCCTGCTGTTGCCGGTAAAAGACGTGCCCAAGCTCTGGCCAGCTCTTCGTCACCAGCATATCGTCGGCTTTTTGCG
Organism: Kluyvera georgiana ATCC 51603; assembly: GCF_001654985.1. Taxonomy (GTDB): domain Bacteria; phylum Pseudomonadota; class Gammaproteobacteria; order Enterobacterales; family Enterobacteriaceae; genus Kluyvera; species Kluyvera georgiana. Next base: position 1,470 of record NZ_LXEU01000096.1, read on the forward strand.
AGGCCCACACTTTGTGGACTTTGGCAAAGGCATCGCTCACCGCTTTCGCCGGGAACAGCTTGTCCTGTCCACCGCTGAAAATCAGCATCGGTTTCGGTGCGGCAATGCTGGCAATATCGGGGATATCCATCTTTGCGGGCATTCCCGGATGCAGCATATAAAAGGCCGACTGCCCGCGCAGCACGTTGTTACCCGGCGTCATCAGGCCATCGTAGGTGCCGAACCAGGAGATAACCGCCGTGGCCGCCACCTTCCCGGAAAGCGCCGCCAACTGCCAGGCGCGGAAGCCGCCCATTGAGAAGCCCAGTACGCCGATGCGTTTGCTATCGACCCCTTTCAACGAGGCGACAAAGTCAACGGTACGCATATCTTCATAGGCAACCTCACCGGCCAGCGAACGTCCGAGATTGAAATAGTTACTGGCTAGCGCCTGCTGCTGCTCATAAACCATCGGGCCACGGTCGCCCCAGCCGGGGCTGTCGATGGCGATAACCACATAGCCGCGTTTAGCCAGCTCGTCGCCGATAAAACGTCCGCTGAAGAACTTATCGGCCCACGCCTGGGCGCTGGCGAGCTGCTCGGCATTGCCCCACGGGCGAATCAGCTTCTCTTTACCGATATCAAACTTTGAACCGTGGTCATGAAGCAGGACTATCGCCGGGTGCGGGCCGGGCGTTTTTGGCGTCAGCATCAGGGCGGAGATGCGGTTATCGTCGGTAATGTTGAGCGCGAGTTTTTTTGCGGTGTAGCTGCCACGGTCTTCACTGGCGATAATCTGCTCATCGAACGGTTTGGTAGCGTCCGGCGTTAGCAACGCCTGGCGGAATTCCTGGCGCGCGTGCTGCTGCCAGCTTTTAAAATCAGAATAATGCCCGGAAAGCCATGAGTCAGGATATTGCATCTGAGTTTTCATCTGTTGCCAGCTGGCAGGAAGGTTGCCTTCAACAACGCCTTGTTTCTGCCAGTCATCAGCGGCATTAGCCTGAGTTGCGGTTAGTATTGCCAGCATAAATAATATTTTACGTTTGCCACGCATGCTCACCCCTTAAATCAAAACAATGTTTCAATATGGAGTCAGGGATTTTAGCGGCGCTGGAAAAATAAACTGTGATCGCAGAAGGAATAAGCAAAATTGCGGGTGGGGCGTCGCATAGCTCGGCGACGCCTGGCGTGGCGCTAATCTAACAGCGGATTATGATTTTCTCGTCGTAACATTTTGCACAGCGCAATCAGCGGTAAACCGACCAGGGTATTCGGATCGCGTCCTTCAAGACGGTCGAAGAGGGCAATGCCCAGACCTTCACTTTTGAAACTGCCGGCGCAGTTGAGCGGATTTTCTTTGCGAATATAGGTGGCAATTTCCTGTTCGCTCAGATGGCGAAAATGTACATCAAACGGTTCACATTCCGTCTGGAGATGACCATTTGCTGAATTATACAGCGCCAGTCCGGTATAAAAGGTCACCACATTTCCGCTGGCTTTTTTTAATTGTAAGCGCGCATTTTCCTCGGTATGCGGTTTGCCGGTAATTTCCCCTTCCAGCATACAGACCTGATCGGAACCAATAATAAGATGGTTCGGAAAGCGTTCCGCCAGCGCCTGTGCCTTTAGCTGCGCCAGTCGCAGCACCAGACTGCGCGGGGTTTCGCCAGGTAGCGGCAGTTCGTCAATCTCCGGCGCGGCGCATTCGAAGGCGATATCGAGCTTCTCAAGCAGCTGTTTGCGATAAGGGGAGGTGGAGGCAAGAATCAAATCAGGCATAATTTTTCAAATAGACTGTAGCGAATTAGATTCCGACATTTTAAACTATAGACCGCAATGTGTGCGAATTATTGGCAAAAGGCAACCTGAGGCTGCCTTTTTCTTTGACTCTATGACGTTACAAAGTTAATATGCGCGCCCTATGCAAAAGGTAAAATTACCCCTGACTCTCGATCCGGTTCGTACGGCTCAAAAACGCCTTGATTACCAGGGTATCTATACCCCCGATCAGGCGGAGCGCGTCGCCGCGTCCGTAGTCAGTGTAGACAGTGATGTGGAATGCGAAATGTCCTTCGCTATCGATAACCAACGCCTCGCGGTCATCACCGGTGATGCGAAGGTCACGGTATCGTTGGAATGTCAGCGTTGCGGGAAACCGTTTACTCATCATGTTTACACAAAGTATTGTTTCAGCCCGGTCAAGAATGACGATCAGGTTGAGGCACTCCCGGAAGCGTATGAGCCGATTGAGGTTAACGAATTCGGTGAAATCGATCTGCTGGCGTTGGTTGAAGATGAAATCATCCTCTCCTTGCCGGTAGTTCCGGTGCATGATTCTGAACACTGTGAAGTGTCCGAGGCGGACATGGTCTTTGGCGAATTGCCTGAAGAGGCGAAGAAACCAAACCCATTTGCCGTATTAGCCAGCTTAAAGCAAAAGTAATTGAGGAGTAAGGTCCATGGCCGTACAACAGAATAAACCAACCCGTTCCAAACGTGGCATGCGTCGTTCTCATGACGCTCTGACCGCAGTCACCAGCCTGTCTGTAGACAAAACTTCTGGTGAACAACACCTGCGTCACCACATCACTGCCGACGGTTACTACCGTGGCCGTAAGGTAATCGCTAAGTAATCACGCGCAAGCGTGATTATGCTTAGTGAGGAATTTCCCCGTTCACGCGGGGAAACACCGAACCAGGCGGCGAAGATACCTTGACACGTCTAACCCTGGCGTTAGATGTCATGGGGGGCGATTTTGGCCCTTCCGTGACGGTGCCTGCAGCATTGCAGGCACTGAGTTCTAATCCGCAACTCTCACTTCTATTAGTCGGCAATCCCGACGACATTACGCCATTACTTGCCAGAGCTGACTTCGAACAACGTTCGCGTTTGCAGATTATTCCTGCCCAGTCGGTTATTGCCAGTGATGAGCGGCCATCGCATGCTATCCGCCACAGCCGCGGTAGTTCAATGCGCGTGGCGCTGGAGATGGTGAAAGAAGGGCGTGCTGAAGCCTGCGTCAGTGCGGGAAATACCGGCGCGCTGATGGGGCTGGCCAAATTGCTGCTCAAGCCCATTCAGGGGATTGAGCGCCCGGCGCTGGTGACGGTGTTACCGCATCAGCAGAAGGGCAAGACGGTAGTGCTGGACCTTGGCGCTAACGTCGACTGTGACAGTACCATGCTGGTGCAGTTTGCCGTCATGGGGTCGGTGATGGCTGAGGAAGTGCTGGGGATTGCTAACCCGCGCGTGGCCTTGCTTAACATCGGTGAAGAAGAGATTAAGGGTCATGATAGTATTCGTGATGCCTCATTAGTGCTAAAAACAATCTCTTCTCTGAATTATATCGGCTATCTTGAAGCCAATGAGCTGTTAACGGGCAAAACCGACGTTCTGGTTTGCGACGGCTTTACAGGAAACGTCACCTTAAAGACGATGGAAGGGGTAGTGCGTATGTTCCTTTCGCTGCTGAAATCGCAGAGCGAGGGGAAAAAACGGTCGTGGTGGCTGATTTTATTAAAGCGTTGGTTACAAAAAAGCCTGACAAGGCGATTCAGTCACCTCAACCCCGACCAGTATAATGGCGCCTGTCTGTTAGGATTGCGCGGCACGGTGATTAAGAGCCATGGCGCTGCTAATCAGCGAGCCTTTGCAATCGCCATTGAACAGGCAGTGCAGGCGGTGCAGCGACAAGTTCCTCAGCGAATTGCCGCTCGCCTGGAATCCGTATACCCCGCAGGGTTTGATAGAGCGGAGTCTGGCAAGTAATCAAGCCAGCTGCGCCGTGTGTCAAACTGGGCGGCTATATTAGCGAAAAGTGACTGAGCGTACATGTATACGAAGATTATTGGTACCGGCAGCTATCTGCCTGAGCAAGTGCGGACTAACGCCGATCTGGAAAAAATGGTTGATACGTCTGACGAGTGGATTGTCACCCGTACAGGTATCCGTGAGCGCCGTATTGCTGGCCCTGATGAAAACGTGTCTACGCTGGGTTACGAAGCGGCCAAACGCGCGCTGGATATGGCGGGCATCGAGGCAAGCGAGCTGGGGCTGATTGTGGTTGCGACCACGTCTGCTACCCATGCGTTCCCGAGCGCGGCCTGCCAGATTCAGGACATGCTGGGCGTGAAAGGCGCGCCGGCATTTGATATCGCTGCGGCCTGCGCGGGCTTTACCTATGCGCTGAGCGTGGCCGATCAGTACGTGAAGTCCGGTGCGGTGAAATACGCGCTGGTCGTCGGTGCGGATACGCTGGCGCGAACCTGCGATCCTACCGATCGCGGCACGATCATTATCTTCGGTGATGGCGCGGGCGCCGTCGTGCTGGGCGCCTCCGAAGAACCGGGGATCATCTCTACCCATCTGCATGCAGACGGTAGCTACGGTAAGCTGCTGACGCTGCCGAACGCCGATCGCGTCCACCCGGAAAACGCCATCCATCTGACGATGGCCGGTAACGAAGTCTTTAAAGTCGCGGTGACCGAGCTGGCGCACATCGTTGATGAAACGCTGGAAGCCAACAACCTCGACCGTTCCGAGCTGGACTGGCTGGTGCCGCACCAGGCGAACTTACGTATTATCAGCGCGACGGCGAAGAAGCTCGGCATGTCCATGGACAACGTCGTGGTGACCCTTGACCGTCACGGCAATACCTCGGCCGCTTCCGTGCCGTGCGCGTTTGACGAAGCTGTCCGCGACGGCCGCATTAAGCGCGGTCAACTGGTGCTGCTGGAAGCCTTCGGCGGCGGGTTCACCTGGGGCTCTGCGCTGGTTCGTTTCTAAGTATAAGGATAAAAAACATGACGCAATTCGCTTTCGTGTTCCCTGGGCAGGGTTCACAGGCGGTAGGCATGCTGTCTGAACTGGCAGCAACCTACCCGGTTATCGAAGAAACTTTTCATGAAGCTTCCGCAGCTCTGGGCTATGATCTGTGGGCGCTGACCCAGCAGGGTCCTGCTGAAGAGTTGAACAAAACCTGGCAGACTCAGCCTGCGCTGCTGACCGCTTCCGTTGCGCTGTATCGTTTATGGCAGCAGCAGGGCGGTAAAGCGCCGGCGCTGATGGCCGGTCACAGCCTGGGCGAATACTCCGCGCTGGTTTGCGCGGGTGTGATTGCTTTCGCTGACGCGGTGCGTCTGGTTGAGATGCGCGGCAAGTTTATGCAGGAAGCCGTTCCGGAAGGTACCGGCGGCATGTCGGCTATCATCGGCCTTGACGATGCGGCTATCGCCAAAGCGTGCGAAGAATCTGCCGAAGGGCAGGTTGTCTCTCCGGTTAACTTCAACTCGCCGGGCCAGGTGGTTATCGCCGGTCATAAAGAAGCGGTTGAACGTGCGGGCGCAGCCTGTAAAGCCGCTGGCGCGAAGCGTGCGCTGCCGCTGCCGGTCAGCGTGCCGTCTCACTGCGCGCTGATGAAGCCTGCCGCTGAGAAACTGGCGGTTGAGCTGCAAAAAATCACCTTTAACGCGCCGACCGTTCCGGTAGTGAACAACGTCGACGTGAAGTGCGAAACCGACGGCGACGCGATTCGCGACGCGCTGGTTCGCCAGCTGTACAGCCCGGTTCAGTGGACCAAAACCGTTGAGTTTATGGCTTCCCAGGGCGTAGAGCATCTGTATGAAGTTGGTCCGGGTAAAGTCCTCACCGGCCTGACCAAACGTATTGTAGATACCCTGACTGCATCGGCCATCAATGAGCCGGCTGCCCTGTCAGCGGCACTTGCGCAATAAAAGAGGAAAGCATGAGCTTTGAAGGAAAAATTGCCCTGGTAACAGGTGCAAGCCGCGGTATTGGCCGCGCAATCGCTGAAACTCTCGTCGCTCGCGGCGCAAAAGTTATCGGCACTGCGACCAGCGAAAGCGGCGCGCAGGCGATCAGTGACTATCTGGGTGCTAACGGTAAAGGTCTGATGTTGAATGTGACCGACCCGGCATCTATTGAATCTGTTCTGGGAAATATCCGCGCGGAATTTGGCGAAGTCGACATTCTGGTCAATAATGCCGGGATTACTCGTGATAACCTGTTAATGCGCATGAAAGATGACGAGTGGAACGATATCCTCGAAACCAACCTGTCATCTGTTTTCCGTCTGTCAAAAGCGGTAATGCGCGCTATGATGAAAAAGCGTCATGGGCGTATCATCACTATCGGTTCTGTGGTTGGTACCATGGGAAATGCGGGTCAGGCTAACTACGCTGCGGCGAAAGCGGGTCTGATTGGCTTCAGTAAATCACTGGCGCGTGAAGTTGCGTCACGCGGTATTACTGTGAACGTTGTTGCTCCGGGCTTTATTGAAACGGACATGACGCGTGCGCTGACCGATGAGCAGCGTGCGGGTACACTGGCGGCAGTTCCTGCGGGGCGCCTCGGCTCTCCAAATGAAATCGCCAGTGCGGTTGCATTTTTGGCCTCCGACGAAGCAAGTTACATCACTGGTGAAACGTTGCACGTAAACGGCGGGATGTACATGGTCTGATCGTGTTTTGCACAAAGTGCTCAGACAACGGGCAATCTACGTATGTCTGAGTATGATTAGTGCAAAATCATTTGCGTTATGAGGGCAAAAACCCGCAAAATAGCGTAAAATCGTGGTATGACCTGCCGGGATTTAGTTGCAAATTTTTCAACATTTTATACACTACGAAAACCATCGCGAAAGCGAGTTTTGATAGGAAATTTAAGAGTATGAGCACTATCGAAGAACGCGTTAAGAAAATCATCGGCGAACAGCTGGGCGTTAAGCAGGAAGAAGTGACCAACAATGCTTCCTTCGTTGAAGACCTGGGCGCAGATTCTCTTGACACCGTTGAGCTGGTAATGGCTCTGGAAGAAGAGTTTGATACTGAGATTCCGGACGAAGAAGCTGAGAAAATCACCACCGTTCAGGCTGCCATTGATTACATCAACGGTCACCAGGCGTAAGTGAACATCTCCAGGCGGTCATTCGACCGCCTGAGTTTTATCCTTTTGTCCCACAAGTATCTATTTAATCCCTCCCTGGAGGACAAACGTGTCTAAGCGTCGTGTAGTTGTGACCGGACTGGGCATGTTGTCTCCTGTCGGCAATACCGTAGAGTCTACCTGGAAAGCTCTCCTTGCCGGTCAGAGTGGCATCAGCCTGATCGACCATTTCGATACTAGCGCCTATGCAACCAAATTTGCTGGCTTAGTAAAGGATTTTAACTGTGATGACATTATCTCGCGTAAAGAACAGCGCAAGATGGATGCCTTCATTCAATATGGAATTGTCGCTGGCGTTCAGGCCATGCAGGATTCTGGCCTTGAAATAACGGAAGAGAACGCTCACCGTATTGGCGCCGCTATCGGCTCCGGTATCGGCGGTCTCGGTCTTATTGAAGAAAACCATACCTCTTTGGTAAACGGTGGACCGCGTAAGATTAGCCCGTTCTTCGTTCCGTCGACGATTGTTAACATGGTGGCAGGTCACCTGACCATCATGTTCGGTTTGCGTGGGCCAAGCATCTCTATCGCGACCGCCTGTACTTCCGGTGTGCATAACATCGGTCAGGCAGCACGTATTATCGCCTATGGCGATGCGGATGCGATGGTTGCCGGTGGCGCAGAAAAAGCCAGTACCCCGCTGGGTGTCGGTGGCTTCGGTGCTGCGCGCGCGCTGTCTACGCGTAACGACAACCCGCAGGCGGCAAGCCGTCCGTGGGATAAAGAGCGCGACGGCTTTGTGCTGGGTGACGGCGCAGGCATGGTGGTACTCGAAGAGTACGAGCACGCGAAAAAACGCGGCGCGAAAATCTATGCTGAAGTCGTTGGTTTTGGTATGAGCAGCGATGCGTACCATATGACGTCACCGCCGGAAAACGGCGCGGGCGCGGCGCTGGCGATGGTTAACGCCATTCGCGACGCGGGCATTGAAGCGGGCCAGATTGGCTACGTTAACGCCCACGGTACCTCTACGCCAGCGGGCGATAAAGCAGAAGCGCAGGCCGTGAAGTCTGTCTTCGGCGACGCCGCCAGCCGCGTACTGGTCAGCTCCACCAAGTCGATGACCGGCCACCTGCTGGGCGCGGCGGGTGCAGTAGAATCTATCTACTCTATCCTCGCGCTGCGCGATCAGGCCGTTCCGCCAACCATCAACCTGGATAACCCGGATGAAGGTTGCGACCTGGACTTCGTGCCTCACGAAGCGCGTCAGGTAAGCGGCATGGAGTACACGCTGTGTAACTCCTTCGGCTTCGGTGGTACCAACGGCTCGCTGATTTTCAAACGCGTGTAGTTGGTCGCAAAGCCAAAAAAAACGGAGCGCTTAGCGCTCCGTTTTTTTTGGCCCTGAACACGGCTACTGGTAAGTAAAGGTAAGCTGAATGGTGGTTTTAAATTCGCCAGCGGTGACCGCCCCTGTCGGGGTATACATCCGCGCAGATAACGGAAAAACCGCCCGGCGGCTGGTGCTATCCACGGGGGTTGCCAGTTCACCTGCCGGTGATATCTCGCTGAGGTGGTCGCGGGTCATGATTTGCAGCGCCATACCGCTGGCGCTGCCCTGGGCGTTGGCGAATTTGGTGATGTCATCGGTATCCGCATCGCCGCTGAACAATGCCGTGACCAGGGTGGTTGACGGCGGGCAAGCGGAGAGCGTTAGCGTGAAATCCTGCCATTCGCTGGTATCGCCAACGTTTGGGTAGTCAACGGCGCGCGCCTGTTCGAAGGTGACCGTCTGTTCTTTGGTTCCCGTATCCACCGTACAGGCGGAAGCCACCACGGTGCCGCTCAGATTAATATCGGTAGCCTGTACAGCATGAAGGCCGCTCGCCGCCCACAGGCAGGCCAGGGCAGGCAGCAGTTTGCTTATCCGGTGCGCCATTGTCTCTCCTGAATTACTGATAGGTAAAGGTGGCTTGTACCTGCCCCACAATGGTTCCAGGCATCACGCTACCGTTCGACACGGCGCGTGCGCGCATTACCAGGTCATAGGCGTGAGAAGCGGTGGGGATAGCGACGTTCTCTAATTTTGCTCCATTCTTATAGGCGCTGTTGCTGCTGCTGTCCGTCAGTTCCAGCTTCAGATTGGTGGCAGTGCCGGTATTTTTATAGTAGTTGGTGTCGGTGTCGGCGGTCCCGGAGAACGCCACGCTAAACGAAGTCGTAGAGGCCGGGCAACTGGTCAGCTTCAGCGTCACGTCAGTCCATGTGGTGGCGCTGCCGCTGGCTGACAACGTATCTGCCTGAATATTATCACCTAAGTTGACGGCCAGAGAGTCGTTATTGCCGTTAACCACGCAGGGTGAAGCGACAACCTTACCCGTGATATCGATATTGACCGCCTGACTGGTCGCTGAGAACAACCCTGCGCAGACCAGCAGACTCAGCGCCATTTTGTTTCCGTTTACGATGTGCATAAATAGTCCTTGTTAGTTGTAGGTCACTTTGAGTTCAATGGCTGATTTGACGTTGCCTGCCCTGACGCGGCTGGCATCGTCAATGAAATAGGCCACTTTAAAATCGGGCAGGGTATAGTCGCCGGAGCCATCGTAATTGCTCACTGGGATGGAGCCATTTACTCTATGAGGCGTACCGTCGGCGTTTTGCACCTGGATATAGACGTTTTGCGCGTAGCCTGTGCCGGTCACGGTATTCACGACGCCGTTGCTCGCTTTATGGGTGCCGTAAACCGCAGAGAAATTGTAGGTGATGCCGTTAATGGCGCCCGGGCAGTTGGTCAGTTGTATGGTTTCCGCCTGCTGGCTACCCTGCGCGCCGTTTTGCAGCGTGTTGCCGTATAAGGGCGCAAGCTGGATTTCAGTGGGGGCAACGATTTTGCAGGCGTTGTATTTCGGCTGCGTGGCGGCGGCGCTGGTATAAATTAACCGCGAGATAACCGCATCGCCGAGACCGTCTGGGTTGTGAAAAATAGCCGTAACCTGCGGTAAAGAGGTAATCTTGCCCGCAGGGACCTTATCCGTCAGCCTGACTAACTGATAGTAAACGTGCAGAAAGGAAGATGAAACGACGCCAGTTTCGATACCTAAATTGAAGCGAAAATCGGGTGCGGTTTCGCCATTTCCACCCGTATTGGTTATATTCGTAATGTTAGTTTTGTACTTGATGCCTACACCGGGGTTGCTGGTGGCGTAAGTGTTTTCGCCCACAAGTGAACCATCGACCTGTAGCGTCACGAAAGAACCTGTGGTTGAACTTGGTTTTATTTCAACACTGACAGAACCCGCGTCTTCCCACCAGCCGGAGCTTGCGCCTGCGGTAGCGGGGATACCAACAGTCCAGTTATCAAGATCGTAGCTCATCGTATGTGTGCCGACTGAGCTAAAATAGTCGGCCTGCGCCGTATGAGCGATAAACAAATTGCTGACAATCAGTAGAGGGAGTAGCCGCGCTCTCATCATAGATATCCTTTTATTTTTACTGACATGATGTTTTTACTTCCAGTACGCCGCTGGCGGGTGTGGCGCTGGGTAATTGCCAGTTTATGCGGCACTGCTGAGCGGGCCCCTGGCCCCATTTCGCCAGTGCCGTCCCGCTATCATCCATCCCCGTCAGATAAACCTGACCGTTGTCGCCGACTATACTGCCAGCGGTGTTGTCAGCGTTGGTCACCAGCGCGCCAAATGGCACGGCCTCGCCGTTGCTGCGCGTCAACGTCATCAGCACCCGTTTGCCCACGCGAGTATCAAAATGCGCGCGCACAATCGCACCGCGTGTTGGCGTAATGATTTTGTTGGTCAGTTCGACGTCGGCGCCGTCGGGCAGGGTGGCGGTGTCCAGCGATACCGTTGATTCTCGGTAGGGCGTGACGTACGGCACCACGGTGTAGCCGCGAAAATCGGTTCTGACCCCGGTTTGGTTGCTGACGGTCACGCCGCCGGCGCCGGGCGCTTCCACCAACGCGGAGGTTTCACCCAGCGCCTGGCTCAGCGTTACGCCGTGCGCGTGCGCCACGACGCCGCCTTCAATGCCGTAGTTAACGCGCTTTTGATCGTGGTCATAGCTGTAGGCGGTGTTGAGCCGCGCGTAAGTGCCCTGGTAATCCAGGCTAGCATAGCGGCTGCTGCCTTCGCCGTGGTTGGTTTCACTCTGCTGCACGTTCCAGCTAAGGTTCCGGTCCTCCAGCGTCGAGCCATTCAGCCCCACGCTATGGCTGGTATCGCCGCGCTTGCTGCTGTTCACGCTGTAGCTGGCGTAGCTGTTGCTCAGCCAGCGGTCGAGCGGCACGTTAACGCTGAGCGAGAAGATCTGATCTTCGTCGTACACTTTGTCGCTGTCGTTATCCTGGGTGTTGCGGTTATAGCTGTAGTTCAGGTTCCAGGTGACGACGCCCCAGCTGTTGCTGTAGCCCACGCCGATAGATCGCATCTGGCGGCTGCTGTTCCAGTAGTCTTCGCTCATTGCGTTGAGGGACAGGGAGCCGAGGTTTTCCCCCAGGTTCTGATTGAGCATGAACTCGGCGCGGTTGCGTCGGCGATCGTGATTGAGCTCGCGGTCATCGTCTCGCCAGGTGTCCAGCACTTCGGATAGGGTATAAAAACCGGATGTTGAATAGCGGTAGCCTGAGATAGAGATATTGGTTCCGGTTTCAACAATGTTTTTGCTGTATCGAATACGCCAGGACTGGCCGCTCTCTTTCTCTTCGTCCTGCGGCGTCGACCATGACTGAGTGCCGTCGACGGATATGGCCCCCAGCGTACCAAAGTTTTTACCCACGCCGCCGAGCAACGACTGATAATGCTGTGAGAACTGGCCGCCGCCGTAAACGGTAAAGCCAGCGGGCAGACCGTAAATAGCGGTCCCCTGGGTAAACATCTCTTTGTCGATTGCGTTATCGTAGGGGCGATACTGGCCGCTGGTGAGGCTGTATTTCAGGCGGCCTTCGCGCTGCAGCACCGGCAGGGAGGCGAAGGCGACCGTCTGGTGCTGTTCGCTGCCATCGGCTTCTTTAATTGTTACGTCCAGATCGCCGCTGCTGCCGGTAGGGTACATGTCGGCGATCTCGAACGCGCCCGGTGATACGTAGCTCTGGTAGATGGTGTAACCGTTCTGCTTGATGATCACCTGGGCATTGGTGCGCGCAATGCCGCGCACGACCGGCGCATAGCCGCGCAGGCTGTCGGGCAGCATATCGTCGTCAGACGCCAGCTGGGCGCCGCGGAAGGGCACGCTGTCAAACATATCGGACGGCGCGGTGCTGTCGCCGAGCGTCAGCTGGCTTTTCAGGGCGAGGATATTGCGTTGGGCATAGGTGTACAGTGAATCCCAGCTTTCATCCGCGTCAGAGCCGTTGATGTTTCGATTCCAGGTGCTGTAGTTTCGTATGCGCCACGGCCCGATATTCAGACCCGGACGCAGGCTCAGATAATAGCTGTCAGAGTCCGTCATCCCGCTCTGGCGCGCCTCAGTATTTGCGCCGGAAAAGCTGTAGTTAAGCAGCAGCGCGTTAATTCCTTCATCAAGCTGCTCGGGCGGGACATAGCCACGCGCGTGATTATTGATAGCGGCCTGGGGAATAGAGAAGATCAGCTGCTGGCGCTCAAAGACGAACTCGGCGTGACTCTGGGGAATCGCCGCCAGATTCACGCAATCACCTTCGGACTTCAGGCCGGGGAAGGCGTCGGTTCGCACGCCAAATTCGCCCAGCATATCGAGGCTAAGACAGGGCTGCAGCGTGGAATTCCCCTGGGCGTCTTTCTGCATGGCAAACTTGATGTCATGCGTACCAACGGTGGTCTTATTGACAACCACATCAACGCGATAGGTGCCTGGCATTTGTCCCACGCCTTCTTCAAAGGCGGAGAGGTCGGTTAACTCTTTGCCAGGGCCGTCAATGCCCAGCAATGCCGGGTTGAAATATTCGCGGGCCATGGCCGGATTAAATAACGGGAGCGCGCACTGTAGCGCAATAAAGCAGGCTATTCGGCTGAAGCTCATTGTTTTTTTGTTAGCTGCTGCTGTCATTCCGATATCCTTTCGGAGAAATAATCAAATGGCCTCACAGAGGTGAGCGGTGTTCATTGCCGGCGGAACCGTAATCGCTAATAAGCGTCCAGCGGACATCGCCCGCAGCGCTGTTGGCGGGGATCGTGAATGTGGCGGTACTCATTGGCGCAACATAGGTGGCGTCTTTTACGGTGCTGCTCCCGACCTTTAACGTACTGAAGTTCATGTAGTAAGCAGTAGGGTTGGTGACGGTCAAGCTGCTACCGCTGCGTTTCCAGGTCAGTTTTTCAGTGACATTTTCCGGCTGCTGGCTGAGCGCCTGCGGGCGATAGATCAATTTGATGCGCGTTTTCACCGCGATTTGCAGGGTGTTAACATTATCCTGTTTCTCGGTGGCCGGAATGGATTTAATATTCATCCAGTACAGTGATTCTCTGTCTTCCGGGAGGTTGCCACCGGTGCGGATAATACGCAGCGTGTTCTCCTGGTCGGCCCCCAGGCGGAATAACGGCGGAGTCACCATAAATGGTGATTTATCGGTGCTTTTTTCTCCGCTGTCGCTCCATGACTGAATCAGATAGGAGGATTTATCCGGGTTTTTAACGCTAATAGACGTTTCTTTTTATTCCCGTTATAAATAATTCGCGTTCCACCGACAACAATGCCGGCCTGTGCGGCGCTCATTGAAAATAACAAAGTGGCGGCAATTAATTGGCTATATCGTTTCATTTTTATTTCCTGAAAAAGTAAAGTCGGATGAGTCCGACTTTACTTTCGTCATTAATGGGGAATAAAGATACGGCGTGATTAGTTGTAGGTCAGCATGAAGTTGACGGAGCCGTTAGCATCACCACTTTTAACGGAGGCATCGGTCGCAATATAGCGAGCGAAGAAGTCCAGTGTGGTTTCTGCGGCTGCGTCAGAGGCAATGGTCACCGCTTTAGAGGCGGTACCCAGCGGCAGCTCGGAGCCGTCGGCGTTCAGCAGCTGAATGGCTACGCCGGATGCAACGGTTGCATCGCCGTAACCGGTTAACTGCAGGTAATCATTGTTGACAGAATCCGGGGTGCCATCATATTTGACGCTCACCGGCTTGTTGGCCAGCTCAGTTGGGCAATCGGTTAATACCAGAGAGAATTTGGTGGTTGCCGCGCTGTCGCCAGCGGCAGTGAACGCTGTTCTGACGACTTCACCCAGTTTAACGTCCTGAGTGTCGGTCACGCTGCCGTTAATCTTACAACCGGCTTCGATGATTTTACCGGTGAAGTTAACCTGGCCATCCTGTGCCATAACGGAAGAGGCGAGGCCCGTGGCGGTGAAAAATGCGACAGCGGCTAATTTTCCTTTCATTACTCAATATCCTTGTTGGCGGTTTTAATTTTTTGCATACAGACTCAGAGAAAAGAGATATCATTCTTTGGGTATTGTTTATTTCATCTTGCGCAGTGCGTTAATTCAAAGGTGCAGGATATGTTAAATTATGTGTTACGCATTTCTCTGTAACAATAAATAATATCTAAATGATGTTTTTCATTTCAATTAAATAATGCATATTTAGTATGTTTCCTCTGCAATTTGTATTTCCTGGTTGAATTTCGTTGTCTTCATATATAAAAAATAAATATGACTATCCTTGCAACGTCCTGTGCTGAAAGTAATATAAAACTTGCAGATGGCTCGTGCGCCTGACACTCTTGAACATGATTGATATGGAGGGTGAATGTTTTTAATCCATCACAATGAAGAACGAGGGCTGGCAACGAACGATCGTGGTCTGCAATTCGGCGATGGTTGTTTCACTACGGGGCGAATTGTTGCCGGAAAGATAGCGTTGATTACCCATCATCTGCTTCGTCTACAGCAGAGTTGTGCACGGCTGGCTATCCCGTTTACTGAATGGGAGCGGCTGACGGCTGAAATGCGCACGTTGGCCGGCCCGCAGGAGAGTGGCGTACTCAAAGCGATCGTTACGCGTGGCGTCGGCGGCCGCGGCTATAGCGCCGCTGGCTGTCAGCAGCCGACGTGTATCCTGAGCGTTTCACCTTATCCCCTGCACTATGCTGCCTTGAAAACCACGGGTGCCACCCTCGCGCTTAGCCCCGTTCCGCTGGGGCGAAATCCGTATCTGGCGGGGCTGAAGCATCTCAATCGCCTTGAGCAGGTACTGATTCGTTCTCATCTTGAGCAGACAAACGCCGATGAGGCCCTTGTCCTTGACAGCGACGGGTGGCTTACGGAATGCTGTGCCGCTAATCTGTTCTGGCGCTGCGGGCGCGATGTGTATACGCCACGGCTTGACCAGGCGGGGGTGAACGGTATTATGCGGCAATTTATTATCGCCCGGCTGGCACACTCGCCGTACCGCGTTGTCGAAGTGAATGCGCGGCCAGAAGCGCTGGCGCAGGCGGATGAAGTGATTATCTGCAACGCGCTGATGCCGGTGATCCCCGTGCAGCGCTACGCGGCATGGCAGTGGCCTTCCCGCGAGCTTTATCAATTTTTAGCCCCAATTTGTGAGTCGTCTGATTAGCATGATGAAACTGTTACGCTTTGTTCTGTTGGTATTGATTGTTCTCGGCATTGCCGCTGGCGTCGGTATGTGGAAAGTGCGTCAGATGGCGGATAGCGCGCTGCTGATTAAAGAAGATACCGTCTTTACGCTGAAAGCGGGGACCGGGCGCCTGGCGCTGGGCGACCAGCTGTATGCCGACAAGGTGATAAACCGCCCGCGCGTTTTCCAGTGGCTGCTGCGCCTTGAGCCAGAACTCTCGCATTTTAAGGCCGGTACCTATCGCTTCACCCCGCAAATGACCGTCCGCGAGATGCTGCAGCTGTTAGCCAGCGGTAAAGAAGCCCAGTTCCCGCTGCGCTTCGTTGAAGGGATGCGTCTGAGCGATTACCTGAAGCAGCTGCGTGAGGCACCTTATATCAAGCACACGCTCAGCGATGATAGCTACGCCACCGTCGCGAAAGCGCTGGCGCTGGACAACCCTGAGTGGGTTGAAGGCTGGTTCTGGCCGGACACCTGGATGTATACCGCCAATACCACCGACGTGGCTATCCTCAAACGCGCGCATCAGAAGATGGTGACCCAGGTCGATAAAGTCTGGGAAGGGCGGATGGACAACCTGCCGTATCAGGATAAAAACCAGCTGGTAACCATGGCGTCGATCGTTGAAAAAGAGACGGCGGTGCCGGAGGAACGCGATCGTGTGGCGTCGGTGTTTATCAATCGATTGCGCATCGGCATGCGTCTGCAGACGGATCCAACGGTCATCTACGGGATGGGGGAGCGCTATGACGGCAAAATCTCTCGTAAGGATCTTGAGACCCCAACCGCGTATAATACCTACACGATTTCCGGCCTGCCGCCGGGGGCGATTGCCAGCCCGGGCGAAGCGTCGCTGAATGCCGCTGCGCATCCGGCTAAAACGCCGTATCTGTATTTTGTGGCAGATGGTAAAGGCGGGCATACGTTTAATACCAATCTTGCAGACCATAACCGGTCGGTGCAGGGTTACCTGAAAGTGCTAAAGGATAAAAATGCGCAGTAATTACATCGTCATTGAAGGACTGGAAGGGGCGGGCAAAACCACCGCGCGGGATGTGGTTGTGGAAACATTGCGCGACCTCGGCGTGAACGACCTGCTGTTTACCCGCGAGCCGGGGGGGACCGTGCTGGCGGAAAAGCTGCGCAGTCTGGTGCTGGACATTAAATCGGTCGGCGACGAAGTGATTACCGATAAAGCGGAAGTATTGATGTTCTACGCCGCCCGCGTGCAGCTGGTTGAGACGGTGATCAAACCGGCGCTGGCAGGCGGGCAGTGGGTGATTGGCGATCGTCATGACCTTTCCACCCAGGCCTACCAGGGCGGTGGTCGCGGTATCGATCGCACGATGCTGGCGACGTTGCGCGACGCGGTGCTGGGGGATTTTCGCCCGAACCTGACCCTTTACCTCGACGTGACGCCGGAAGTGGGCCTCAAACGCGCCCGTGCTCGTGGCGATCTCGATCGCATCGAGCAAGAGTCGCTCAACTTCTTTAACCGCACCCGCGCGCGCTATCTTGAGCTGGCGGCGGCGGATGACAGCATTATCACCGTTGACGCGACTCAACCGCTGGAGAAAGTAATGAGCGATATTCGCGCCGCGGTCACCGCGTGGGTAGCGGAGCAGCAGGCATGAAATGGTATCCGTGGTTACGTCCGCCGTTTGAACAGCTCGTTTCGAGCTATCAGGCCGGACGTGGTCACCATGCGCTGTTAGTTCAGGCGCGCGGCGGTATGGGGGCCGATTCGCTGGTCTACGCCATCACCCGTTTTTTGATGTGCCAGAACCCGGACGGTCATAAAAGCTGCGGCCAATGCCATAGTTGTCAGCTGATGCAGGCGGGGACACACCCTGACTACTACGCGCTGCAGCCCGAGAAGGGCAAAAGTACGTTAGGCATCGACGCGGTACGCGAGGTGAGCGAAAAGCTGTATGAACATTCTCGCCTGGGCGGGGCAAAGGTGGTGTGGATAGCGGATGCTACGCTGCTGACCGAAGCCGCCGCCAACGCGCTGCTGAAAACGCTGGAAGAACCGCCGAAAAATACCTGGTTTTTCCTCGCTTGCCAGGAGCCTGCTCGGCTGCTGGCAACGCTGCGTAGCCGCTGTCGTTTTTTCCATCTGGCGCCGCCGAGCGAGCAGTACGCGCTGGCGTGGCTGGAGCGAGAAAACAGCGCCTCGCGCGATACGCTGCTGACGGCGCTGCGATTGTCCGATCATGCGCCCGCCGCGGCGCTGGATCTGTTGGCCCCTGAGACCTGGGCCACGCGCGAAAAATTTTGTCAGGCGCTGGGCGTGACGCTCAACAGCGGCGACTGGCTGGCATTTATGCCATCGCTGAACCATGATTCAGTCGTGCAGCGTTTACACTGGCTGTCATCGTTGCTGCTTGATGCCCTCAAATATCAGCAGCGTATTACGCGGCTGACCAATGCCGATAGCCTGACGCTGGTAGCCCAGCTGGCGCAAACGCTTTCTGCCGCGCGCCTGCAGGCGATTGTCGCCGATGCATGCGCCTGCCGTGAACAGCTGCAAAGCGTCACGGGGCTGAACCGCGAACTTATTCTCACCGAGCGCCTTCTGCGCTGGGAACACTATCTGCAACCTGGTGCGGTGCTGCCGGTATCTCACCTCTAAGAGAGACATCATGTTTTTAGTCGACTCGCATTGCCATCTCGATGGCCTTGATTATCAATCCCTGCATAAAGACGTGGATGACGTGATGGCGAAAGCCGCCGCGCGCGACGTCCGCTTTGCCCTGGCCGTCGCGACGACGCTGCCGGGCTACCGTCATATGCGTGAACTGGTGGGCAACCGCCCGGAAGTGGTCTTCTCCTGCGGTGTGCATCCGCTCAATCAGGATGAACCGTACGATGTTGAAGCGCTGCGCCGTCTGGCGGCAGAAGAGGGCGTGGTCGCGATGGGCGAAACCGGCCTTGATTACTTCTATACGCCGGAAACCAAACCGCAGCAGCAGCTGTCGTTTCGCCACCATATTCAGATTGGCCGTGAGCTCAACAAGCCGGTGATCGTCCATACCCGTGACGCGCGCGCCGATACGCTGGCCATCCTGCGGGAAGAAAAAGTGACGGATTGCGGCGGTGTACTACACTGTTTCACTGAAGACGTGGAGACGGCAGGAACGCTACTGGATATGGGGTTTTACATCTCGTTTTCCGGGATTGTGACCTTCCGTAACGCGGAGCAACTGCGCGAAGCCGCGCGCTATGTTCCGCTGGACAGGCTGCTGGTCGAGACCGATTCGCCTTATCTGGCGCCGGTACCGCATCGGGGTAAAGAGAACCAGCCGGCGATGGTGCGCGATGTCGCTGAGTACATGGCGGTGTTGAAAGGCGTAAGCGTTGAACAGCTGGCTCAGCAGACTACTGAAAACTTCTCGACTCTCTTCCATATCGATCCCGCGCGTCTGCAATCCGCCTGATTTCCGAGCTTATTTTATTGCTCGTAATTAATGGTTAAAGCGAGTACAGTTCACCGCCGTAAAAGTGGCGGTGAATGTTAATCTTGCAACATACAGACACGTTTTCTGTAAAGAAGATTAGGTTTTTTCGCCATAGCTCTTTGAAACGTGATAACCGTCAAACAAAATCGCGGGGATTTATTTTACTCTGTGTAATAAATAAAAAGGGCACTTAGATGTCCTGTCCCTGGTGAGTCTCTCCCCTCTCACCGATGCGTGAAAACGTAGATAAAAGTACAAAAAACTCAGGAGCACTCCTTATTATGTTTAAGAATGCATTTGCTAACCTGCAGAAGGTCGGTAAATCGCTGATGCTGCCGGTTTCCGTACTGCCTATCGCAGGTATCCTGCTGGGCGTCGGTTCCGCAAACTTCAGCTGGCTGCCAGCCGTCGTTTCTCATGTTATGGCAGAAGCAGGCGGTTCTGTTTTTGCTAACATGCCGCTTATCTTCGCTATCGGTGTGGCGTTAGGCTTCACCAATAACGATGGCGTATCCGCACTGGCCTCAGTCGTCGCTTATGGCATCATGGTGAAAACCATGGCTGTGGTTGCGCCGCTGGTACTGCACTTACCGGCTGAAGAAATTGCCGCTAAACACCTGGCTGATACCGGTGTGCTCGGCGGTATTATCTCCGGTGCTATCGCTGCGTACATGTTCAACCGCTTCTACCGCATTAAGCTGCCAGAATATCTGGGCTTCTTCGCGGGCAAGCGCTTTGTACCGATTATCTCAGGTCTGGCCGCTATCTTTACCGGCGTGATCCTGTCCTTCATCTGGCCGCCAATCGGTACCGCTATCCAGACCTTCTCTCAGTGGGCTGCTTACCAGAACCCGGTTGTCGCGTTCGGTATCTACGGCTTCATCGAGCGTTGCCTGGTGCCGTTCGGTCTGCACCATATCTGGAACGTTCCTTTCCAGATGCAGATCGGCGAATACACCAACGCGGCAGGCCAGGTATTCCACGGCGACATCCCGCGTTACATGGCGGGCGACCCGACTGCGGGCAAACTGTCCGGTGGCTTCCTGTTCAAAATGTACGGTCTGCCGGCAGCGGCTATCGCTATCTGGCACTCTGCTAAACCAGAGAACCGCGCGAAAGTGGGCGGTATCATGATCTCCGCAGCGTTGACCTCGTTCCTGACCGGTATCACCGAGCCGATCGAGTTCTCCTTCATGTTCGTTGCGCCGATCCTGTACGTTATCCACGCGATTCTGGCGGGTCTGGCGTTCCCGATCTGTATCCTGCTGGGTATGCGTGACGGTACTTCGTTCTCTCACGGTCTGATCGACTTTATCGTTCTGTCCGGTAACAGCAGCAAGCTGTGGCTGTTCCCGATTGTCGGTATTTGCTATGCGATCGTGTACTACGTTATCTTCCGCGTGCTGATTAAAGCACTGGATCTGAAAACGCCGGGTCGTGAAGACACCACTGAAGAATCCAAAGCGGGCGCAACCAGTGAAATGGCTCCGGCGCTGATTGCAGCCTTCGGCGGTAAAGAAAACATCACCAACCTCGACGCTTGTATCACCCGTCTGCGCGTCAGCGTAGCCGACGTCGCCAAAGTGGATCAGGCTGGCCTGAAGAAACTGGGCGCTGCGGGTGTGGTAGTCGCAGGTTCCGGCGTTCAGGCGATTTTCGGGACCAAATCCGATAACCTGAAAACCGAGATGGACGACTATATTCGCAATAACTAAGTTATTTCGAAGTCGAAAATTTGGGGAGACTAAGGCAGCCGAATGGCTGCCTTTTTTACGTCTGCCGGATGGGAGCCGCTCCCGGCGGCGCTT
Organism: Kluyvera georgiana ATCC 51603; assembly: GCF_001654985.1. Lineage (GTDB taxonomy): Bacteria > Pseudomonadota > Gammaproteobacteria > Enterobacterales > Enterobacteriaceae > Kluyvera > Kluyvera georgiana. The sequence goes on from NZ_LXEU01000096.1 coordinate 22,197, forward strand.
CGCCTGGCCGGGCTACCTGGAAGCTGTAGCTCTGACGAGGCACGTCTGTGCCGACTCCGGGAACGCGATGCTTATACAGACAAAAAAGGGAGCCTTGTGGCTCCCTTGGTTTTATCTGGCAATTAAATCAGAACTGATAGCTGGCGGTGACGCTGACGTTGCGCGGCTCACCGTAGACTATCGAACCGTCGATATTGGTATCGTAGGTTTTATCAAACAGGTTGTTGATATTGCCCTGTAGGGCAAAGTTTTTGGTGACCTGGTAGCGGGTGAATAAATCCACCAGCGCATAGCTGCCTTGCTCGGCGCGGAAGGTGCCGAATGGCGTCACGGTATCTTTGTACACCCGGTTCTGCCAGTTCACGCCGCCCCCGACGGTCAGATCCGGCATCATCGGCAAACGATAGCGGGTAAACATCTTCAGGGTGGTGCGCGGCAGATTCGGGTTTACCGCCTTGCCATCGCTGTCTTCCGCCACGTAGCGGGTGGCCCCGAAGGTCATCTGCCAGTTATCGGTGAGCGCGCCGTTAATTTCAAATTCTACGCCTTTGCTGACGGTGCCGTCGACGGTAGTGTAGGCGATTTCGCCGTTGCTGCCGGCAATCGGCACGCCGGTCGACTGCCCCAGGTTATCCTGCTCAATGCGGAACACGGATAGGGTCGTGGTCAGGCGACTGTCCATCCAGTCTGATTTCAGACCTACTTCGTAGTTGTTGCCGGTAATCGGCTTCAGGTATTTACCGGAACTGTCTTTGTCGTTTTGCGGCTGGAAGATGGAGGTATAGCTGGCGTAGGTTGACCAGTTATCATTGATGTCATACACCAGGCCCGCGTACGGCGTGGTGTGGTTTTGCTCCATATTGTAGGACAGCGTGCTGACGCTCCAGTTGGTATAACGCGCGCCGATAATCAGATGCAGCGGGTCGGCCAGCGAAAAACGAGTGGCGGCATACAGCGACTTCATGCGCGTGGTATCGTCCTGCGCCAGGCTCTGCGAGGTCCAGTTGGTTTCCGGGAAGCTGGCGCTGTTGAAATTATCAAAGTTACCTATTTGATCCGGGAAGACGTTGTCCCAGGCGCTGAAGTAACGGTTATTTTGTTTGCTATAGCTGCCGCCGAGCATCAGGTTGTGCTGACGGCCAAACAGATCGTAGCTGCCATCGGTGTACAGATCGACAGCATCCACTTTGCGCTTGCCGCTGTTCCACCCGGTCCCGCCCACGTAGTCATAGCCTGGGCCGTAGTTGCTGGACGGACCAACCAGAGAACCGTCGGCTTTGTTCACGTAGGCATCGATGTACATCATTTTACTGTCGAATTTCACTTCGGAGTGGGTGGCATTCAGCGTTGCCTGCCAGGTATCGGCAAAGCGCTGCGTCAGCGTCATAAAGACCTTATTAATGTCTTTATCGTTGTAGGCCCAATCCGGTGACGTACTGCGCGCGCGATCGTAATGGTTAGTGCTGCCGTCGGTATTCCAGCGCGGTAGGCCGCCCCAGGTTGGGCTATTGATATCAATACGTTGATATTCATAACCAACGGAGAGGCTGGTGGTATCGCCAAGGTCGGCATCGAGAATACCGGAGAAGAAGGTTTTGTCGTTGTTATAGCGGTCGAGCCAGGAATCGTTGTTCTGATAGCCGGCCACGATTCGCGCACGCACTTTACCGTCTTCGGTCAGCGGACTTTGCAGGTCGGCAACGTAGCGCTGTTTATTCCAGCTGCCATATTCCGCCGAAAGATTGCCGGTAAATTCGCGGCTGGTGGCGTGTTTGCGGACCATGTTGATGGCGGCAGAAGGATTGCCTGTCCCTGTCATCAGGCCGTTCGCGCCGCGCACCACTTCTACGCGTTCAAACAACGCGGTATCGGAAAGGGCATCGCCGAGGTTCCAGCGGGATTCAAAATAGGTCGGGATCCCGTCGACCATATAGTTGTCAATTTCAAAGCCGCGAGAGAAGTAGCTGGTACGGTCGGAATCGGCCTGGCTGCTGGTAATGCCCATGGTGTTGTTCATCACATCGCCCAGCGTTTGCAGCTGCTGATCCTGCATCCGCTGTTCGCTGACGATGGTGACCGACTGAGGAATATCGCGTTGGACCATCTGCATCTTCGTGCCGGCAGTGGTGGTTTTCACGCTGTAGTCCTGCGTTTCGCTATCGCTGCCCGTATTGCTGGTGCCGTCAACGATAATAGTATCTTCACTGGCGGCAACGCTTAAGCCCGGTGACAACGCGAGCGCGATGCCCATTGCCAGCATTGACGGCGCCAGGCGGCCGTTGCGGATATTTGAAGAGTGAGACATATAAACCCTTAATCAATCGTCATTATTTTTGTCCGCCGCTCTGTGGTGACGGTCGTGTTATAGGCCAACGCGCATGCATAAAATGAATGCAAATGAGAAATATACGCATTTTTATTTCAATGTAAACAAAAGTCAGAATGCGATTGGGCAAGAATGAAACGCGATTTCAGGAATGGCGAGAAAGCAATACGGCCGCAACAGCGGCCGTATAAGGGTAAAAAAATAAAGGAATCAGTATGTTATTTCGTTCAGGCGAGGGCGTTTTCTTCCAGTTGGCGCATAAACTGGCGAACCCAGTCCATTCGCATTTTACGCTCGCCCAGTTCCTGGAAGAACTTCAGGCGCGTCGGGCCGTCGAGGCGGAAGTGCTGCGGCTGTTTCTGTAGCAGACCAATCAGCCACGTCGGATTGACGTGATTCTTCTCGGCAAACTCAATCACGCCGCCTTTCTCGTTGCCTTCCAGCTTGCGGATCCCGAGCTTCTGCGCCTGCTGACGCAGACGGGCGATATCCAGCAGATTACGCGCAGCATCCGGCAGTAGACCGAAGCGGTCGATCAGCTCGACCTTGATCTCTTCCAGCTCGTTTTCATTCTTCGCGCTGGCAATCCGCTTGTAGAAGGAGAGGCGCGTGTTGACGTCCGGGATAAAATCATCCGGCAACAGCGACGGCATACGCAGCTCAACTTCGGTTTGCTGGCTGGTTAAATCCTCCAGCGACGGTTCGCGACCCTCTTTTAGCGCATCGACGGCGTTTTCCAGCATCTCCATGTACAGCGAGAAGCCAATGGACTCCATCTGCCCGCTTTGCCCTTCGCCCAGCAGCTCGCCCGCACCGCGAATTTCGAGGTCGTGGGTGGCGAGCGCAAAACCTGCGCCCAAATCTTCCAGCGAGGCGATGGCTTCCAGACGTTTCTGGGCGTCTGGGGTCATGGCTTTCGGATGCGGCGTCAGCAGCCAGGCATAGGCCTGGTGGTGCGAACGCCCCACGCGTCCACGTAGCTGATGCAGCTGTGCCAGACCAAAGTGGTCGGCGCGTTCGATGATGATGGTATTGGCGGTAGGAATGTCGATACCGGTCTCAATGATGGTGGTACACACCAGCACGTTGAAGCGCTGGTGGTGGAAATCGTTCATCACCCGTTCCAGTTCGCGTTCGCGCATCTGGCCATGACCGATGGCGATACGCGCTTCCGGCACCAGTTCCGCCAGCCTGTCGGCGGCTTTCTGAATATTTTCGACATCGTTGTACAGGTAGTACACCTGGCCGCCGCGCAGCGTTTCACGCAGAATAGCTTCGCGCACCACCAGACTATCGTACTCACGCACGAAGGTTTTGACCGCCAGACGGCGGGCGGGCGGGGTGGCAATAATCGACAGATCGCGCATGCCGCTCATTGCCATATTCAGGGTTCGCGGAATAGGCGTGGCGGTGAGCGTCAGAATGTCGACGTCGGCGCGCATCGCTTTAATGCGCTCTTTGTGGCGCACGCCGAAGCGATGCTCTTCATCGACGATCAGTAGCCCCAGATCGCGTAGCTTCACGTCGCTTTGCAGCAGCTTGTGGGTTCCGATCAGAATATCAATTTTACCCTCGGCGGCTTCGGCCAGAATCTGCGTCTGCTCTTTGGCGCTGCGGAAGCGGGAAAGCATCTCAATGCGCACCGGCCAGTTGGCGAAACGGTCGCGGAAGTTATCATAGTGCTGCTGCGCTAGCAGGGTCGTCGGCACTAGCACCGCAACCTGTTTGTGGTTCTCGACCGCGAGGAAGGCGGCGCGCATGGCGACCTCGGTTTTACCAAAGCCAACGTCGCCGCACACCAGACGATCCATCGCCAGCGGCTGGCACATGTCGCTGAGCACCGCGTTGATCGCCTGTGCCTGGTCCGGTGTCGTTTCAAATGGGAAACTATCGCAGAACAGCTGATACTGTTCACGATCGTGTTTGAAGGCAAAGCCTTCTTTCGCCGCGCGCTGAGCGTAGATATCCAGCAGCTCCGCGGCCACATCGCGCACTTTTTCCGCCGCTTTTTGTCGCGCGCGGCTCCAGGCATCGCCGCCCAGTTTGTGCAGCGGCGCGTTCTCTTCCGCACCGCCAGCGTAGCGGCTAATCAGGTGCAATGAGGAGACCGGTACGTACAGCTTGGCGTCGTTGGCGTAGGTGAGGATCAGATACTCGGCGGTGATGCCGCCTGCTTCCAGAGTCGTCATTCCGCCGTAGCGCCCCACGCCGTGCTCAAGATGCACCACCGGCTGGCCGATGTGCAGTTCTGCCAGGTTGCGAATCAGGGTATCCGGGTTAATGGTCCGCCGGGCATCCTGACGGCGACGCGCCACGCGCTCGCCCAGCAGGTCGCTTTCGCAAATCAGCGCCAGGTTATGCTGCGTATCGATAAAGCCGTGCTCGGCGGCGCCTATCATCAGATAGTGACCTTTACCGCTCGCTTCATCCAGCCGTTGAATACGTTTTGGCGACAGCTTGATCCGCGCCAACAGTTCGCCTAACGCTTCGCGGCGACCCTCGCTCTCTACCGAGAAGACCACCGGCCCGCTAAAGGACTCGATAAACTTACGCAGGTTATCCAGCGGCGATTTGTTTTGCGCCTGGACGGAGAGGTCCGGCAGCGGCTGGAAGCCGAGGTTGGTATTCGCCGCTTTGTCTGCCAGATGCTCGGTTTTGAGCTGGATGCGCGGCCATTTTTTCAGCTCTCTGTTCAGCTCTTCGGTACGCAGCCACAGCGTTGCAGGAGGCAGCAGCGGGCGCATCGGATCCACGCCCCGGTTTTCAAAACGCGCCTGCGCGTCAGCCTGGAAACGGTTGGCGCTGGCCTCAACGTCACCGGTATTCACCAGCAGGGTATTGGCCGGGAAATAGCTGAACAGCGCGGGTAGCGGCTCGCTGAAGAAGAGCGGCTGCCAGTATTCGATCCCGGCAGGCAGCGTGCCTTTACTGACCTGCTGGTAGATATGCTCGGCATCACGTTTGACCTCAAACTTATCGCGCCACTGGCTGCGGAACAGCTCGATAGCGGTTTTGTCGGTCGGAAATTCGTGGGCGGGCAGCAGGTTAATGGCCTCAACTTCTTCCAGCGTACGCTGGCTGTCGACGTCAAAGACGCGCAGGCTGTCGATTTCATCATCGAAGAAGTCAAGGCGATAAGGCTGCTCGCTGCCCATCGGGTAGAGATCCAGCAGCGCGCCGCGGGTAGCATATTCACCGTGCTCCATTACCTGATCGACGTGACGGTAGCCCGCGCTGTCGAGCTGGCTACGCAGGGCGTCGCGCGACAGGCGCTGGCCTTTTTTCATCACCAGCGCGTGGCCGTGCAGGAAACTGTGCGGGCAGACGCGCTGCATCAATGTGCTGGCCGGCACGATCAATACGCCACGCTGCATCGTCGGCAGTTGGTAGAGCGTCGACAGGCGCGAAGAGATAATATCCTGATGCGGTGAGAAACTGTCGTAGGGCAACGTTTCCCAGTCGGCCAGGTTCATCACCAGGCTGTCGGTAAACTGGGTAATTTCATCGTGCAGGCGCAGGGCATTTTGCATATCCGGGGCGATCAACACCACCGGCCCCGCATGACGTTCAGCGATATCCGCCACCAGCGTCGCGCAGGCCGCGCCGGTCAGTTCACCAAGCAGGCGCTGGTCGCCGGGTTTTGTCGGTAGGGCATAACGGGCAAGTTCAGGCATAGTCAGCGCACGTTCTCCAGATGGCCGTATTTCCACGGTAATAATATAAATTTGCTGTACTTATTATCCGTGATGGCGGCGGGAGTGCAACCGCTGAAAATGCGGCGCTTGCGCGTTTCAGATCATTTGCTTCTTCTGCTGGCTGAGCTTGCGGTACTGCTGTGGCGACATCCCGACCAGTTTACTGAAGGTGCTGTAAAAACGGCTACTGGAACGAAACCCCGCCGTCATCGCCACGTCGATGATGGTTTTATCCGTATCGCTCAATAGCGCGCGAACGTGGTTGATGCGCATCGCCGTAATGTACTGCTTTAAGGTGAGCTGCATGACGCGCTGGAAAATGCCCATCGCGTAGTTGGCGTTCAGCTTTACGTGTTCGGCAACATCATTGATGGTTAACGCCTGATCATAGTTATCAGCAATAAACCCAAGCATCTGGCTGACGTAAAACTGCGCGTGGCGCGAGACGCTGTTTTTGTGCGTGCGGGAGGTTTTATTCAGCAGGATGGGCCGCCAGCCGGAGAGGCTAAAACGCTTAAGCATCAGGGCGATTTCATCGATGGCCAACTGACGAATCTGTTCATTTGGGCTGGCGAGCTCCTGCTGCCAGCGGGTCACTTCAAAGGCGCTCAGCTGTTGAGTGGCGAGCGACTTTATCACCATGCCGTGGGTGACGTAGTTCACCAGTTCGCGGTCCAGCGGCCAGGAGAGGAACAAATGCATAGGGAGGCTGAAAATCGCCATCTGCTGACAATGACCTGGGCGGGTGAGCTGGTGCGGCGTACAGGCCCAGAACAGGGTGATATGTCCCTGTTTTATCTGCACGACTTCATTGTTGATCAGGTATTCGACGTCACCATCAAATGGCACGTTCACTTCGACCTGTCCGTGCCAGTGGCTGGCGGGCATGGCGTGCGGTGGACGCAGTTCAACATCAAGACGCTGGTATTCTGAATAGAGTGATAGTGGGCTACGGGTCTGCTTTTCATCGCCGTTACACATATGCGGATCGGGCGGGAGATGAGAGATTGGCGCGTTGCTCATGGCGGCTCCGTTTCCTGATTTATCAGAATGATGTCAGCGCGGGGAGACGTCAACCGGGAAGTCGGCTGTAAAATCCATCGCTTAGCCTAATAGTAACCGGTATTTCAGGCCGTATACTCTGCTTTTGCGCTCATTTATTCCCAAAAACTCAGATCTCCCATTACCCAGACGCCGATCTGAGTTTATGGGAATGCTCATCGCGGAAGGTGGAAGTTTTCCCGAGTACCGCATGCCACCATGTTCTCGTCCACTTATTGTTCTGGAGAGTCATGATGACAGCACCCAAAATTACGTTTATCGGCGCCGGGTCGACGATTTTTGTCAAAAATATTCTCGGCGATGTTTTTCATCGCGAAGCGCTGAAGTCCGCGCATATTGCGCTCATGGATATCGACACCACGCGGCTGGAAGAGTCGCACATCGTGGTGCGCAAGCTGATGGATTCGGCTGGTGCTTCTGGCCATATTACCTGTCATACCGACCAGCGCGCGGCATTACAGGGCGCGGACTTTGTGGTCGTCGCCTTCCAGATTGGCGGCTATGAACCCTGTACGGTGACCGACTTCGAGGTGTGTAAACGCCACGGCCTGGAACAAACGATCGCCGATACGCTTGGGCCTGGCGGCATTATGCGCGCGCTGCGGACCATCCCGCATCTCTGGCAAATTTGTGAGGACATGAGCGAGCTGTGCCCGAATGCCACCATGCTTAACTACGTTAACCCGATGGCGATGAACACCTGGGCAATGTACGCCCGTTACCCGCACATCAAGCAGGTAGGGCTGTGCCATTCGGTGCAGGGGACGGCGGAGGAGCTGGCGCGCGATCTCGATATTGACCCGGCGACGCTACGTTATCGCTGCGCCGGTATTAACCACATGGCGTTCTATCTTGAACTGGAACGCAAAAACGCCGACGGCGAGTACGTCAATCTCTACCCGGAACTGCTGGCTGCCTATGCCGCAGGCGAGGCTCCGAAGCCAAATATTCATGGCAATACGCGCTGCCAGAACATCGTGCGCTATGAAATGTTCAAAAAGCTGGGCTACTTTGTCACCGAATCATCCGAGCATTTTGCCGAATATACGCCGTGGTTTATTAAGCCCGGACGCGAAGATCTGATTGAACGCTACAAGGTACCGCTGGATGAATACCCGAAACGTTGCGTCGAGCAGCTGGCAAACTGGCATAAGGAGTTGGAAGAGTACAAGACCGCTGAACGTATTGATATTAAACCGTCGAGAGAGTACGCCAGCACCATCATGAACGCCCTGTGGACCGGAGAACCGAGCGTCATTTATGGCAACGTACGTAACGACGGTCTGATTGATAACCTGCCGCAGGGCAGCTGCGTGGAGGTTGCCTGCCTGGTGGATGCGAACGGCATTCAGCCGACCAAAGTGGGGGCGATTCCCGCACATCTGGCGGCGATGATGCAGACCAATATCAATGTGCAGACGCTGTTGACGGAGGCCATCCTCACGGAAAACCGCGATCGTGTTTATCACGCGGTGATGATGGACCCACACACCGCCGCTGTACTGGGCATCGAAGAGATTTATGCGCTGGTGGATGACCTGATTGCCGCCCACGGTGATTGGCTGCCCGCATGGCTGCACCGCTAAAAAAAGACGGCGCCGGGCAAAGTATCCGGCGCTTTACCTCTGACTCTTAACAGAAGGCGGGCGCTGGTAACAGTGACCCGGTACCCTATGAGCATCTCTCTGACAACAAAACTCAGTTACGGATTCGGTGCGTTTGGTAAGGATTTTGCCATCGGCATTGTTTATATGTATCTGATGTATTACTACACCGATGTGGTCGGATTGTCGGTTGGTCTGGTGGGCACGCTTTTCCTTGTGGCACGCATCTGGGATGCGATTAACGACCCCATCATGGGATGGATAGTGAACGCCACGCGAACGCGATGGGGAAAATTCAAGCCGTGGATCCTTATCGGCACGCTCGCGAACTCGCTTATTCTGTTTTTACTGTTCAGCGCGCATCTGTTCGAAGGCACCGCGCAGGTCGTGTTTGTCTGCGTCACCTACATACTGTGGGGGATGACCTACACCATTATGGATATTCCTTTCTGGTCGCTGGTGCCGACCATTACCCTTGATAAGCGCGAACGTGAGCAACTGGTGCCGTATCCGCGTTTCTTCGCCAGCCTCGCTGGATTTGTGACGGCAGGCATTACGCTACCGTTCGTAGATGCCGTCGGCGGTGCGGATCGCGGTTTTGGTTTCCAGATGTTTACGTTGGTGCTGATTGCTTTCTTTATCGCCTCGACCTTTGTCACACTGCGCAACGTGCATGAAGTCTTTTCCTCCGACAGCGATGCGAGCACGGATAGCGCGCGTCTGACGCTAAAGGGGATTGTGGCGCTGATTTACAAAAACGATCAGCTCTCCTGCCTGTTGGGGATGGCGCTGGCTTACAACATTGCCTCAAACATTATTACCGGCTTTGCGATTTACTACTTCACCTACGTGATCGGCGATGCGTCTCTGTTCCCGTACTACCTTTCCTACGCAGGTGCGGCGAATTTACTCACTCTGATTCTGTTCCCGCGGCTGGTGAACGCGCTGTCGAGACGCGTGCTGTGGGCCGGGGCGTCAATTTTGCCGGTGATCAGCTGCATCGGGCTGTTTGCGATGGCGCTGGCGGGGTATCACAACGCGCCGCTGATTATCGTAGCCGGGGTATTCCTCAACGTGGGCACCGCGCTGTTCTGGGTTCTCCAGGTGATCATGGTGGCGGATACCGTCGACTATGGCGAGTACAAGCTTAACGTTCGCTGTGAAAGCATCGCCTACTCGGTACAGACGATGGTGGTGAAGGGCGGTTCGGCATTTGCGGCCTTCTTTATCGCCGTGGTGCTGGGGATCATCGGCTATACCCCAAACGTGGCGCAGTCAGCGCAAACCGTTCAGGGCATGCAGTTCATTATGATTGCGTTACCGGCGCTGTTTTTCATCATGACGCTGGTGCTGTATTTCCGCTACTACCGCTTGAATGGCGATGCCTTGCGTAAAATTCAGATTCACCTGTTGGATAAGTATCGTAAAACGCCATCGCCCGCTGTGGTGCTGGAAAAACCGGTTAGCGTGGCGAGCGTAGCCCGTGACGTGAAGGCGTAATCATGGAATGGGCATCATGGATTGGCTATCTGGCCGCTTGCCTGACCACGCTCTCTTTTTTGCCGCAGGCCATTAAGGTTATCGCCACTCGCAATACCCAGGGCATTTCGGGTCTGATGTACGTGATGTTCGTATGTGGGCTGGTGATGTGGTTAGTCTACGGCGTAATGATTGAGGATATGGCCGTGAGCATGGCGAATTTTCTGACGCTGGTGTTCGCGATGCCGATTCTGATCATTAAGCTGCGTCGAGGATAGGAAAAACCGGCCTACAGGATGCCTCCCTCTAGGCCGGATTGGTATTTGTGTCATCCGATAGCGTTTACCTGTCGGTTATGCCAGCGAGTAAGCACGATCACCGTCGTCAGTGCGCCAAGCAGGGCGCAGAACATATCCGATTGCGTATCCCACGGGTCGCCCTGCGTGCCGAGGAAATCATCCGCGCCTTGCCCCATTGCCAGTGCGGCCCACCATTCAATCAGCTCATAGGTGGCGCTAATGGCCAGCGCCACGCAGCACACCAGAAATGCCAACATTTTACGGCCCCGAACGATCTCCCCCCGCAGCAAGATTTCGCGCGCCGCCAGCGCAGGTACCAGCCCCTGGAAAAAGTGGCCAAGCTTGTCATAAGGGTTGCGGCTCAGGTTGAACCATTCCTGTACATCAAAACCGATAGGCACTTTCGCGTAGGTATACTGACCGCCGACCATCAAAATCATGGCGTGGCAGAAAATCAGCGCGTACAGCAGCGGTGTCAGCGGATAGCGCTGAGCGGTAAAAAGCAACAACGGAACGACGATAATTACCGGCGTAACCTCCATCAGCCAGGTCGTTTTTTCAACGGCGCTAACGCCGGTATAAACCAGAAAGAGGCACAGCAGTAGGGCGCCTGCGCGCAATATCAGAGGGTTAACGGTGTGGTTCATCAGTCTTTCGCGAAACGTTAAGAAAACATCACTATTGACCGCGTCGCTGAAAATTTCAACATTCCTGTTGCCTGACGCTGAATTGTCAGCCTTGCGCTTACGGTTCAGTCATTTACCCATTGTGCTTTCGCTTATATACTCGTGCTTCTGCTATCAGCAACCAGACGGATTACATGTATCAACCTGTCGCACTATTTATCGGCCTGCGTTATATGCGCGGGCGAGCAGCGGACCGCTTCGGTCGCTTTGTTTCCTGGCTGTCGACAATCGGCATTACGCTTGGCGTGATGGCGCTGGTCACCGTCCTCTCGGTGATGAACGGCTTTGAACGCGAGCTGCAAAACAACATACTGGGGCTGATGCCGCAGGCCATTCTGAGCGCTGAACAAGGCTCTCTTAACCCACAAAAAATTCCGGAATCGAGCGTGAAGCTGCAGGGTGTGACCCGTATTGCACCGCTCACGACCGGTGATGTGGTGCTGCAAAGCGCACGCAGCGTTTCGGTGGGGGTAATGTTGGGGATTGACCCCGCGAAGGCCGACCCGCTGACACCGTATCTGGTGAACGTGAAGCAAACTGACCTCAGCGCCGGAAAATACAACGTGATTCTCGGCGAGCAGCTGGCGGGCCAGTTAGGCGTCAATCGCGGCGACCAGATCCGCGTGATGGTGCCGTCTGCCAGCCAGTTCACCCCGATGGGGCGTCTGCCGAGCCAGCGTCTGTTTACGGTGATTGGCACTTTCGCTGCCAACAGCGAAGTCGATGGCTACCAGATGCTGGTCAATATTCAGGACGCTTCCCGCCTGATGCTCTACCCGCTGGGCAACATTACCGGCTGGCGTCTGTGGCTGGATAAACCGCTGCAGGTGGATACCCTCAGCCAGCAAACGCTGCCGGAAGGCACCAAATGGCAGGACTGGCGCGAGCGTAAAGGCGAGCTGTTCCAGGCCGTGCGAATGGAAAAAAACATGATGGGGCTGCTGCTGAGCCTGATCGTCGCGGTCGCCGCGTTTAACATCATCACCTCGCTGGGGCTGATGGTCATGGAGAAGCAGGGCGAAGTGGCGATTCTGCAAACGCAGGGGCTGACGCCGCGGCAGATCCTCACCGTCTTTATGGTGCAGGGGGCCAGCGCGGGCATCATTGGCGCGGTACTTGGCGCGGTGCTTGGCGTGCTGCTCGCCAGCCAGCTCAATAATTTAATGCCGATTATCGGCGCGTTCCTCGACGGTGCGGCGTTGCCGGTTGCCATTGAGCCGCTGCAGGTTATCGTGATTGCGCTGGTGGCGATGGCCCTGGCGCTGCTGTCAACGTTGTACCCTTCCTGGCGCGCTGCCGCCACTCAACCCGCTGAGGCTTTACGTTATGAATAAGATCCTGTTGCAATGCGACAACCTGTGCAAACGCTATCAGGAAGGCTCGGTGCAGACTGACGTGCTACATAACGTTAGCTTCAGCGTGGGCGAGGGTGAAATGATGGCCATCGTCGGTACTTCGGGTTCCGGGAAAAGTACGCTACTACACCTCCTGGGCGGGCTGGATACGCCCACCAGCGGCGACGTCATTTTCAGCGGCCAGCCAATGAGCAAACTCTCTTCGGCGGCAAAGGCCGAGCTGCGTAACCAGAAGCTGGGTTTCATCTACCAGTTCCACCACCTGCTGCCGGATTTCACCGCGCTGGAAAACGTGGCTATGCCGCTGCTGATTGGCAAAAAGAAAGCCGCCGAGATCAACTCGCGTGCGCTGGAGATGCTGAAAGCGGTTGGGCTGGCACACCGTGCGAATCACCGTCCTTCGGAGCTGTCCGGCGGTGAACGTCAGCGCGTGGCGATTGCCCGTGCGCTGGTTAATAACCCGCGTCTGGTGCTGGCGGATGAACCCACCGGTAACCTCGATGCCAAAAACGCCGACAGCATTTTCAAACTGCTCGGCGAGCTGAACCAGTCTCAGGGCACGGCCTTCCTGGTGGTGACCCACGACCTGCAGCTGGCGAAACGCATGGGGCGTCAGCTGGAGATGCGTGACGGCCACCTGAGCGACCAACTGACCCTGATGGGAGCGCATTAATGGCTCCTTCGCTGTCGTTACTGATTGGCCTGCGCTTTAGCCGCGGACGTCGACGCAGCGGCATGGTGTCGCTGATTTCGGTTATCTCCACCGTGGGCATTGCATTGGGCGTCGCGGTGCTGATCGTCGGCCTGAGCGCGATGAACGGCTTCGAGCGCGAGCTGAATAACCGCATTCTTGCGGTGGTGCCGCACGGTGAAATCGAAGCGGTCAACCCGCCGTGGAACCACTGGCAGAACGTGCTGCCGAAAGTTGAAGCGGTGAAAGGCATAGAGGCCGCCGCGCCGTACATCAACTTTACCGGGCTGGTAGAGAGCGGTAGCAACCTGCGCGCCATTCAGGTGAAAGGTGTGGATCCGCAGCAGGAGAGTAAACTGAGCGCACTGCCGCGCTTTGTTCAGGCGGATGCCTGGGCAAACTTTAAGGCCGGGGCGCAGCAAATTATCCTCGGCAAAGGCGTTGCCGATGCGCTGAAGGTGAAAGCCGGAGACTGGGTGTCTATCATGATCCCCAACTCGAACCCCGAGCATAAGCTGCTGCAGCCAAAACGCGTGCGCCTGCACGTCATCGGTATTCTCCAGCTGAGCGGCCAGCTCGACCATAGCTTCGCCATGATTCCGATGCAGGATGCCCAGCAGTATCTGGACATGAGGGAAAGCATCTCCGGTATCGCCATTAAAGTGAACGACGTGTTTAACGCCAACAAGCTGGTGCGTGACGCGGGCGAGGTCACCAACAACTACGTCTATATCAAGAGCTGGATTGGCACCTACGGCTATATGTACCGCGATATTCAGATGATCCGCGCGATCATGTATCTGGCGATGGTGCTGGTGATCGGCGTGGCCTGTTTTAACATCGTGTCGACGTTAGTGATGGCCGTGAAAGATAAAAGTAGCGATATTGCGGTCCTGCGCACATTGGGCGCCAAAGACGGGCTGATTCGCGCAATTTTCGTGTGGTATGGTTTATTGGCTGGCCTGTTGGGCAGCCTTTGCGGTGTGGTTATCGGCGTGCTCGCTTCGCTGTACCTCACGGGCATTATTAAGGTGATTGAAAAGATTATTGGTCATCAATTCTTATCGGGTGACATCTATTTTATCGACTTCCTGCCGTCTGAATTGCACTGGCTGGATGTCGTTTATGTGCTGGTCACGGCACTGTTGCTGAGTCTGCTGGCAAGCTGGTATCCCGCCCGCCGCGCCAGCCGTATCGACCCTGCGAGGGTGCTGAGTGGCCAGTAATTTGACGTCCTGACCGCGCGGCGTTGCTGCTGCGTGCGTCAGTTAGAGGAATGAACATGATGCATTATGGATTTGACATTGGCGGCAGCAAAATCGCGCTGGGCGTATTTGATTCATCGCGCCAGCTTCAGTGGGAAAAACGTATCCCGACGCCGAAAGAGAGCTATGAAAGCTTCCTTGAGGCGGTAACCGGGCTGGTGGCAGAAGCCGATGCGCGCTTCAACTGCCGGGGAACGGTAGGTATCGGTATTCCCGGCATGCCGGAAACCGAAGACGGTACGCTGTATGCGGCGAACGTCCCGGCGGCGACCGGTCGACCGCTCCGTGCGGATCTGAGCCGCTTGCTCGACCGTGACGTACGTCTGGATAACGACGCTAACTGTTTTGCCATTTCCGAGGCCTGGGACGACGAGTTTACCCAGTACCCGCTGGTGATGGGGCTGATTCTTGGTACCGGCGTCGGCGGCGGTATTGTGCTGAACGGTAAATCGATTACCGGTCACAGTTATATTACCGGCGAGTTTGGTCATATTCGCCTGCCGGTCGACGCGCTGGAAGTGGTGGGGCGTGATTTCCCGCTGGTGCGTTGCGGCTGCGGCCAGCTTGGCTGCATTGAAAACTATTTATCCGGGCGTGGGTTCGCGTGGCTGTACAACCATGTCTATCAGCAGCCGCTCACCTCGCCGGAAATTGTTGCCCTCTGGCAGCAGGGAGACGAAAGGGCGCGCGAGCACGTTGAGCTTTACCTCGATCTGCTCGCCGTGTGCCTGGGGAATATACTGACCATTGTCGACCCGGATCTGCTGGTGCTCGGCGGTGGGTTATCGAATTTTTCAGCGATCGCCGATGGACTTGCGCACCGCTTACCGCGTCATTTACTGCCTGTAGCCCGCACGCCGCGCATTGAATGCGCACGCCACGGTGATGCAGGGGGGATGCGCGGCGCTGCGTTCCTTCATCTGACCAACTAACATGGAGTAGATATGCAGTCGCGCCGCTTACATCGATTGAGCCGTTTTCGTCGGAATAAACGTCAGCTGCGCCAGCGTCTGCGCCAGCGGATTTTTTTCACGGACAGGGTGATGCCAGAAGAGATGGATAAACCAAGAGTGTTGGTGCTCACCGGCGCGGGTATTTCGGCAGAGTCGGGGATTCGGACTTTCCGGGCGGCCGATGGGCTATGGGAAGAGCATAAGGTTGAGGACGTGGCGACGCCGGAAGGCTTCGCACGTAATCCTGAGCTGGTGCAGAGCTTTTATAACGCACGCCGGCGCCAGCTCCAGCAGCCGGAGATTGCGCCTAACGCGGCGCACCTGGCGCTGGCAAGGCTGGAAGAGGCGCTCGGCGAGAACTTTATGCTGGTGACGCAGAACATCGACAACCTGCACGAGCGCGCGGGCAATAAAAACGTGCTGCATATGCACGGTGAGCTGCTGAAGGTGCGCTGCACCCAAAGCGGTCAGGTGTTCGACTGGCCGGGCGATTTGCCGGTGGATGAACGCTGCCACTGCTGTCAGTTCCCGGCGCCGCTGCGCCCGCATATCGTCTGGTTTGGCGAGATGCCGTTTGAAATGGACCATATCTACCTCGCGCTGTCGATGGCCGACATCTTTATCGCTATCGGCACGTCTGGCCACGTTTATCCGGCTGCCGGGTTCGTCCACGAGGCTAAGTTACACGGCGCCCATACCGTGGAACTCAACCTCGAACCGAGCCAGGTCGGCAGCGAGTTCGAAGAGAAGCACTACGGGTTGGCGAGCGAAGTGGTGCCGGCCTATGTTGATGAACTGTTGAAATCGCTGTAAATATTCGGGCATCCGGCGCGGTTTGCCGGATGCCCGATGATTAGCTTTCCGCGTAGTAAAATTCACCCTCCAGCAAGTCCGCGCTGTTCAGACCGACAAAGACCCGGAACCTGCCGTACTCCAGCCGCCGTTCCCCTTCGGCGTCGTAGAAGCCCAGATCGTTTTCCGTGATCTCAAAGCTCACCACCTGTGAGGCACCGGCAGCAAGCGAGATCCGGGTGAAGGCTTTTAGCTGTAAAGCGGGCCGGGCAATACTGGCAACGCAGTCGTTAAGGTAAAGCTGTATTGTTTCGCATCCGGCGGTATGGCTTGAGTTGCTGGCCGTCACACTGACCGTAACCCTGCCTCCCGGCACCAGCTTTGGCGTAACGCGGAGTGTGCTAAGCGTGGTGTGATGCCACGAGAGCCCGAAACCAAAGGGAAAAAGCGGCGCATTTGGACAGTCGAGATATTTGGAAAGAAAGCGTGGACTATGATCGGACCGTTGAGCCGGTCGGCCGGTGTTAAGTGCATTGTAATAGACTGGAACCTGGCCATTAGCATAGGGAAAACTCATCGATAGCCTCCCTGAAGGGTTGCGCGCGCCGCTGATAATATCCACGAGCGCGCGGCTGCCCTCAATGCCGGGGAACCAGGCTTCGACGATTGCGTCAACGCAGTCGACGACATCAGTGAGTACCAGCGGCCTGCCGTTGAACAGGATCAATACGGTCTTTTTCGCGACGGCAGCGATTTGCTGAATAAAGGCTACCTGGTGGCGTGGCAGGTGCAGGTCAGTACGGCTGGCGGCTTCGCCACTTTGCATCATATGTTCGCCCATCGCCAGCAGCACAATGTCGGCCTCGCGGGCGAAGTCCAGCGCCCGCTGACGTTCTTGCTCCCGCTCAGTGTCCGAGAGGGCGCGAGTTTGGTCTATCTGGTGGGTGGCGCCAAATTCGCCGAGGAAATCGTAGTCCAGCAGCAGATCGCAGCCCTGTGTCACGCGTAAATTTCCCGCGGGAACCGCTTCCTGCAGCGCGGCTTTTAGCGTTGTACAGCGTGACTTTTCTCCGTAAACCGCCCATAGTCCGAAAATGTCCGGATTATCGGCGTAAGGGCCTATCAGGGCGATACGCGTTGTCTCCGGGGGAAAGGGCAGCGTCTGACGCTCATTTTTGAGCACCACTATCGATTTGCCCGCCGTCTCGCGGGCAAGCCGCAGATGGTCAGGGTGATAGCAGCAGCGTTGTTCGCCTTCGGGAGAGGTGCCGCGATAAGGATCTTCGAATAGACCGAGCTTTTGCTTCAGCCTCAGGACCCGCAGCACCGCTGCATCTAACGCCCGTTCACTGATTTTCCCCGCTGCCAGCAGCGGCTTCAGGCCGTTGGCGTAACAGGGGGTTTTCATATCAATATCCAGCCCGGCGTTAAAGGCGAGG
This sequence comes from Kluyvera georgiana ATCC 51603, assembly GCF_001654985.1. Classification (GTDB taxonomy): domain Bacteria; phylum Pseudomonadota; class Gammaproteobacteria; order Enterobacterales; family Enterobacteriaceae; genus Kluyvera; species Kluyvera georgiana. The sequence goes on from NZ_LXEU01000096.1 coordinate 39,843, forward strand.
GCGCAGGCTTCCTGCTCATCGGCTGCCACGCCGTGGGGAATGAGCTCTTTGACGGCGGCGTAATCGGCGATGGTGATGCCCTGAAAATGCCAGCGATCGCGGAGCAGGGTTTTCAGTAACCATGGGTTGGCGGTGACCGGAATACCGTCAACGGTATTGAATGACGTCATAACCATCTCGCAGCCCGCTTCGATGGCCGCCAGGAACGGCGGAAAGTAATCGTCAAACAGGCTCTGGTGCGACAATTCAACCGTGTTGTAGTCGCGTCCGCCGACAGGCGCGCCATAGCCAACAAAATGCTTCACGCAGGCCGCCAGCCCCTGCTGAGTCGCCAGATTCTGCTGGAACCCCTCGACGCTGGCGCGAACGTACTGAGTATTCAGGAACACATCTTCGCCGGTCGACTCCATACAGCGTCCCCAGCGGGCATCGCGCACCAGATCCGCCATCGGCGCGAAGGTGACGTGGCTACCGGCGCTGGCGGCTTCCTTCGCGGCAACGACGCAGCACTGGCGAATCTGCGACGGTTCCCAGGTGCAGCCTAGCGCTAATGGAATTGGGAAGATGGTACGGTAACCGTAAATCACGTCGGCCATAAACAGAAGCGGGATCTTCAGACGACTGTTTTCCAGGTGTTGACGCTGAATTTCCCGCGTTTTGGCGGCGCCGGAAACGTTCAGCACCGAGCCGACGTGACTGACCACCTCCTGAGTGATGCCCAGACGGGCCTTTGGCCCAACGGTAAGCTGGGGTTCATCCAGGAAGAATTCGCCAGACAGCTGCACCAACTGGCCAATCTTTTCATCCAACGTCATTTGCGCCAGCAGCGCGTGAAGGTGAGTCATAGGTCCTCCTTGTCAGCTTCGCGTTCCGCCGCAAGCGCGGCGTGCTCGGCCATTTTGAACCATGGATACCAGAGCAGCGGCGAAAGAATCAGCTGTAAGAAAAGATGCAGAGCAATAATCGACGCCGCGCCACCCACCGTGGCGAAGAACCCCAATGGCAGGCCAAAGATAGTCTGGGCACCGACGATTTTCGCCACCAGCCCCAGCTTGATGAGCAGCCATGAAAGGGCAATAGCGATGGCGTTATTGGTCACAAAAGGCACCATCAGACGGTAATTCATCACCAGCGGCGTACCGAAAATTACCGGCTCGGTGATGCCAAACAGCGCAGGCATCAGCGCCAGTTTGCCCATCTGGTTAAACTGTTTGCTTTTCGACACGCACATTAGCAGCACTAAACCCAGCGCCAGTCCGCTCCAGGTGACAATGTTGAAGAAGGCCAGTCCAAGGACATTTGGCATCTCCAGGCCGTTGCGCCACGCGGCGAGATTTTCGAGATCCATCGCCAGCCAGATGGGAGTAACCAGCGGTAGCACCACGTTGGTGCCGTGAATACCGAGAAACCACAAAATCTGCATGACCAGCGTCACCAACAGGAACGCCCACAGGCTTCCCCCCAGCCCCTTCAAAGGCTGCTGGATGAGGGTATAAATACACTGGTGAACATTCTCCCAGGGGGTTGCCATAAACAGGCGGTTAATCAGCAGAAAAACGATACCCACCAGCACAAAGGGGAACAGGCCTTCAAACACCCGGCCTATCATTGGCGGCACCCCTTTGGGCAGACGCAGCGTCCAGCCGCGCTGGATAATAAAGATAAAGAGACGCCCGACGCTCAGGCCAATCAGCATCGCGGAAAAAACGCCCTGCACGCCGAGCCAGGTCAGCGGAATTGCGGTGATGGCTCCTGTATCGTCAGCCATTGGCGTGACGATTAAAAAGGCCATGATGGCCGCGATACCGCACAGTGTGCTATCGGTATCCACGTTGTACTGACGAACAAGGTTACGCGCCATAAAGAAGGTGACGTAAATGGCGAGTATACCCAGAGTACAGGTCGTTACGTTGTTAAACACCGGCATCATTTTGCTGACAATAAAAAACTGATGCACGCTGTCCACAGGAAGCACCATCAGTAGTACGCTGAGCGAGCCGATAAGCGTGATCGCAACGGTGGAAACCATCGAGATAGATATTGCCTGCAGCCAGGGACTTTTTCCCAGCCAGATAATAATGGGATTTATTTTTTGAAATGTTTTTTCTAATTTATTCATGTGATTAATAGTATGAGGTCAGGTCGTTGTTTATTTTTGTTTTTATTTTTCACGGATAATGTTAAGCCCATCAATATTTCACTGTGCTGACATGTCCATTTATCAGTGTAAACAGGAATAAATAATGGATTTTTTATTTTTGTTTTTATTATCTCTTTGATATTAATGTGAAAAAACTTATCCCTAAGTGGTGCTTTTGATTGCTGGTATTCTGGGGGGATCGCGTTATTCTGTCTCTCTGACCTGATGGGAGGCTGCCATGATTTATCGTTCGGTTGTCCATTTAATTAATGAATATATAGACGCATCGGACCGACAAGAAGGCGATGCCCTACCTGCGGAGAAAACGCTTGCTGCCTATTTTAAGGTGTCGCGAAATACCCTGCGGAAAGCACTTGCGGTTCTGGAGCAGGAAGGGATTATTGAAAAGCGGCAGGGGACCGGTAGCATTATTCGGCACAAAAAGACGGTTGCCTGGCTGAATGGGTTTATGGGATTCAGCGAAATTGCCCGCATTCAGGGTAAACCGGCCGTGAGTCGCGTGCTGAGCTTTGAGGTTATTCCGGCGAGAGAAAATATTGCCGCCTGGCTACAGTGTGAGGTGGGTGAGCCGGTATTCCACGTTAAGCGATTGCGTACGATGGATAAAACGCCGATGCAGCTGGAGGAAACCTGGCTCTCGGCGCAGCGTTTTCCGCGTTTGACGATGGAGCATATGAATCATTCAAAGTTTGACTTCTTTGAGGAGGAGTGCGGAATTACCATCGCTGGATGCTATGAAACATTTTCAACCGCGTTAGCGCATCGGGACGTCGCGAGGATGCTTAATCTCAGTGAAAAGGACCCGGTGATCCGGATTGAAACGCAGGCAGTGGAGCCTTCAGGCAGGCCGCTCGACTATTCGGTGCTTTATAACAATAACGATGAGTTCCGGGTGCGCTATTTCTACCCGCGAGTGAGATGAGGGGCGCATAGCGCCCCAAATGTGATGTTAACGCCCGGCCTTCAGCTTCTGATAATACTCTTCGTACAGCGTGCTGGCAGCGCCCACATCGTTCTGCCACTCGCCTTTCTGCACGGTTTCCGCATCCGGGTAGAGCGACTTGTCGTTGGCCACTTCCGGGCTCAGCAGCTTACGCGCCGCCAGGTTTGGCGTCGGGTAGCCGATGGTTTCTGCAACCTGTTTGGCCACGTCCGGGCGCAGCAGGAAGTTAATCAGCTTCAGCGCGCCCGCTTTGTTTTTGGCGTTGGCCGGAATCGCCAGGCTGTCCATCCAGAAGATACCGCCTTCTTTCGGCCAGACGATTTCCAGCGGCGTACCTGCCTGACGGGCAACGAATGCCGAGCCGTTCCACACCATGCCGAGATTCACTTCGCCTTCCATATACGGGTTGGCCGGGTTGTCAGAGTTGAAGGCGGCCACGTTTGGCATCAGTTTTTTCAGCTCGTTATAGGCCGCTTCAATCTCTTTCGGATCGGTGGTGTTGCCGGAATAGCCCAGCTTGCGCAGCGCAATCTGGAACACTTCGCGAGCATCGTCGGTCAGCAGCAGGCTGCCTTTGTATTCCGGTTTCCACAGATCGGCCCAACTGGTGACGGTTTTCGGGTCAATCGCGTCGCTGTTGACGCCAATGGCGGTGGCACCCCAGATGTACGGAATGGAATAGTCGTTATTCGGGTCGAACGGCTTATTGAGCATCTCCGGATCGAGATTTTTGAAGTTGCTCAACTGCGTTTTATCGATCTTCTGAATCATCCCTTCTTTGCGCATTTTATCGACAAAGTAGGTGGACGGTACCACCAGGTCATAGGCACCGTCTTTATAGGTCTTGAGCTTGGCGTACATGGTTTCATTCGATTCGTATGTCGAATAGATAACCTTAATGCCGGTCTCTTTGGTGAACTGTTCCAGCAGTCCGGGCGGAACATATTCCGTCCAGTTATAGAAGTACAGCGTTTTGCTATCGTCCGCGTGGGCTGCGCTCATACCGAGCGCTAAAGCACCTGCCGCGAGCAGGTGGCGTGACCATTTCATCATTTTACGTCCCCTGAGTTAGTGCCTGACCTTCAGGCCCTTCGTTTTATCACGTGCAATCAGCTGGCTGGCAATCACCATCACCAGCGACAGAACCAGCAGAATGGTAGCCAGCGCGTTCACTTCCGGCGATACGCCAACCTTCACCATCGAGTAGATCTTCAGCGGCAGAATCTCGTAGCCTGGCCCGGTGACGAACGACGAAACCACCACGTCATCCATCGACAGGGTGAAGCTCAGCAGCCAGCCCGCGGCGACCGCCGGCATAGCCAGCGGCAGAATAATTTTGCGCAGGATGGTCAACTCGCTGGCCCCCAGATCTTTCGCCGCCTCCAGCATCCGTACGTCAAAGCCTTTAAGGCGCGAGAAGACGGTGACGACCACGAATGGCAGGCAGAAAGTGATGTGTGAAAACAGCAGCGACCAGAAGCTGAGCTGAATCCCTAACAGCATAAACAGCACCAGCAGGGAGATAGCCATGACGATATCCGGCGACATCATCACCACAAACAGCATCCCGCTGACAAACGGTTTACCGCGGAAACGGTAGCGATAGAGCGCCACAGCGGTCAGCGAACCAATAAGCGTCGCGGCGGTGGCGGAGAAAATCGCCATTGTCAGCGAGTGTTGGGCCGCCTGCAGCAGGCTGTCGTTGTTCATCAGCAGGCTGTACCACTGGGTGGTAAAACCCTGCCAGTTGATCCCGAAACGAGAACTGTTAAACGAGTTCACGATCAAAATGATAATCGGAATATAGAGATAAGCATAAATGGCGGCCATAAAGCCGCCGCGCAGCAGTCGACCGATCATTCCAGTTCCACCTTCTTGTTCAGCAAACGCGAAGCGCGCCAGTAGACCAGCAGCATCAGCCCCATCACTACCGTTAACGTAATGCTGGTGGCAGCGCCGAACGGCCAGTCGCGAATGTTGAGGAACTGGCTCTTAATGACGTTGCCGATCAGCAGGTTTTTCGCGCCGCCCATCAGATCTGAGACGTAGAACAGGCCCATCGCCGGTAACATCACCAGCAGACAACCGGCGATAATCCCCGGCATAGTCAGTGGAATGATGATACGAATAAAGGTTTGCAGCTTGTTGGCGCCAAGATCTTTCGCCGCTTCCAGCAGCGGTTTATCGAGCTTTTCGATGCTGGAGTACAGCGGCATGACCATAAATGGCAGCAGAATATACACCAGGCCGATGATCACCGCGCTGGGGGTAAACATGATGCGGATGGGCGTATCAATGATGCCGAACCACAGCAGGAACTCGTTGAGGAAGCCTTTGGTGCTGAGGAAAATCTTCAATCCGTAGATGCGGATCAACGAGTTGGTCCAGAAGGGGACGATCAGCAAAAACAGCAGCAGCGGACGCACCTTCTGCGGCAGGCGGGCGAGGAACCAGGCGAAGGGATAGCCCAGCACCAGACACGCCAGCGTGGCGATAGCGGCCATATTCAGCGAGTGCAGCAGCACCTGCGCATACAGCGGGTCGAGCAGGCGCGCATAGTTGTCCAGCGTGAAGACCATCTGGACAAAGTTGGCATCGTCACGCGTCAGGAAGCTGGTGACGATAATCATCAGGTTGGGCAGGAACACAAACAGCACAAGCCAACCGACGATGGTGGCAATCACCACGTTCTGGAA
>NZ_LXEU01000097.1 GCF_001654985.1 Kluyvera georgiana ATCC 51603
TGCCTAATGTTTTCCAGGTCATCATCGCCCAGCGTGTAGAACTTCAGTAGCGACAGTTCGTCCGTGGGCAGATCGAACAGCGCTGCTCGCTGCCGTTCGGTGAAAATATGGCGTCGTGACATACAAATTCGTCCCTTTTGAAGTATAGTCTGTTTTGGACAACAGCCAGCCCATATAAATCAGGGCGTTCCGATACAAAAATCCAGGAGGGTTCAATTGGGACATCGTGCCGCCATTTACTGCCGGGTTTCAACAGCGGATCAGTCTTGTGAACGCCAGGAATTTGATCTGCGAGCCTTCGCCGGCCGTGCCGGCTACGACGTGGTGGGAATATTTAAGGAAACAGGTTCAGGAACTAAACTCGACCGGGCCGAGCGAAAGAAAGTCCTGGCGCTTGCCCAGTCCAGACAAATTGATGCAATCCTGGTCACTGAGCTTTCCCGGTGGGGGCGCTCGACGCTCGATCTGCTCAATACGCTACGTGAACTGGAGAACTGGAAGGTTTCCGTGATAGCCATGAATGGAATGGCGTTCGATCTTTCGTCGCCGTATGGACGAATGCTGGCGACGTTTCTTTCCGGCATTGCGGAGTTTGAGCGGGATCTCATCAGCGAGCGGGTCAAGTCAGGCCTTGCTGTTGCGAAGGCACGTGGTAAGAGGCTTGGTCGTCAGGCCGGAGTGCGACCAAAATCAGACCGACTTTTGCCTAAGGTGGTTGCGATGAGGGCCGAGGGACGCAGCTATCGCTGGATCGCACGCGAGCTCGGTATCAGCAAGAATACCGTCGCTGACATCGTGCAACGACACAGAGCTAACGCTTAGGGTGTCATTTCGCCCTCAGCCGGAACCGACCCCGGTAGCACCGAGGGTTAGCCGCCGATACCAGTGAGGGATCGAAAGGGATCGCCTATCCATCCCTTCACCCTGCAAAGCCATATTCCGCTAAAAGCGGCTCAGAGGCTTTTGTGCGCGGTCGGAGTGGTCACAACAAGGCGAAGCCGCAGTTGGGGCGTATCTCCGCGTTAGCGGGTCGTAAGAGCCGCTTACGAGCGTGTAAGCTAATTCTTCAGCGATATTTGCTGACGTATCCGGCGTGGACGGATTTGTCCAATCCCTCGATGGCTAACAGGCGAGCTGTTAGCCATCGAGGGATTCCGTTCTGAATGCCCCGCGCTTTAGCGTGGGGAGCTACTTTTGAGGCGCTCGCGCCGATGCTGTTCGGTTATCCACTTTTTAAAGGGGATAACAGTAATGTCTTTTATTTTTTGGTTTATCTTTTAATACGTAAGTAATTAAAAGATAAACCAAAAGAGTATTTGCGCCATCTCGTTTGCACTTCATTATCACTTACCCACAAGCTATACAGGGGGTTCGAGGTCCAATGATGTAAAAAACCACGCTAAGAGGTTAATTCATTGTTTGTATTCAAATTTAATGGTCTTAACTCGCCCTTCAGAATATCTTCCGGTAACGAAAACGTATAATGTCCCAGCATATTTATATGGCCATGTATCAGCGGCGATAATCTTGCCAGATGCTCCTCTTCAGGTGTTTCCCCCGATTTGCGAAGATGTGACAACGCCTCCTGCATGTAAAGTGTATTCCACAGCACAACCGCATTGGTCACCAGACCCAGAGCACCGAGTTGATCTTCCTGCCCTTCACGGTAGCGTTTTCTAATCTCACCACGTTGTCCGTAGCAAATGGCTCGAGCCACTGCATGGCGTCCTTCTCCCCGGTTGAGCTGAGTGAGGATCCGACGCCGGTAATCCTCATCATCGATATAGTTGAGAAGATACAACGTCTTGTTGACCCGGCCCACTTCCATAATCGCCTGAGCCAGACCAGATGGTCGGCTACTTCTCAACAGTGAACGAATAAGCTCTGATGCATGGATGGTCCCAAGCTTCAGTGAGCCCGCCATTCGCATCATTTCATCCCATTGGGATTCTATTTTTGACAGTTCAACACATCCCCGGGCCAGCTCATTCAGGGCACCATAATGTGCCGTTTTATCTGCCCGCCAGAATATCGCCCCGCCTGCATCGGCCAGACGAGGGGAAAACTGGTAGCCCAGTAACCAGAACAGGCCAAAAATGATATCGCTGGATCCTGCCGTGTCCGTCATAATTTCTACCGGATTCAGCCCGGTCTGCTGCTCCAGAAGCCCTTCCAGTACAAAGATGGAATCACGAAGCGTCCCGGGAACTACAATGCCATGGAAACCGGAGTATTGATCGGAGACGAAGTTGTACCAGGTGATACCGCGTCCTGAACCAAAGTATTTACGATTTGGTCCGGAATTAACCGTTTTAACCGGTGTGACAAAACGCATACCATCTGCGGAGGCAACCTCACCACCTCCCCAGTACCCCGCGAGCGGCAGCGTGGACTGAAAATCAACCAGCCGTGCATTAGCGGTGACCAGCGTTTCTGCCCTGAGATAATTTTGTTTAACCCAGCTCAGACGATGGCGAGTAAGCGCGGGAATATTATGCTTTATCAGGGGTTCATGCCCTATATTGCAGGCTTCTGCCAGCAGTGTTGCGCACAGACTGACCTGGAGATCCTGCGCCCGAGCACCTGATTCACTGACGTGGCTGAATTCGCGGGTAAAACCGGTTCGGGCATCTATTTCAAGCAACAGCTCCGTCAGATCAACCGGAGGGATCAATTCTCTTACCCGACGATTCAATTGTATCAGTGCCGGTGGCTCATCCAGTTTATCCAGACTGCTAATCGTCAGTGAGGGATGCTTACCTTCATTGCTTATGCTGACCGCTGCGTTGCAGGCAAAACGTGAAGCCACTGATTTCCATGTGTCATCAAGCCGCGTAGCCAGTTGTTCTGCTGCTTTAGTTCCGTCTGATGGATGACCCAGCGCCCGACATACCGGGATGCGTTGTGCCTGCCATTCAGCTCCCTGAAGCAATTTTTGACGCGGGTCCCCCCACCGATCACTGTTCTCCAGCCAGAAATCACGACGGCGCAAAGAATCTTGAAGGCGCTCGAGAAGACACAGCGAGTAACCCGCTCGTAGAATCCTACCATCTCTGTCGTAGACCAGACGTTTCCATGGGCCGGAAATGATTTGCTCTGGTGCATCGTCGAGAATTCGCTTTTTTGAGCCACTCAGTTCGGCCAGATAATGGATTGCTGACAACGTGAGCTCCCCGGCCGGGGCGGCCTGAAAGTGTAAGTCACGCAACATCGCGGACAGGAAACGCTTCACCCGTCCATATTGTTCCACCATTTCATCCTGAAACTGAGTATCTTGCGGGCGCGCCAGCTCATTTACCTTGCCGACGGATTCAGCCAGTTTGTCCTTTGGTATGCGGCGAAAAATAGCCTGCCGCAGAGCTGCTTCATCGGTGTTCTCATCAAGTAATAACGTGCATGCCCGTGCCAGTAATAGCGCGGCACGATCAAGATCTTTCAGGGTCCTGAGCCGCTTTTTCTGCCCGATATTTTTTGCAGAACGCGTGATATCCAGAATAAGCATATCCAGCACATCCACGGCCTCGTCAAGCGCCGAAATTTCCTGTGCTTTCACAAACGCAGTAAGCACGGCCAGTCGCCGTTCGTCAGGCATTCTTGAAATGTATTTCACCGAAGCCATTCCGGCATAACGGGCCAAATTCCGCAGCTGGATGGCAGGCAGACCGGAGAAATTCAACCGGGAAAACTCCATGCTACGCAGTCGGGTATATCGCTCCAGGGCGTCTGTAAATGACGGCCCACTGATAGTGACAGGACCTTTTCGCATCTCCTCCAGCACCGATATACGCTGCCCTTCAGGTATTTCAAGTAAACCGTCCAGTTGTGTTTTCTGCCAGCTGTCAGGCAACAAAGCCAGCCTTCGCCATAATCGTCGACTTGCCCGTTCGCGTACTTCGCCAATCAGCCTTGTCAGAGTCGAGGCTGCGGGTAGCAGGATCTTATTTTGCAGCAACCATGCGGTAGCAAAATCAAACAGCAGACCTGGACGCTCATTGCTGAGCCAGGCGCGAGTATAGAGCAAACGCTTCAGTCTGAATGTCCAGGGGAAATCACCAAAATCATGATAATCATAATAGAGCTTGATAAGCCCCTGATGCTCCCAGCGGGTATTTTCTCTTTCAGCATACCGGGAAAGGATCTCTGGTCGGCTGATGTTCAACTGTGCCGCAATGTAAAAACGGATGAATGAGGGAATTTGAAGGGGATCAGGAAGAAACGTTCCCAGAAAGCGCGCCGTAGTCAGCTGAAGTGCAATCCCCAGCCGGTTATGTTTTCCCCGTCGCTGATTAATAAAAGCAAGGTCACGCTCATCCAGATGAAAATACCGAGCCAGCTGAACCTCATTTGGGTCTGCCACATAGCGACCGTAGTTTTCTGTCTGTTCGCTGGTAAGAAAGTCATCACTCATTGCGCATCCTTTCGTAAACGGGAGTTCTGTCCTTTTTTTAACCGTCTCAAATATTATAAATTGTGAGACTGCTCAAAACGGCATCATACATTAGTATCAAAAATCGCGATTTATACCTTATGATACTACGCAGTATCAATATCGATTTATGAGACCAAAATGGCATTATTAGGATATGCAAGAGTATCAACCAGCCATCAGAAACTGACGAGCCAGATTACTGAACTCAAAACAGCGGGAGTGAGGGATGATCGTGTATTTACTGACATGATGTCAGGAGCAACTGATGAGCGTGCAGGGCTACAGAGACTCCTTGCCAGAGCGGAGAAAGATGACATCATCCTCTGTACTAAAATGGATCGTCTAGGACGTAATACCGCTGATATGATTCGTATTGTGGATACTTGCTATAAAAAAGGCATCGCTATCCGATTTCTAGAGAATGGTCTTAGTACTGAAGGCACAATGGGAAAAATGGTTATCCAGATACTAGCAGCTGTTGCCGAGGCGGAACGAGAAAGGATCTTGGAGCGAACTAACGATGGGCGGAAGACCGCTATGATTAAGGGGGTCAAATTCGGAAGAAAGCCTCACAAGAAGGCTGAATTAGCTAATGAATTGATTAATAAGGACGTACAAGTTAAGGAAGTAATGGAAAAAACGGGTATATCAAGGGCGACCTATTTTAGGCTGAAAAGAAAAACAGCTATTAACTCTAACGAAGGATGAATTCAAAGTGAGTCAATACTTAAAGCTTGGAGATGACCAGTCTCCGGTTCAGTTGGATCCACACAGCGAAGTTGGTGCATTTAAAGTTGTTGGACACTGCTCATGGGCAAAACCAGGAGATAAAATCACTCCTGATTTTTTGCGTTTAAGAATAGAACCTTGGTTAACTGCTCTTTTTCAGTCTGAACACCTAAATATACTTATTGGCGCGGGACTTAGTTCAGCAATCCAAGAGTCAGCGACAGGCACGAAACCTCAAGGCATGGGATGGATTAATGATCTCAAAGTTTGCAAGGCTGAAATAGATAGTTATGTAGCTAAAACAGCTGAAGCCTCAGGAAGAGGAAGAGGTAATATTGAAGACCAAATCCGTTCAATTAATGAGTTAATTAAAGGATTAGAGATTTTAACTGCGCAAAATCTCCCACTTCCAGAACCGCCTCCTGGTGCTCTCCCATATCGAAATTTAAAAAGTGAGTTAGTTGAGTTAAATAATGAGCTAACAAGATGTTTGAAATTATTCTCAGATTCAGTTAGTAATGGGGAAAAGTTAATTCGCGATGCAAAAAACGATTTAAAAACACAAACGTTTAATTATTTAGTAAGTTTTTTGATGAGTTTTTCAAGTCGAACAGCGACAAGGGATCGATTACATATTTTCACGACGAATTACGACAGGATAATTGAAGCAGGAGCTGAAATAGCAGGTATTCGACTAATTGACAGATTTGTTGGTACTATAGCGCCTATTTTCAGATCTTCGCGACTAGAAGTCGACTATCATTATAATCCACCGGGTATTCGTGGTGAACCAAGATATTTGGAAGGTGTGGCGCGCTTTACTAAATTACATGGCTCATTGGACTGGTATACTACCGAAGGAGCCATAAGGCGATTTGGATTACCTTTTGGTGCGAGTTCGGTGGAACCCTTTTTACAAGTGGAGGCTGCTGGAGCAGCGAACTATCATCAATTAATGATTTATCCAAACTCGGTTAAAGACCGAGAAACATCAGAATACCCTTATGTTGAACTATTCAGAGACTTAGCATCTGCAACATGTCGTCCTAATAGTACTTTGGTAACATATGGTTATAGTTTTGGAGATGAACATATAAACCGTGTTATTATTGACATGCTGACAATACCCTCAACGCATATAGTAATAATTGCCTACGGCGATCCACTCGGTAGAATTATGCGCTTTGTAAACGAAAGTGGAAGAAAAGCTCAAATATCTTTATTACTTGGTGACCACTTTGGAGATATCAAGAATTTAGTGGATTTTTATCTTCCTAAAGCAGCGATAGACAGATCATCAATTCGTATGGCAGAACTATTGAAATCAAGGGGTTTATATCGTACAACAATTTCAAATAATAGCGAGGATGCTGAATGAACTCATTTCCGATTGAACAAGGTGAGCAACTCAGGGTCGGCACTGTAGATTTTGTTTCACCTAATGAAATTAGAGCAATATTAGAGATTGACTCACCTGATACTGTTGCTTTGAATGCAGGAACGCCTAGAAACTTTCCAAGAGTAAACAGTTATGTATTAATATCATGTGATAATGGTTACTTAGTTGGGCAAATAGAGTGGCTTGCTGTAGAACATTCGCCTTATCCAAAACAAAGAGATGTTCAAGAATTTGGTTTAGTAAATCTACCATTCCCCCGAAAAAAAATAAGTTTGAATCCGGTGGGAATGCTTAAACGTTTGTCCAAAGATGGTACTGATTATTTCAGATTTCAACGAGGTTCTGAATCGTTTCCTTCTATTGGGGCTGCTATTTTACTACCGACAGATTTACAACTTAGATCAATAGTCGAATCTGGAAATAATAGGCGAGTGATCATTGGACAAAGTCCACTTGCGAACAATGCAAATGTAGCTGTAGATCCTGATAGATTATTTGGTCGTCATATAGCAGTGCTCGGAAATACTGGTAGCGGTAAGTCTTGCTCTGTATCTGGATTAATCCAGTGGTCACTCGAATCTGCATTGGAATCACAAATAAAACCAAATGCCAGATTTATCATCCTAGACCCCAACGGCGAGTATGCACGTGCTTTGGGGCCAACGACGAAATTTAAAGGTAGAGTATTTAAGGTTGAGGCTGAAGGCAGTGAAAACCAATTACAAGTACCCTCATGGTTTTGGAATAGTTCGGAGTGGGCATCATTCACGCAAGCAAGTCCTAAAGCACAACTTCCATTACTAAAACGCTCCTTGAGAGCAATGAGAAATGAAGAATTTGATTTACAAAAGAATATAGATATAGAAGTTAAAAAATACCTAGGTACAATTTTGGTTTCTTTAAAAGCGGATAAATCTAAAGGAGCAGCGGCACTTAATGATTTCCCTGGAGCCAAAAATCTTTTGGCTAAAATTAATATTTGGCGTCAGAGTCTGGAAGAATACAAAGCGAGATTAACTACACCATGCCCTGAGTTAGATAAATTAATCATCTCTATTCAAGATTTTTGTGGGCAAAGAGAAGGCAGATATCCAGATTACAATGCTAAAGTTAGCGCAGTTGATAACATCATAAATGGAGTGTTATCTTCATTTCAGAGCCTTGGAGGCGATGAGTGTGAACTCCTTCCTAAAAACGAGGATATCCCCGTCCCTTTTGACGGAAATAATTTAGTCTCCTATTTAGAGGCGTTAGCACAAGAAAATGGTAGCGAGCAATATGTTGAATATCTAGTAGCTAGAATACGCACAATGCTTGCGGATACAAGAATGAAACCCATAACCAATGACTCAGAGCATAGAGTTGACTTGGCTAATTGGTTAGAAACATATATTGGGAAAGATGGTGATGGTGATAGCTGCGTTTCAATTATTGATCTTTCTTTAGTACCAACTGAAATTACTCATCTTGTGACAGCTGTCATTTCAAGAATTATTTTTGAATCATTGCAACGTTATAGACGACTATATAACAAATCTTTACCTACGGTACTTGTTGCTGAAGAAGCACATACATTTATTAAACGGTATCGTGAGGACAGTGAAAATCAGGATGTCGCAGCTGTTTGCTGTCAAGTATTTGAGAAAATTGCACGAGAAGGCAGGAAATTTGGTCTCGGTATGGTTATTTCTTCGCAACGACCATCAGAATTATCACCTACAGTTTTATCTCAATGTAATACTTTTCTTCTGCATCGAATTAGCAATGACAAAGATCAGGAGCAAGTTCATAAAATGGTACCCGACAATTTGCGAGGATTACTCCGTGAATTGCCTTCATTGCCATCTCAACATGCAATACTGATGGGCTGGGCATCTGAACTTCCTGTCTTAGTTAAAATGAAAAATTTGACGAAAGAGCAGCAACCCCATTCTGATGACCCTGATTTCTGGGATGTTTGGACAAGAAAGGATGCTGATGGGAAATTGGTCGAGAGAACGGCCAATTGGGAAGCTGTTGTAAAGGAATGGCAACAAAATTGAACTGAAGTAGGATGTGAAAACGGGAGGGCAGATCGGAATTGAAGGAACTTTATGCAATCAATCTACTTGGTATTGCGTTCCATCGACCATCAGCCCCATGATCATTGGAGTAGCTGTAAATGCAGCACCTAATAATTAAAATAAAACAATAGGTTAACCTATTAACGTGGTTTTTTACATCGTTGGCCCTCAAACCCCTAAAATCAGAAAAGTATCTTTCCAGACCTGTCAAATGGAAGCATTAACAAATCAGTTAACAAAACGGACAATATAGTAAAAAGTGGCTGGTAAGCATACTAACCACCTGATAGGCAGGTAGCAGCATAAAAGGGGAACCGAGTAATGAAAGGCTGTATCACCCGAAAAAGGTGTTTTCAGAGATGCACTATATGATGGAATAACAAGTTTTTGCAGATACTACCGGCGTAGAGGATGTCCCGAACACCTATAGCTGGAGTATCGATATTCACGGCATAATACGAATAAACCGAATGGGATATAAATATGGCAATTATTTTGGGTGTTTTATTTGTGATAACATTAA
>NZ_LXEU01000098.1 GCF_001654985.1 Kluyvera georgiana ATCC 51603
CCTTAGCGCCACTATCAGAAAGCTTGAATCCTACCAATCGTCATCTTGGGCAGATAGAGCTCTCCATGATTTATATGCAGAACTTCAGCGAATTTGGCCACAGGTGGAAGAGTATTATACTCAGATGCCAACATACCAAATGGAACGTGAGTTTTACGCTGAACTCGTGCAAATAAAGATAAAGGCTGAAGAGTACCTACGTAGAACTAAGCAGGAACAATAAAACAATTCGTTTTTGGGGAGCCCGGTGGGCTCCTTTTTTGTGATGGTTCAATCCGGTGACGTGGGGTTACCGAGCTGGCGCATTCCCACGATTCGCACCTGATGGATTACCGGTTTTACTTGGTCAGTTCTAACCGGCGCTGATAACGCTCCCAGCGCATGACGAGATTCGCCGGGTCTATCGGACGGCAAAGCCCGGTAATCACATGGCCATCGTATTGCTGCAAATCGGGATCTTCGGCCTGCGCGACAGGGTCAACGTGGACGGTCAACGTCTCCGGGCAAATGGCAAGGACGTTGTCGTCAAACAGCCGGTGCAGATCGATACGAAGCAGCAAGCCATTACTCCAGTGATCCAGACCACCAGCACTATGCTCTACCAGGTGTGCGGCCTCTGTCCTGCGGCGTAAGCTTGCTCCTGTAATCACGCAGCGGTCGTTACAGTTTCGACGGACGGTAGCAGCGAAATCAGCCTGATCCGGCCTGGTCACCACGCAGGTTGTAGAGCCTTCACGTTTAGGGTGCGCCAGGGGCGCAACAGACGGTTCCTGCATGGAGACGCGGGATTGTTCAACTTCGACGGAGATCAGGGCTGGCTGGGGTGCTGGCTGCGATTCTCGCACTACATCGTGCGTAATGCCGTTGGTTTCCGCTTCTTTAAGCTTTCCGACCTGGCTTGCTGCGGCCAGCGCACGGTCACGCGCTTCCTGCTTTTCTTCCTTCGTCCATTTACGTTTGGCAGGTTCGTGTGTGGGAGCCGGGAGATTATCTGGTTCATTGACCGGCACAGGGTCAACCATCTTTTTGCCTTGCATTGACTCAGCCATAAACCGGCGAGCCAGCACATCAGCGCGTAGTCCCGTATCGCGATGCTCATAAAGATAGGTGCGAAATTCCGTCACACGTCCGCCCACCAGCTTAATGGCCTCACTCATTCCGGCCTTGTTGATGGAAGCGCTACTGGTTTTCAGGTTGGGCAAACCGTACTGACGTGGGTTTTCTTTCTGGGTGCTTTCAGCGCCGGTCAGACGGCTCTCTCTGATTTTTCCATTATGCCGGGTCGGTGAATCGCCATTCGGATGTTCAGGAGATCGCCAGGTGTCTGCGGGAGGCGTATACGTTGTACCGTTCTTCTGGGCCATGTAGGCGAGCACTTCCCGCATATCAACACGGGTCTTTTTGCGCTCGGCAATACCTTCATCAATCTGACGTTCAAGATCCGCTCGCTTCTCTTTGTGCAGGCGGCGCGATTCCAGTACGGTTTCGTTATCATTCAGGCGTTCTACTATCTCACCGGTATTTAAATTCTGGTTTGCCAGTTCGCGCACCATGCTCAGCACTAAATCGCCCATTGGATGCCGGGTTGTGATACCCAGGCGCTCAAACGCCCGGTTGGTGATCTCGTTTCTGCGGGTTTGATTGGCCAGTTCCGTGATCTTCTTCAGGCGCTCGATTTCGGCAAGCTGTGCCCGCTTCATCAATTCGCTGCCGGTTAGCATGGCAACAATCTGAACCTGACTCTCACCCTTCAGTAAGTGCTCGGTGATGAATGTAGAAAGAGCTGCCCGCCCACCGTGATTTTTAGGGATACCCAGCGTGGCCAGAATGTCTCTCTTTAGAATATTACGCAGGTTAGCGGCCTTTTTTTCCGCTTCATGTTTGGCCTGCATGTCCCGGCTATGCTGCTTACGTTCGGCCCGGGTTTTCTTCACCTTCACTTTCGTCGTCACTACTCTTTACCTGGCAGGGCATCATCATCATTGATACCGGTCGCGGAGGCCTGCGGTCGTTACCTATCCCCCGCCGCTGGCCGCACATTTGATGGCGAGAGTATACCTGCTCTGTCGGCAGCGCGTCTTTTCTTGTCTTCATATATGCAAATTTAGTCCAACATACAAATGCGATCAGGGTCAACACCCCCGCGTCCACCCTGCAAAGCGCCCTTGACCTTTATACCCACTGAAACCCTCGCGCCCCCGGCCCCTCTTTTTTTTCTCTTTTTTTCTCTCTTTTTCTCATATTTTCTCGCATGGCTCATCCAGCGACCGGAGTCCCTATGTGGGGTTTGCAGGAACCGGACGGAAAGACCGGCACGGCCCGGTTGCCGCAGGCGGGGGAAATGGCCAGACCGGGCACGGCGGTTTCTTTTTAAAATGGTGGGCCCGGGCAGAATGGTTACCCCGGGCACGGGCCCGATCCTGAAAACGACACGGAGGTTTCAGGTACGGCTCCCCTTTCTGCCCCAAGCGAAGCGCAGGGGCAGAAAGGGGAAGTTTATTTGTATGTTGGACTAATAGAGGGTGATGTACGTGAATTCTGCCCGGGTTTTCCCGGCGATTATCCCGGAATCCATCACCGATATTCTTCCCTTTATCCTAATACCGGTGATGGCCACCGGCACAAAATGCAGGGTGTTCCGGCCCGGCGAAGATGCGGCCGCAAACCAGCACGAAAGTGTCGGTCGGAAAAAGGTGAAGCCAATGCTGGTGGCCGCACGGAATTCAGGCGGGCACTCGACGTTACTCACCCACGACTCCGGGTTAACGGTTCGACTCCGGGTAGCCTGGCCCGGGTGAAGCCCGGGGCAGGCTACCCTGTTTTTGTATGTTGGACTATTTTGACGGGTACTGGAGCAAACCACTCTGCCACACGATATGGCATTTAGTTACCGCTCTTGCGGTTCATGGATGAAATAGTCGGTTCTGTCAGGAGGGAGTCAGGGAAATGTGAAGAACCGAAATGGCCACGCTGAAAGATCATGTAGCCAGTTCAGATAAGCAAATTGAGTTAACGCCCTCGCTCATACCGCACCAGCTCTTCAGGTTTAGACAACCACTCTGTAATCTGGTGATCATGCATTGACGTATCGTATTCAAAGTCTGGCGGATAATACATATCGCCAACAAACCACTCTTCCTGCTTTAATTCATCCTCATCTATATCACAACCGCTATCAAGCCAGTCCCATCGGCCTCTTTTGTTAAAAATCACTCTCCCATTCGGCATAAAAGCTCCTTATTCAGTCAGATGGTTACGGTCTCGATATCTCGATGCCAGGTTAACATCGTTCACCAGTTTTACCACGGCTGGACGTTCGGCTTCAGTCCAGGAATCAGGCTGATAGTACACCCGCAGCGATTATCATCAAACTACTTCGCCTCTCAATCCCGCGCTCTCAAATTTCTGTTATGCATCATGCCAGAGTACAATATGAGGACACTATCGCCGGAATATTACCGACCGCCCCGACGATTAACGTTACCGGCCTAAGCTGAGGAAAATGGTTCTATGAAGTCATTTCTGATCAAAATGTCAAACGCGCATAACGAACACATCCGGGAAGTCGCTTCCGTGGATGAAGCTATTCGTATCGCATCCGAAAGAGCAAATGAAGGTTTCTGGCTTCCACCCAGCCGGGTCTGCGAAATGAGCAAGGAACATGAAGGCCGGTATACAGTCGGTGATGATGGCTGGTTCCGCCCCATCGAGCTGGCGGTTCCAGTCGAAATAGAAGAAGTGAAGTCGTCCTACGGGAACGGTGGTTACGACATGATTTCCGTAGGCAAATGGATCCAGACTCAATCAGGCTGGCAACCGTCACCGGCTGTCTGACTCTCCTTTTGTTTCGGTGGGGCTAGAGTGCCCCACTATTCTTCCGCTTTACGCTCGCGTTTTTCTTTGTCGCACTTCACTTTTTCATAAGCCTTGCCAAACCACTTAGGCTCTTTTCCCATCCCCGAATAAGATAGTCCTTCCGGCAGACTCTTCCAGAACACCGTTATCGCCTCGGCAAATTCTCTAAACTGTTCCTCGGAAACTTCAAGTTCTTCGTGGCGAGCTGGTCTCTCTTGCGGATAACCTTCGCATTGCCATACTGAGTAGTACTCCGGGTGAGCATTAACCAGTTTCTGGTGGGCATCACCATCTCCATGTTTATAAACGTTGACAACCTGATGACATGCACTGATTAACGGGAAACATGGCATGTTTCGTACTTCAATACCCAGCCATTCCATCAAATCCATAAGCCTCGGAAAACTGAGGTTCCAGATCAAATCTGATATCACAACCATGTCGAGCCACCGCCAGCTTCTGGCCTCCCGGATAAGCAGATCTCGTAATGCCTTGTCAAACTGGTGGTACATCCCAGCGGTCAGGGAAAGCGTGACCGTGACCTTCATTTCCCGCAACGCAACCCAGTGGCAAGCTTCAATCTGTTCAATATTCTCGTATACGTCACTTTCGTCGTGGTAATCAGGATTGAACCAGTCTCCAGCTGACTCTATAAATGACTCGCCTTTCTTTGTCGCTTCACTCCTGATCTCCACATCACTGAACTGCGACAGCAAACGTTCCTGCGCTTGTTCAGCGTAAAAAAGATGCGGGTTAAGCACCCACGGTCGGTCAATTGCCGCAAAGAAAAAGATGTTCCATCTCGGGTCGATAATTTCTTTTTCAGCATCAACAGCTGGCGCTGATACACTGCGGTTTGATTGTTTTTTTCTACCCATACCACTATCCAAATTAAAAACAGACGAAAAAAAACCGTCCAGCTGGACGGTTAATATCAAAATATCCTTCAGAAGTCTGACACGGGTCAGGCGCTAACCCGGGCAGTCGCTACTCACTAATTAAACCCCGCATAGGGGAAAACAATATTTTGATACTCCGACAACGCACCCCGCGATGGGGGAAGGTATGTCAGGCCAGTCTAACAAACCCAAAGCTCGTTGCAACCGCCAATCAGTGACTTAATCCTGGCAATCCTGATCATCAGTTTCAGTTCCGCAACTTAAGTAATCCATATTTAAAAACATTTTGTTCCCCGAGCCTGCCAATGCAGACAGACCTGAGATTTTACAGATCACGACAATCGACGGTACGCGTTTATAAATCTCGATTTCGCTTTCCCAACTTGACGCAAGATACCTTTCAAGCTGAAGTTCAGGGGTTACATCAACAGGTTGAATTCTGACCACAAAACCGTCTTTTCGCCCCTCATTGCGAAGAGATGTTAGCTGTTTTATCTCTGCATCGTTGAGTGTGGAAAATTTACGGCCATTAAGAATATGAGAGCAAAAATTGAAGCCAGTGATATGAGATGAGCCACCAGTTATCGATTCCAAAATGCTTGCATATTAGCTATCTGGGGGTTAGGCTCGCCTGTTTGCGGAGTGGATTCACATAATTCAAGGAGTCTTTCCAATTCCGATTTGGAATCACCCATACCCAATTCATTGCAAGGAAAAACATTGTGATTATTATTCATGAAAACTTGTCAACGCCAAGATTTATGGCCGTTTTTCGCCATTTTTAATGTCCGCTATTTGATCACTTCTGTTGTCCGCTTTCCGCCATTTCATCATCACTGATTGGCGTTGCGTTTTTAGCCAGCACTCCGGCTTTGCGTTTTTCCTTCAACCGGTAACTTTCTCCTTTTATATTCACTGTGGTTGAGTGGTGCAGCAGCCGATCCAGGATCGCCGTTGCCAGCACGTTATCGCCGAACATCTCTCCCCAGTCTGCGAAGCCTTTGTTTGATGTCAGGATTATGCTCGCTTTTTCATACCGGCGATTCAGCAGGCGGAAGAACAGACTGGCTTCCTCTCTGTTCATCGGCAGGTAGCCTATTTCGTCCAGGATTAGCACACGCGCATAGCTCAGCTGTTGTAGCTGACGCTCCAGCCGGTTTTCCAGCTTCGCTTTCATCAGCGTTGCTACCAGTCTGTCGAGTGGCATGAACAACACCCTGTGACCTGCATCCGCCGCTTTCACGCCGAGGGCTACAGCCAGGTGGGTTTTCCCCACTCCGGGAGGACCCAGCAGGATCACGTTCTCACTGCGTTCCACGAACGCCAGACCGGCCAGCTCCCTGACGACCTTACGATCGATGCCTGGCTGGAAGCTGAAGTCGAACTGCTCCAGCGTTTTGACCCACGGCAGACGAGCCTGCTTCAGCCGGGACTCCATACCGCGCTGATGCCTGCCGTTCCATTCCTGCTGCAGCGCCATGTACAGGAACTCCCGATAGTTCAGCTCTTTTTTAGCTGCCTGCTCCAGCAGACTTTCCACGTGATAACTCAGGTGCTCCATTTTCAGGCGACTCAGCAGCGCTTCAAGTTCATGCATCACAGCAGCTCCTCATACGCACTCAGTGGACGATGCTCCACCATGCTGACCTGCTGCCAGAGCGGGGCATGATGTTCCGGCACCGTTTGCCAGCCAGATGATGCTGAACAGAGCCGGTGTGATGCCACCTGCTGCTCATTACTGTAGATCCGCAACTCATCATCCAGCGATATGCGTATCGAGACCGGCTGGCCACACAGCGTTTCGGGAACGCTGTAGCGATTGCCGCCAACCTCGATATAGCTGTCCCAGGAGACATGGCGGATGTCGAAGTAGCTGGTATCGAAGTCCGTATCAGGCAACGGCTGCAGATGTTCCTGCTCGAGCGCGAAGCGCTGTTCCGGGGTCTGTCTGAACTGGCGAAGCTCCCGTTTGTCAGCCACATCAGCCATCCATTGCTCCAGTTGCTGGTTAACATGAGCGAAGCTGTCGAACCTGCGATAGCGGACGAAGAAGTTCTCCTTGAGATATTTCACCATCCGCTCCACCTTACCTTTGGTTCTGGCCCTGCGCGGACGACAGGCACGCGGCAGGAAGTCATAGTGGTCGGCCAGCAACAGGAACCCGGAGTTGAACACCACTTTCCCGTTGTTATTTTTCAGCACCGCCGCTTTCTGGTTATCAACCAGCACGGTTTTCACACTGCCACCAAAGTAGCGGAAGGTGCGAACCAGCGACTCATAGGTGTGTTCCGCATCCTGCTTTGGCGCGGCGAAGACATGGAAGCGACGGGAGAACCCCAGCGTATTAACCGCGAAGTTAACTTTGCATCGCTGCCCGGCGACCTCCACCTCAACTTCGCCCCAGTCGTGCTGCAACTGGTAAGCGGGCTGGGTTTCGAAGCGGACCGTTTTCTTCGACGGACGCATTTTGCGTTTGGGCTGGATGTAATAGCGCAGCATGGAGCGACCACCGGTGTAACCCATCGCTTTGATTTCTGCGAGGATGACCTCGCCATTCCAGACATTTTCGGCCAGACGTGTATCGATATAATCCATAAACGGCTTCAGTTTGGCCATTTTGTGGCGCGTCTTTCTGGCCGGTGGCTCAGGGTATTTAAGATACCGTCTGACGGTGCGTTCAGAGCAACCCACCTGAGTTGCAATATCGATAATGTACGCACCCTGCTTGCGCATTTGTTTTATCATGTAAAAGTCCTCTCTGCTCAGCATGTCGATGTCCTTTCTGGTGTGAGAACCTCAAGGAAACAACATGTTGGGTGGAGCGGACAATTCAAATGGTGAATTACCGTCTTATATCATTGGCGCTAACAAACTCCGTAGCATTAGATTTGAAGGCTAGTTTTCAACACTATGGGATCCCGAAATAAGTTCTCCCCCCCGCTCCCGGTAAGCTTTCGTTAATACCGCATAACTTTCTGAATTAACATGCTCATCAACCCCCGAACAAATCAGCCGGTTCGTCGGTGCTTCAAAAGCGTGGCGTTCGTATTTTTCGACCACGCGACAATCTTCCGACCATCTCTTGCCGAGCAACAAATCATTTGTGGTAATTGATGGAAACATCATCAATGCAAAAATTCCCCCAAGACAGCCTATTGGCACGAGCCACATGCAAACGATCTTGTTTTCGGAGCGTACAAATTTCAACCCGATGGTAGCGCCTATGATAGTCACGACAAATACCACCAGCAGAATTTTTAAGGGTAAAATCAGATCTGCGGCATAAATTAGCATTAATCATATCTCCTTAACTTTTCAATATTTG
Source organism: Kluyvera georgiana ATCC 51603 (assembly GCF_001654985.1). GTDB lineage: Bacteria > Pseudomonadota > Gammaproteobacteria > Enterobacterales > Enterobacteriaceae > Kluyvera > Kluyvera georgiana. Next base: position 8,080 of record NZ_LXEU01000098.1, read on the forward strand.
GTTCCTTCAAAAAGCCATCCATACTTTCCTTCATCTGGATGATCTGTCTTGTAGTTTATCTGGCAAGTGGTGAACTGACGCATCCATTCTCGTGACCTAAAAAATTTCCCACGAGGAAGTTTATCGCCAGGTAAGCATTGTTCAGCCCATTCGACAAAAGCAGGACAAACCCCCTTAAAGTGAGGAATAACAACTTGCGTGGCTTCTTTACGCATTACTGCTGACTGAATGGTTTTGGGATCAATCGTCATGGCTTCACAGGCTAACCCGACTTCACAAACATTTCTATTCTGCTGATGTTCTGTCATAGCGCCTTCCAGTTGAAGTTAAGTAGGGTCAGTTTGGATTTGAAAATTGTTGTACGGTAAGCCTGTTCTTGAACCTGCTTCGTGATCTTATGCCCGTTTGATGGCCACGGACTGACGCAAAAGTGCAAGAACGTCACTGACACTCATATCCCACGCATCCGCCTGCCGTTTCAGAATAAATGCCCCTACTTCCATTCTTTGGGCATGGTTCAACATATGCGTCAGCATATCCCCACCATGAGAAAAGTTTATCCCGCAGCCGGATGCACCATTGTTGATGAGCGTAAAACCTTTGTTTTTATCGGTTCCGTGAAAGTTTGCCCTCATCTCCTTTTCCAGCCCGAACAATACCGCGCAACATTGAGTTAATTCATAGCGATTCAGCTGGATGACGCGCTTAAGCTCCCATTGGGCTTCTTTTGCGCCATCAGCAATCGGAGCCATAGTGATGTTCACCGTGGGAAACGCATCCTTACCAGGCGAAACCACATATTGAAAATCAAGAGCAGTACGTTTTGCGCCCGTTTGCCGGTCTGCATAAAGCTTCAGCTGCTTACCAAATGTCGAAGTCATAACTATCCTCCAGAACTTAATTTACCCTGGTCATTCCAGCCGACAAAAGATTGTCGGGTTGTTTTCTACAGGCCTTCCCTCTCAATCCCACCGGGTATATTTTCCCCTTCCCTCTCGTTCCCACCGGCGATAAAAACTGTGCAGATTAAAAAAGTATCTTTTTGGGATTAGGCGAACAGCAGTAATTATAAAGAGGAGTGTTATTTTCTTTATTTTTCATGGTAATACAAGTTGTATTCAATAGAGGCCTGACGCGCCCCATCAGCTTTTCAGATGTAAATGGGACTATTTATCCTTTAGCGACTACAAAATCACGGGTGGGTTTGAGAGGGAAACGTCAACTTAGTGTTTTTGACCGGTGGGAATGAGACAGCACATTCCCGGAACCGGGCAAAAAGACGTTTCAAACATCAGGAACCTGTTAGTTTGGGATTCCGATCCGTGATCTGAATGGTGGGTACGCTGGTGTCCACCAGGTAGTAAAATTTCAGGTAACCGATGCTGGCAAGCACATCGAGAGCAGTTCGCATTTTCCGGTTCTGTTCGGCAATGCGCCCATTGAGCAGTAAACGCTGTCGAAGTCTGTCAAAGGTGATCGGGGCTGGATGTTGAGGTAGCGCTTCAAAAAATGTATAGAGCGCCTGAGCCGTTTCATTCCTGGTAAGTAGCTCCAGGGGTTTCTTCCGCAACAGAGTAAGATGATCTGAACGGTACAAATCCCAGAGTCGTTCGTCGGCTTCCAGGATGATGTAATCACTTTCACCATCAAATTCCGCCTCTTTCAGCAACCCGGCTACTTTGAACTTGGTGATCCCCGGGTTCTTCTCAAACCGAATGCTTTTTGAGCGAATCTTCGTCAACGAATCGGCTATCTCATTGCGCAGTTTCGTGCTGTAGCGTTTTGATGGGTAGCCGCAGAGTTTGGCAAATTCACTAAAGGGCATTTTAATCCGGTTACCTTTCAGCGCATCAGGCGATACGCTGAAGGAATGGACGATTGCTGTCCAGCACCGGAAGTCCTGGAAATAATTCAGCATCGGGCCGGTGATCTTTATGTCCGTGTACCCTTCCTGTTTTGCAATTTCCAGACTGGATAGCGCTTCCGTCACGTTTAGCGTGACCGTTGCCTCTGTTCGGCAACTGGGAGTAAAAACGCCCAGGCGGAGCAGTGATACAGGTTGTACTGATGAATTTTTTGTCACCGTCAGCTTTCCAGTCGACGGCTGATTGAAGTCGGGAATAGCGTCCTTGAAAAGAAGAACTTCATTCGAGTTCATCGTGTGGATCCCCCAGTTTTATTGTTATTTTCCGGGTATCTTGGAATGCCCAGTCCGGGCGAATGTATCACGGTGATTTTTATTGATCATGAGAAATAGGGGTCATTTAGTCCCCATTTATCGGGTATTGGTTTTTATTTGTACTAAATCAATACGTTATTTCAGAGATGAATCGGATAAATGTCGTTGACATCAAATTTTTGATCTGCTGCCAGTGTGGACAAAAAATGAATACCGATCACCTATTTTTGAGATTTGTTACGTATGATTATGTTTTTATTTGATGTTTTCATTAGCACAGCAGATGTTGATAATTAAGTTCCTTTCCCCTTCCAATCCCACCGTTATTCCCTTTGAACACCACCAGCTACCAGGCTAACCCCACCGACAGCCCTTCAGAGCTCACTTTTTTCCCTCTCAACCCCACCGGGGCAGGTCTTCAGAGCTTACCAGCTGCGGGTTTGCGGGAGCGGGGATCTTTTTGGTTCTATTTGGTCTTAATCTGGATCGATCTGTTGATCTACCCGGTGGATATGTGGATTAGTTGAGTCACGTCCTTGTTACTCGGTTGCTTAAATTTGGCCACTACGAACTGTCTCAATACCACTCTGAACAACATCCCAGTTGATACCGATATCACCATCGTGAGTTCGGTCTATCAACGCTAAGGTCGACTCAGCTTCGCTAGCTGAAACCTGCGGCATGTTTCGGTCTATTGCTAACTCCTGAACATCAGACTTGTACCAGACACGGACTAGCACCTTTTCGTCAGGGTTCATTTTTTGCAGCTTTGCGATAATTTCTTTTGCAGTTGCGTACATGTGAGTGCCTCTTATCGTTTTGTTTACACAATCAGTAAAGCACCGAGTCAGTAGCTGACGAAGGCAAAAAAGATACTTTTCCACAGGACAGTTCCAATAAAGAGATCCCAAAGGTGCAACGGAGTACAAAAGAGATCCCTGTACGCTGCAAGCCGCATGGTTACTGGGCTCAAGGGCATTTTATGACAATGGTAATGACTTTTTTGACATTGGTAATGATTAAAATGACATTGGTAGTGACTATTTCGACGTTAGTAGTGAGTATTTGTGACAATGGTAGTGAGTTTTATTGTGTGATCTGAAGGTATAACTCTTAAAGAGTTTTGAGTATATTTCTATTATAATTCATATAGATACCATCTATCACCTGTATGATGAAACAAAATTATTAAAATCTTATCCACTGTTTTCTATACGCATTTTCCTTTCATGCCCGTACATATTTTCGACAATTTAGCTATTCGATGTTGATTTAACTCGAAGAGAGAATTTATCCCCATTTTCCACAAGGTAGTTCCAATAATTAGTACCTTACGAGTTCCCATAGATCACAAGAGATCCCCGCAGCTCGGAAGCCAGACGGCACAAGGCCTGGAAGCCAATCGGTGACAACGGTAGTGATTATTTTGACATTGGTAGTGAGTTTTTTAACGGTAGTAGTGAGTTTTTTGACAACGGTAGTGATTGCGGCGACAATGGTAGTGATTTTTTAAAGGATCTTTTTCACCGGAATTGCTCCTTTGTTGATAAACTACGTATGTATTTGTTTTTATGTGAATTTCAGAGTTTTATATTTAGTCGTGGCGTTTTTTTAGCCTGGACTTATGCACAATCTGAGATCGTCGCAGAGATCCCTTAAGTGACACTGAGGGCTTTGGGCGATAGTATTCAATAATCTGTTGATTAATACAGTCGATAAACCACTATGACCAATGAGAAAGATTCTGAGCAGCAAGGCCAGATGGTTACCAGGGCTTTCTCTGTAACAGAGAGAGAGACAGGTAAAGAAATTATTTTACGTCCTAATAGCAGCAGGACGGTTCAGTCTATCGCGCTCATGCGCCTTGGGTTGTTTGTGCCATCACCAAAAAGCGTTGGCCGTCAGAGTCGTGAATACAAAACTGTTGGCTTTGATGCCACGAAAGAACTACAGACACTTTCTTTGATGGAGAGCGAGGGTTTCACCAATATCTCGATCGTGGGTCAGCGCCTCGATATGTCTGTTGACTTCAAAACGTGGATGGGAATCATCCGAACGCTAGCTAACCATCCGATTGATAACGATAAGATCAGCCTCAAATTTACTGAGTTTCTGAAGCTCTGTAACCCTGAAAATTATCGTTCCTCTACCGCATCCCGTAAGCGTATCGACGCGTCGTTACGCAGGCTGGCATCCGTGATGTTGTCCTTCACCAGCACCCACTCGTCAAAGGTGTATACGACGCACCTGGTGCAGTCTGCCTTGCTTGACCCGGACTCTGATCAGGTAGAGCTACAGATAGACCCTAAGATATTCGAGTTGTATCAGTACGACCACAAGGTTTTGATGCAGCTGAAGGCTATCAAGGAACTGGCGAAAAAAGAGAGCGCACAGGCGCTTTACACGTTCATTGAGTCACTTCCACCAAATCCAATCCCGATCTCCTTAACGAGACTTAAGAACCGATTAAATCTTAAGACCCGTGCCAACAGCCAGAACGCCACAGTACGTAAGGCATTGGAGGAGCTGGCATCCATTGGTTACCTTCAGTACACCGAAGTAAAAAAAGATGGGAAGGTTTATTTCCAGATCCACAAACGCGATCCTGATTTGAATCTGAACAATATCCAACCACCACCTGATGGTGATGGCGAGGGTGATGCTGATGAGGAGAACAATGGCACGTCGGGTAAAAATAATGGTGAGCCACTGGAAGGTGAATTGTGCCCACCAGATGAGCCCATTGATGGGGATGAAACGTTAACCATCCATGACTTAACAGCTGAAGAACTTCACTACATTCGCAGCCTTAGAAGCCAGAAAAAGAACAATCCCGCCAGCTAGCATTCCCTCCGGGCTGTCAGATGACGGCCTGGAACCCTCCCTCCCTGCACATCGTCAGAGAATCCTGTTTAGCTTAATGACAACGGTATTGAGTGACGCGGTCACTACTGTTGTCATTGCGGGGTGACCACTCATGACAATGGTAATGAGACTAGATAGCTCACTACTGTTGTCATCATCGACATCTCTCCAGACCAGCTTCTCAGGGAAGGTCTTACACCGCTCACTACCATTGTCGGAATCGCCGGTACAGACAAATCGCTGATACCCATGACACCATGACATCGGCAATGAGTCTTGGCAGCTCACTGCTGTTGTCATCATCGACAACTCTCCAGAGCAGCTTCTCGGAGAAGACCTCATACCGCTCACTACCATTGTCGGCATCGTCAGTACGGATTTATCGCTGATTCCCATGACACAATGACAACGGTAATGAGTGATTTGACTCACTACCGCTGTCATTTGCTCCCGGCGCATTTGAATGACCACTGTATTGACTAAGAATACTCACTACCGTTGTCATTCATGATTCAGACCAAGTTCTTACTGCTCCACCAGCACAATGACAACGGAAATGAGTTCTGTTGGTCATTACCGTTGTCATATGCATTCCAGGTTAATCAGGCCTTTCAGGTAGCTATGGTAAGGATTCACTCGCCGTACTGTCTGCTCGTACTTGAGGGGCGGGATGAATGACCGTGGTAGTGACCGCGTCACTCCCTGCCGTTGTCGTTGTATGAATACATGGCCTGTCGGTGACAATGGAAATGAGTCCAACCGCTGTCGTAGCTAACCTGATTGGTCAATGACAATGGATGTGATTTTTTCAAGTCTCTACCATTGTCATCGTTTCCAAGTACATTTCAGTGGGGTCGTTCCGGCGATGACGAATCAAGTGAGTGCGGGATCACAACCATTGTCGAGGCACAACTTGCCGGTTGTAGCCATACCGAACGCTGCGACAACGATAGTGATCTCGATCACTCATTACCGTTGTCACCAGGCGGATGGTGAAGCACCAGAATCACTACTGTTGTCATCTAACATTCTGCTACCCATGCAACCAATGACGATGGTAGTGAGCAACGCCGTCTACTTGCTGTATATAGGGATAGTATGATGAGCCATAACAATGGTAATGACTCACTACCATTGTCATAGTTCCTGTACTTGATTGCCGGTAACCAGACAAGGGTTAACCATTAAGTCACTACCGTTGTCATTACAGAAAGGTACTTTCCTTAATTGTCATTACCGTTGTCGACCATGCACCCTCTTACCAGTAGTAACGGTTCGTTAATTATGTGAAGGTGATCATTACCATTGTCACTGGTTACACTCCCGGCAGATTCAAAAATCGAGTGACAATGGATGTGAGTTCGATGCGCAGGACGGCATCTCAGTGCCGATGGCAATAGTTATGAGCTGACCAGACTGGTGACAACGATAATGAGCCAAGCATTGAAGCCCGTTTGCTACGACAACGGTAATGATTAGGCCTCACTACCGTTGTCAGACACGATGCTTACTTCGGCCAGGTAAGTTCATCCCACCGGGATTTTAACCAGGCAGGGTTTACAGGTTTTCTTGTCGGTAATATTGGCCGAGCTTCATACGCGATGAGATCGTCATCCTTAGCCAGGATAGTGGGGTGGAAATGGATTGTCAGGGTGCTGGGATTAATCACACACAGGCCGTTGTCGTATAACCGATGTATGTCTGCCCGAAGCCACAGGCCATTACTCCAGTGGTCAGAGCCCGCTTTATGATGCTCAATCAGATGTGCTGCTTCTCCCCTGCATTTTGTCTTCACACCGGTGACGACACACCGCTCCATGCAGTTGAAGTATACCCTGTCGCTGAATTTCTTCTGATCAGGACGGGACATCGCACCGTACCGGCGATATCCAAAGCGTTTTGGTGAGACTTTCTCATCCAGGTCATCGTCAAATGAATCCTGACTCTCAGGCCGGAAGGTCTTCAGACGAACTTCCCAGCGAATGCCGTCACGTGCAAATTGCTGCCCTACGCGTGGGTCATCATCAGGCCAGATAGCTATTCCCTTAGCTTTAACAGCCAGCCGGAACTGGCGGGCATCAGCAGGGGTTCCCGTGCGGGTTAGTGTCATAAATTCATGGACACTCCGGTACTCCACTGGTTCTCCTGATGAGCCAGCAGGCCTGGCGAGAACCTTGTCTTTAATATCGCGGGCGAGTTTATCGGTTTGATTTTTATCTGAAGCCATGTGAGCTATGCCATACCGGAAGAGGGAGGCATGAATAATGGGCTGTTTTCCGAGGATAAGCCATAGATACTCACTACTGTTGTCATTCTTGTCGATGACAACAGTAGTGAGTCTGGTTGGTATGCATCATGTCGAAATCGGAGCACCGGTGACTTATCGAATAGTCTGAACTGACTTGTAATGCGCTTGTGCAGGGTGGCCATAAGCCGTATTCGAGCGTGGAACTTCGAGGTGACCCGGCATCCATCCGGTCGTTTTTGCAACCCAGAAACAGCGTTCCTCACCGTCATCGGTAGTGACTCTAACACGACAACCTTCAAGCCCAATTAGTTGGGGGGAAAGATTACCGGGGCAGCATTTCCGGGAAGCGTTAGCATATACCTGCCCGCGCCGCATGAGTTCTGCACATTGTTCAAAATGTTCTTCTGTACCCAGTGCAGCTACTGGTGCTTCAACGTCCATCCAGTCAGCTACGGCGGTTGCTTTTGTATGCAGGAGATCAAATCCGTAGCTTGATAGAATAGAGCCACATTTAAGAACATAGAGCTGCTGCTCTTTGTTAATGTTTTCGAGTTTCATAGCCGCTCCTGTTAGATTATCGTTGCCTGTTATTTAAAACATGGCTTTTCAGTAAATAAATAACCACACCTGCATGACGATTGGGACGCGATAATAAATAACGAGTATCTATTAGCTTTGAGTGCCGAAAAAACCACAATCCATAAGTTGCTCACCAACGGTATTGTCGAATAACATATCGTCTACTGAAACTTCATAGCTATTCTCTGATGAAAAATATCCAGCGTTATCATAGTCGACTTCTAAAGCGTCACCATCAATAACCACAACCTCAGTATTAACGAAAAGATCATCAAGGTCTGAAATAACCTCAATATCTTCACTCTGTTCATCGGTAATGACAATGACAACCATATCATCTTCAAACTCGGAAGCTGATACTTCATCATATCTTGCTGCAATTAAATCTGACATATTAGCCTCCAGTTGAATGTGATTGCCTATATGTCTATATTACCACCCACATGCTTGTGACGAAGTGATTTGGCTTATTTTTAATCGTTTAAAACAAAAAAGCCACCCCGGTTATTTCCTTGGTGGCTAATTGATATTATCCCTCGGCTAGTTCCAGCGCTTCCTTCTGGGAAGTGGCTTCACCGAACCAGACCAGATCATAATGCGTGAAGTCAGTAGATAACATGCTCCTGACCCGTTGTTCCTCTGTTGCCACAGTGCGGCTATAGACAGCTACACAGCGCTCTCTCTTCCCGCCCCGCAATGATGAAGGGCTGTTGAAAATCGCAAAACACATCGTTTCCGGCTTAACGTTAACCCCGCCCATTTTTTCAATGACGTAATCATAGGCAATTTTTTCAATGTCATAAAATGAGCCGTCAGATGACACCATTGAATATTTCAGAACAGTACCCCCCAGAGCTCGCTTAATCTGGTGCTCCCTTTGCTGCTCGTTGTTCCAGCGAAAGGTTTGACGGCTGCTGGGGTGTCCTACTTTCTGTTCCGCTTTTGCACGTGGGCTATAGCCGTCAGCAATGAGTGAATCCATAAATTCACGCATTGATAAAATCTTACCGTTATGACGAATTTGTTTGGCTAGGAAGTTTTCAATACGTTTTTCGTTGGCTTTTTGAAGTGTCATTTTTTCTGGCCTATGGTTCGTTGTCGTTATATTCAGTAAACCATAGGTCGTTCATGTGACGAAACGTGTATTTATTCAACCCTATCTTCAATTATTTCGGTCATTAGAAAACGCAAATGATGATTATCGCCATCAGGATTGATTTTGTTTTTGTGATAATCCATTACGCTTACATTTCTTGCTTGTTTGAAGTGGTAATTATCCATCGCGTTTACAGTTTTCTCATAGTAAGCTTCAGCTGAATAATCCAATAAACTTCGATAATAGGCAGCGACAACATCCCATCGACGATTTTCCGATGCTTTACATAACTCTTCGTCGTCACCTATTGCCGCTATGATATAACCATATATATAGCCAAGACATATGTCATGATTAATGGCTTTTCTGAATAATTCGGGAGAATATACCATAAGTATAAAGCCTAAAGACCTATGTATAAATACCCTGCTGTCATGGACTATTTTTCTGTCATGTTCGATAGCTGATGGCGCGTTATCACCCTCAAGAGTAACAGGTTCAGGTATAGAGACTGACGGTTCCGCCCTCTCCTGTTTTGTTGCGCCAGCGAAAAACCTGCTTATACGTTCAAACATAATGTGTCCTCCGCATTTTTGACTCAGTATAGCCAGGAGCACTGGCCCGTGTGCGGGAACGGAAGATGACCGTCGATATCCCGTTGTTACTTAACCAGCCTTACCGTACTATCAGGTGAATTATAGTTCACGTGGATTAACCTATGTACAAACCCACCAGCGATGAATTTAAAGCAGAGATGAAACGCAAAGGCTGGACGCGGCAGGCGCTGGCACAGCGCTGGGGCAAGTCCGAAAGATGGATAAGTAATATTTCAGGTAATGAGGAACGCGAGCAGCATTGGAACGATGCGCTTGCAGGACTACCAGTATTAAAAAAAACCAAGAATAAGTGAAGTATAGTTCCCTTTTTTATTGATTAAATGTGAACTATAGTTCATGCTTTCTCGTGTGTTCGACTTCACTTCCCATCGAGGAGCAGCAGGCATGAACGTAGATCAGCGGCAACGTATTGAGCAGGAAATTGCCCGGGCAGCAGCAACCGGGTTGATTGAAGCAGGATATAGCATCTCGGTATTCGACTCAGAAGAGATTGTGCTGAAGCGCTCTACGAACGTAGAACGTATTGTTGAAGCCATGTTCTCTACTGATGAAGACTACTTCTATGCTTATCGCCCTGAAGAAACTGAACGTGCAGGTTACGTCCATTTTGTTTACGGCAATGAGGGATGGAATGTTATCAGCGATAACAGCCTGTCGCTTGAACCGGCGCTTGAAGCCGCTACTGCTCTGTCTGAGTCTTATGCCTGACCCTCAATGGCCCACTTAGTACTCGCAAGTGGGCTGTTTCTTATTCATACCCCATATGAATAGCAACATTATCACCACCTCGTGCCTATCCCTTTCTCCGTTCTTCGCCCCGGCACCAAGCCGTTCCGTTTTGTAATTGATGCCACAGCTGTAACGCGAAGAAATAAAAAGCCCGCTTGCAACGACTAAAGCGGGCTTTTTTTTATTCATACTGCATATGATTAACGGTCTATCCACCGTTCAATAATCCCATCAGGTACATCGAAATCATTGTCGCGGAAGAAATCCTTTTCGTATTTTCTGGCCTGCGGCATCGTCTTGAGTACGAAGAGGATGGCATCCTCCTTGGAACTGAACGAAGTCCGCGTAATGACGTGATCCGGCGCGTGAATGTGGGAGAGTGCCAGGCTTTCTTCGGTTCCTGGCTTACACAAATCACACCAGTGCTTATGCCAGAATGTCTCACCATTCTTCTTCAGCTTCGCCCCTGGTTCACCGGTTGGCGCTGGGTTAATAACCACCTCAAGAATATCTACCGGCTCATCTGCATCTCGCGCCGCATCGCCGAGCAGTTGATCGATAAGCAACTCCCCGGCTGAACTGACCAGGTTGCTGGCTATCGTGAAGCGACGGTGTAAGCCGCGATCTGCCTCTTGCTGAATCAGCGCTATCTGCGATTTAAACGATACCATATGCGTAAGCACAGCATGGTTAACGCCGAAATCAGGCCCATATGTCTCTATGTTTCGGTCTGCGCTAAAAGGGGCCATGTCCGGGCGCTGTTTTGTGCAAAAGAGACCCAGACTTGTTTTCTTATTGGCAAGATTATCGAGCTTACCCTCTTTGACCTCGTAATTTGAAATCAGACGGTGGGCTACCCGGGCCTTGAGTGCCTTATCATTCAGATTCTGATAGATATACTCGACCGCAGAGCCGCGTGTACCAAGATATAAGTATGACCACTCCTCACGGTCGACAATAAGACCAATCGGGATCATCATTACTGGCTTTTGAACGATCCCGCCAGTCGGTCGGTAGAAGTTCATTTCTTCAAAAGCATTAATCCACAATTCTGCCAGCTCGCTCAGACCTTCCTGGTTGCTGGGATTCAGACGCTTGAGAGTCTCACGGCCCAGTTCAATGTCTGCCAGAGCTTTAAGTTTCCGGTCGTAGCTTTCAAATACAGACTTTAACCCTTTCCACTCATCCACCAGCGGCCATTCTTTGAGGGTGCATTCAGATACGCTCAGTTCGTTAACCAGAGCCCATGAGCGAGATACCTCTTTCACACCGGTACGCGTCAGACTCAATACCACACGTATAGCCCATTTGTGTTTCTCAGCTGCATCGTTTCGTTCTTCAGCTCGTGGGGCTACATACAGGCCCAGTTTGCCGTTTGGCATTACCACAAGCCGTAGAGGAGAGTTTCCAAGTTGCTCACAGTAGCATTCAATTTGCGGGATGCTTGCATGACCTCGCCATGCAATTAAATCCATCATGGCAAGGAGCGCTTTCCATTGCTTCTCATCTTCCAGACCACTTTGGAGGGATGCACCTCGGTTTGCGCAGCGCCACGTCTGAATCGTTTTATCTACAGCCGCAACCCGGTCATTTTCGTCACCGATGTTCCCGGCGTTTAAAGCCGCCAGCATTTTGCTTCGGTATTGTTCTTCATGCGTTTCTTCCAGCTTCAGCAGTGCCGCAAGTTCTTTGAAGAGCCGGATGTAATAAAGATGGTTAGCCCGGATACGCCGGTTGTGAATGTAATATTCGAGATCGGCGGATTTCACCGTGTCCAGGCAAAGATAGCCAAGGCTATCAGAGGTTCTGAATTTTGAGAGGCATACCTTGGCATTGAATTCTCGTTTGTCTGACTTCGCATTACGGCTGTAGGTGTGCTGAACGACTGGCACATCAACGTAGATCTCTTCATTCTTCTGGTATGCCACGCTGGTACTACGGCTTTTAACGAAATCAACCGTGAATGAATGTCCCCGGTAGCCGTTACCTGAATCATCCTTAGCTGCCCCGGGTGCGGTAACCGGATTAACGACCTGTCTCCACTCACAAAAGACGCGTGAACCAGAACGCAGGTGCTGGTTCGCCTGCTTAATGTAGGACTCCAGCGATGGTCTGGTATCGGCCTCCGGGTCACTCAACAGACCGGTTCCATCTGCGTCATGAATAAAGCGGCAATATTTCTCCTGGAAGTCCATCGAGATGAAATTAATGTTACTACTGCGATCATAGAATTCGCCAAACAGGCGCTCACGCTGGTCGAGCCCGCAGCAAAGGATCAGGAAACGTTTATAGTGCAGCGCCATCTTTTCATGCGCCCGCAGCCGGTCAGTGTAAGCTACATCGCGGAAGGTGATGCGAGAACCGTCAAAACCGCGAAAAAGCGCGTCCTGCTCGTCACGTTCAGGGAACAGCGTATGAGCGCCCAGATGAGATTCAACCGGGCTGCATACCTGGTAAATATTTTCGCCGTCTCGTACCAGCAGGAAGACACATCTGTTTTGAAAGTCTTTGGCCGCAGCCTCCCACGGATCCTGATAATTGACGTGCCGTCTGGTGACGGCCATAACCAGTACGCAACGTTGGGTCGGGAAAATCTGCTCGATTAGGCCCGGGTGTTTTTGCAGTGCCTGGTCGAATAAATCTGCTTTGGTGAAATCGAACCAGTCTCCCAGATCCAGATAGACAGCGAGCTCCTCATCCATCAGTAGCTTTTTCTGGACAAATGTCAGAGGAATGTCGCTCGGGGCTGAATTGCCTTTGATTATCGTGTTGACGACAACATCTTTGCCGATGAAAAGATCCAGAGACGCAATCCCTTTCATCAGCGATTCAACGTTCTCCCTGCTCTCTTCGAATGCGGCCAGCTGCGCCGCAGCCATTTCCTGGTAATAGGGTACGACGGCCTGAACGGCCCTGGTAATTTCGTTATTCTTACCTTGTAGCCATTCAGATTGTATGACGGCCAGTTTATGTCCATGCCGAGCCGCTTCCATCATTCCCTTAATGCTTTCCTCATTGACACCGGATGTCAGCGCATTTTCTAACGGGCCGGTGGCGAGGTTTGTGTACTGGTCAATCGTCGCGGGTAGAGTATTGAGTTTGTTCTCGCTTTTTTCTGTCTGCTCTTTTTCAAGGCGTTCCGCAATGATCTCTTTCATGCGTTCAGGGTTTGTCATCGCCTCGGAAAGTTCAACGGTCAGCTTCTGAGCCAACTGCTGGCAGGCCTGCACTTCACTTTCGCGGACTTCTTTCGAGTCAGCAGCAAAGGTGAATTTGTTAACGAAGTCATCAAACAAAAAGCGGTGCTGAGTGAAGCTACGGGTAGTGCCACAAGTGCGGCCAGATTCATCGGTATATTCAAACCGAATGTGTTGGCCATGTTTTGATGGGTGGGTGCGCAGAATGACCGTATGCAGTTTGTTGTCGACCCAACGCAGCGATTCAATCAGCAGTACTTCGGAAGCGGCAATGTTCTCTTCAGCAATGGCTTCATTTGCCCGCCAGTACTGACCGCCTTGAAGAGAATGGAAACGTTCAATTCGCTCTACCGGTTGTTCAATGCGCACGATACCCGTCATTATGATCTCCTTCCCCCGGCTTTAGCCATGTTGCCGCTATTGTACTAGGACATGGTGTTTCTAATGGCTTAAATGGGGGACATATTGTTTGTGATACTTTGATTTTATCGTTGGGGGGGCAGGTGACGAATAGCTCTGGGGGATGAAAGGCAACGAAGAGTTGCCTTTTACGAAAAGGAAGATGCAGTACGAATTGCGGGTGGTCAGGAAAGAGGGTTTACCCAGCCTTTTCCGGTCTCGAACTGAATTTTGCCAGCCTTTCTTAGCGCCTGTAACCGCCGGTCAAGAATGCGGAATGGCATCGGCTTATTCCTCTCCTCATCAGCGAGTCGGGAACACTCACCAGCTACGTCTGGAAGCATAATCAGTGAAAATGGAACCGGCTCTTTGCCGAGTATTTTCATGATCGCACTGTCCAGAACGGCGTACTTGTTTTTAGCAACTTGCATGTTCACTGTCCCCTCTCTCTATAGCGTGGTGATCGGTTCGCCTGATACCTACGGAACACATTCCGGTGGGACGGCCTTATTTTTATCCTGCCAACGTAGAGCAGCCTTAATACACTGCTTACACGTTATTTCACATACGTAAGGCCCGTACTCACCATCACTATGGGTGGCTGGGTTAACCCAAAGCTTGCCGTTACTTCCACCTGCGGCGGTGCAAAGAAAATCCCCTTCATTTCTGACCAGGCGCCCATCACGTATGTCCTCAAGTAAAAGCACGTGAATCACAGTTCGCCGGTTTATACCGTTACCGCTACTGTTTTCCGTCAGCCCGGAAATCACCGATTTGAATCCGCTTGTCCATCGTACCGGAAGATACAAACGAGCGTTTCGCTCTTGCGCCTGTTGCATCAGCTTCATATCGAGAGCGGCCTTTTGCTGTCGTTCTTCTTCTTGCCGTGTCAGACGTTGTCTGGCCTGTTCCTCTCGTCGGGCCCGGCTATCAATCTCAGTTTCAGCTTTAATATCGAACCGGTCAGGTGTAAGAAACAAAGTCGCACCTACCGGAGGGAGTGTGCCCTCCACCAGCAGCAGGTTATCCTTTGTTGCTTCCACATAAACTGTTCCAACCTCGGTAACCACACCCGTTTTATCTTTTTCCCCCCGGAACCAGAAGGGCGATGGGTAAGGAGGGTATTTGAGAACGATCATAATTTTTCCTTTCTGAAATACCGCATCGAGTTAATTTACTGGTTGTCAGAACGCAGTAATGTTATTTCTGATTTTGTTCCCGGTACTTCATTACGATATCCATTTCCTGTTGAGTTAATCCATTCTGAACTGCGGCCCGGCCTTGCCATATGTGAAAGAGCACCTCAAGAAAGACCCTTTCTTCTTCCTCTGATACTGAACCACTTGAATCAGGTGAGTAATCATCTTTCATAAAGCTATCGAACAGAACTCTTTCGCTGAGCCCCGCTATAGCAGGTTGTTCGCTGTGGGTCAGCCAACCGTGATGCCACGAAAACATGCAGTAGGCTGCTACATCACGTGGATCACCTTTTGAAAGGTGTCGGTGGAGCTCTTTGAGGCATTCATCCTTCCAGTCAGATTTTGCCCATTCAGCCCCACGACCATACTTCTCCTGGGCCCGGTAAAGCTTACCCGCCATCTCAGAGGCGAAGTTAACTACAAGCTGAGCTGTTGCATCGTGTAAACCAGCAGGGATCTTTACGAGGTGATTTGTGAGGCCACACTCATTGATAACTACCCGCAGACCACGCTTTATCTCTTCAACATCATCGGAACCAATTGCACCCTCACCAGATGCCGCGTGGAACGCGTAGGCCATTGCGTCCGTTATTTCTACCGATGAATCAGCCTTTTCGCCTGACGTACACGTTTCTTGAACCAGCTCGCCCTTCTGTTTGTTGTCCAGCAGACTAATCATGGTGTTTTTAAGTAACGTTGCTTTTTTGACGGCTTCCATATTGCCGTTCTGCAAAGCGGTCGTAATCTCAGTATCTATCTCGTTAATGCCTAGCTGAAGCTCTTCAGCACTGGCATAGAATATATTTACGATTTTTGTCTGGCGCATTAATTTTCCTTTTCAATAATTTTATGTCCAAGAGAATCAAGTATTGCAATAACTTGGTCTCTGGAATATGCAGGATAACTATGATCTGCAAAGCAACATGCAGGGGGTGGCAGTATGATTTTTTGTGGGCTTTTATTTCTTAGTTCCTTTAACTCCAATAATATGCTGAGTAATTGAGACGCTTTCTTTTCCATCGCATCAGCTCGGCTTGGGCTGATAAGTGCCCTCTGCGCATATAGCAGTTCAGTTGTAGTCTCAGTAATCATCGAGTCGAGTTTTGCAGGTGTCAGTTGCTCCATTTTTCCACCGGTTATTAATGCAATAATTGAATTCAGACCGTCTCTTTTGAATAGACAACGTTTTTAGCGAGTTCGAATACAAAATCGCTTACGAAGGTAAAATCGCGCCATACCAGCACACCATCTACCTTATGCCGCAACTCAACCTGAGTGGATGTGTTGCTATACTTAGTGACCTTGATGTCCCAATCAATGAAACCACCAGCATTCTGAAGTTCAGTGACAGCGGCTAGGTTTTCCTGTTGCTTCAGGTTGTAGGCCTCGTCTGAGTCGTCGTTCTTCACAAGCTGGATTTTTTTGAATACCATGCGGAATCGGTCGGCCAGAACTTTGCCACGCATTTTTTCAACATCATTAAATACCTGCTCGACGTATGCACTCATGGTTTTCCTCGTGACTTTAATGATAGCAATTACAAAACCCGTATAGCCTGATTAGGCTCTGTATTTTTTAAAAATTAATCCGTGAGTAACATTATTAACTGCATTAAACCTACGACGAAATTTAAAAGAAGACAAAATGTGCTTGAATTTAAGAAATATTGAATTCGTTTAGTTTATCTGTTAAAAAAATACTGCTATTGAGCACCAAAAAAGGTGTCTTCTTACAGCGGAAACAAAAAACGCTAGAAAGTTACTTTTTCCTCATTGGAAGGCTTTTTAAAAGCGTTTCCATCGGGATGGCTTCGACGGATTGTTTCATTTTCTCTGGTTCTACTCCAAGAGATGCCAGCTGCCGGTACAGTACTTCCCGTTCTTGCAGGAGGCTTATCGCCAGCCGTGATATTGCAGCGGCGTTTTCCAGGGCGATTGCAAGGTTGTTTTCGGATGGAAAACTATCCCATGTATCCACTATGCCTTTTGCCAGGCACACGGTTCGCTTAAGCGGCTGAGGAACGTTTAATGGGTTAACGCCGGGTGGCATACCGGACAACTGCCTAATCAGTGCTCTTCCTTTCATTCCATCAGTTCTGTCTGCCATAGCAAGACCTCTATTCGTTGTACGTGGTCACTTCGGCTGAGTAGCAGTGCTGCTGATAACAGGCCTCTGTCTGACCAGACAAAGCGGTACGCAGCATTACGGTAGTTCCGGGTACGGGCGCGGATTTTGACCCGGGCGGAAAATCACTTAGCTCTACACTGATTCCGGCATGACCCGAAAACAGCACTGGGTTTTCACGCATTTTCATGCCGATATTCTGGTTACCATTTGCAATGCGATACATCACTTGTTCGATAGTAATCTGAACAGGTTCGTTGATCCGTAAAGGCCTGTTCCCGTTGCTGCCATTAGCCTGGCTGCACAGCAACAACATAGATGCTACTGTCGTAATAGCAACAGAGCCTAGTGAAAGCATGATTTTCATTATTTTCCCTTTATTCCAGGCAGTTAAGCCGCCTCACAAAATTCACTCTGACCAATGCTTGTTAAACCTGACAATTGCCACAGCCTGATTAACCGCATCATTATTTTGATATGGATCCGTAACGCGTCCGCGTTCTGAGTTGCCAGTTCCTGTATGTGTATCAGGCCAAGGCTCAACTCTTTATGGCTATTGAGTTCATAAAGCGCACGTCGATAAATATTGAACATCTCACGAGCCACCAGCGATTTAAGGACTTCCGGTACTGAAGCACAGTGCGCGAAAGCTCGGGCCCGCTCCTGTCTCCAGTAGCGGCGCAGCGCATTTGATGTATCAGGTTTGTTGCCCACGTCACTCATCACAAGACACCAGGCATTGGTCTGGTTGATCAGGACAGTTTCCAGGCTGTTTTTGCACAGCGTTTTCTCGTCCATAAGCTCGTTATGGCTTTCCTGGCGTAAGACGCGATGCAGCCAGAACCCAAATTCTGTCATGCGGGTCATGTGGTACTGGATGGTGAAAGCGAGGTTAGCCCACCATTTAAAACGAATGATCCGGGCCTCCAGCGTTCTTTTCAGAACATGCTGGTATTTCTCGGTCGAGAGGATGCGAAGGTCTTTTCGAGCTGTGATCCCTTCCATCGACTGGAATCCGGTCAGGCCGAGTCGATGGTAGGTTTGACCACGCTGCATCATTTTGTGATACAAGGCTGACTTACCTTTGCACAGAGATACCGTGCCGAAACGCAGGTAGAACTGCGCCGCGCTCCCAGCGGTGTACGCCCCGCTCTCAATAGCAGATTTAAGGCGTGGGTATTCCACCCATAACACAAAGCTTGCAGACTCTTCATCTACGGTAACTTCGTTATCTTCGCTGAAACTGACAACACGACGGTGGCCGTCTCTTGTCTTGATGACACGTGCGGCGCGTTCGTCATCTCCGCCGTCGAAATAGGTCATTTCCGCAACAGGATCAGCCAGCCCATCAAATAGTGAGTCATCGCCAAATTTCCCCACCTTCAGCCAGACTGCTTTAGGGATTGGGGACTGAGGGACTACAGGCATCGTCGGTTCATCAGTCAACAGATCCAGCTCGCCGTGGGCCCAGACGCGGTGGTAGATCTCCAGTGCCCTAAAAGGCTTGTCATTGAAATGATGGAAAGCCCACATGAAATCGACATGCACAACGGCTTCTTCGCTGACGATGCGGAACTGAGGCCGGGACATGCGACGGTTATGCGCATTGTCTTCCAGCAAGCCGTAAGCGAGTTTCTCGGCAACGTCATCGGCGCGTTGCTGCTCTACGTAGTCGGCGCTACAGCAGATGTGTAACAGACGTTCCAGGAATTTCGGCGAGTATACATCTGGCTGGATCTTAATATACCCACCTTCGTATACCGTGCGGCCCACTGGATGGCGGTCTTCCCAGGCATAACGGCGTTTGGCAATGAAACGCTGAAGCCGGTTCAGGATAGCCATATAGCCATATTTCTCCGGGTCGGCATTCAGCAGGTTTTCCATAGAGCGGTCGAGCCCTACAGCCTGGCAAAGGTAACAGCCAAATCGTGAACCACAGGCGCTTTTTGCTTTTTCAGAACCCGTCCAGACACATTCGCCCGTAGCCTCTTTGTAGAGCTCAGCAGTTTCATTATTGTTAGGCAGGTAACTGGGTAACGCAAAACGAGCCTCATCCCCGGACGATAGCAGGAATTCCCATACGTTCCCCTGATGCCAGTGACGGATCGGATAGAGCTCACCGCCCTCTTTTGTCTGTTTAACGTCTTCAGCGCTCCCGCCTTTTTTTTCGATGTTCATGGCACGGGTTGTGCTCTCTGCATCACGGGAACCCAGCAGCAGACAAACGCGCTGACGAACGGCTTTAGGCAGTCCTCGCATGTACTCGGCACGGGCCCGACGTGCAGGATCGACCTTCAAGTCGATCGAGCACTGTCTGGCGGAACTATTTGAAAATGTTGGCAATCCTCGCCCTGAAAGGATGCGGCCAGTCCACCCAGATGTCAGTCCAGGCTTACCAATTACAATGCTCAGCGGTAACTGGTGCTTTTCAACGAATGCCTCAAGTTCGGCGAGTTTTGTGTCTGCCAGCCAGCGGACGGCTGGATTCTCGATGCCCGTGTCGGTGTGGATCACATAGTGATGCTGGCTGATGTTTGTGCCATTGCGGGTAGCCCTTACCAGCGCCATCAGGAAGAGGTGCAGAACGCACTCAGAGTCCTTTCCTGATGAATACGCCAGGCTCATAGTCCAGCCGTCAGTAAGCGCTTTATAAATGGCGTTTGTGCCGGTGGTGATAAGATTGGCCATGCTCGTGCCAGTGCTGGCATCGACATAATTCAGGTCTTCGTCATTAGCCAGTGTTTGCCAAACCGTATCCCATTTATCCCCGGTAAGGATTGGGGCAAGGGTCGGTTCTGATGTGCCAAAGTCGATTACCTGTTGCATGGTTCACCTGTTTATTTATTCGTTTTGTATATTTATTTAAACACGGGCGTACCAGCTGACGAATAAGGCCAGCGGTATTATTTAATGATTTATTTAGTAATCGGGGATGGAAATAATTGATCAAGACAACTCATTGGTTTGCCAATGGCATTTGTGAGCTTTAGAATTTCTCCCGGCGTAACTGCCTTAAGCATTTCAGAGCGCCCTTCACGGATATATTCATCTACAGACATATTCCGCCATCCTGCTTTTGGTCGATTACTGCAACCTTGCCAGTTTGAATCAGCATTATCCCGACGAAGAACATATACATCGATAGAGCGAGTTAACCCTGCACCGAACGCAGCCTGAGCAGTAATTTTCACTTCAGATCCATCCTTGCGTTTAATGACCTGCGATATACGCGTGATTAACTCTTCAGGTGCGGATGCGTTGTTCTGAGTTTCATTTGTCATAAAACACCTCGTGAATATTGTCCGGTTTGTTTACTTATTAAATCACGAGGCATTCGGGTGACGAAGTGATGTTCAGAAAGATACTTTTCTTTGCTGGAGCAGGCTTAACCGTTGGTTGTCTGGATGCTACCATTCATAAGAAATGACGGTTAGCGTATCACTCACCTGTTCTTTGGTGATCTTTGGTTTTACCGGTTCGGGTAAAATTGTAATCGAAATTTGAATAGTTGCCGTTGCCTGTTGCTTTTTATCACCACTATTTCCCTCATCCTGTGCCAGTGCATTCCATGAAACAACGAATAATAAAGCTGAGAGTATCGTTTTCATTTTACACCTATATAAAAGATTGCTGTCCGTAGAACCATTATCTATCGGGCCAATCAGCTGGCGAAATTAAACAGTCGAAAACCTTTAATTAAATATCAGGATAAGGTCA
>NZ_LXEU01000099.1 GCF_001654985.1 Kluyvera georgiana ATCC 51603
CATTACCAACCTTTCTTAATTGTCGATGCTGAATACGGCGGAGCGGATTTCACGCTTGGCCTGCTGACGGGCGCGGTGTTTGCTTACACGAAGAGATCTATCGTATGCATTGTTTTTACGATAGCCACGCGAGCGGCACAGTGAACAAGTGCAGCCTTCTACTGAATAGAAAATCCCAAACGGTTTCATAAGTATCACCTTTAAGCTTGATAATAATGTTTATCATAGCTGGAGTTATTCAGGTGACGAATAGTTAAGGGGCGCGTTTTGCTTGGGTTTTTACACTATCGTTTATTGAGTCGATGAGGTCGGAAATAGAAAGGAGTTTTCTGCCAAAGAATAGTTTTCGTCTGGCTTCTATTTCGTAGCGGAAGGGTTCAATAATTTCATCTTCATGCATGATTACGAAACGATAGCCGTTATTAAGGAGTTTATGCAGCTTGTTTGTTTTTTTTCTTATGGGACTTAGCTTAAACATTGTTATCAACTTCTCATCATGATCACCTGAATTGTTATAACACAGTTATTTCCGACACGCTGCTGCTTTTGCTGAAGAACTCGGATTGCTTTGGGCTGGGCCAGCAGGTTGTATGCCGGGCGAACCCGGCATCGTTATCACAGGGCTTTTTCTTTTCCCTTTCGTTCTATCCCACGAAACATCGCGCATTTCCGCACAATATCCAGTGTCGGGATGCTACCACTCCCCTGCTCTTTCACGCTCATTCGCAACGTGAGCCGTAGCAACATCTTGATGTCACGTGGTGGAAGTTCTGGGTAAGTGTTTACAAGTGATCTGACCAGTTCATCAGGAATGTTCACGCCAAAGTTCTCACCCATAATCTTCCAGATCTTTTGGGCATCTGATTTCTCCGGCACATCATAGTGAATGATTGCAGCGCATCTTGGTATGATAGCCTCATCGATGTCACTACCCCGGTTGCTTGTCATGAACATCAACCCATCGAAATACTCCAGTGTACGGAGGAACTCCGCAACGATGGCATTTTGAGTCAGTGATGCTCCACGCTGCATGACAAACACATCGGCTTCGTCCAGAAGCAGGACACAGTTCCAGCGTTTAGCCCGGGTCAGAATCGTCCGCAGATTTTTCTCAATGTCATCGGCGTTGGTTCCCAGTGCGCCAGCATGAATTGAGTACAGGGGCCGTTCAATGACCTCTGCATACACTTCAGCAGTTAATGTCTTCCCAAGTCCGGGTGAGCCCACGCACATGATGATGTTACCCGCGCTTTTCCCTTCAACAATATCGCTGGTGAAAGCGCTGATATCCGTGGTCAGTATATCGAGTAAATCACGGTGGTCTTCCGGCAAAACCATCTTTTTTGGCAGTTCTTTATCATACTTGTATGGTTCTACGTTATTGGCATGTATCCAGATAAAGTCTTGCAGCGAGAGATCAAAATAACGCTGCACAGGAATTTCGGGTAAAAGGCCAAACTGGTCATCTTCAAAAAGAGGCGACTCCACTTCTGCACCGTAGGCATCGCACTCACTATCAGGCAAATCGTGTATCAGTTTATGCCCTGCTATTTCCAGATTCCGGTCGCTGTAGCTATACGATTCCATTCTGACAGCCCTGCCGGTTGCTTTAAACTGATTGCCAAATTGCCCGTCGACCACTTCCTTAAACCGCGTTAGTTGTTCCAGGTACTCTTGTTTCAGCTCATGCGTTTCATGGTAGATATCACGGTCGGCCAGTGTCTTAGCGACACTGCGCCGCGCCACCTCATTAGGCTCGAAATTCAGGGCGGTAAGCTGGGTTCCGTAAACCTTTTTGGAGTGCGAATATTCGCCGAACCCATACCAGCTGATTTGTAACAATAGTGATGGGGGACGGTCAGAGTTTTTTTCTGATTTTACTTCTTTTATTGCTGTAACAAGACCGGGGTACAGGTTGCCGTCATGACCGCGTCGGTATATCCAGCCATCAATTCGATTTGACTTCAGATACTGTAGTAACACACGACCGAATGCCGGAAAACTGCTCACAGGCTTATCGAAATCACCTTCCAGTGCAGTGATGATCGATTCAAGAGCTCGTCGATTTTTTGACTCTCCATCACCACGACATGCCTGTAAAAGTTCATTCAGATCATCCCGAGATAAACATAGCGGATCGACGGCAATCTCATCGTCAGAACTACGGTGGCTATAACGATTACGTAAAGCCTCAAATGTTGGGCTTGTGGTAGCTTTTAGTGTTTCTGTTTTTATCGTGAGTGCCATAGCCGTCCTCGTCAGTAATTTACTTTGATATGCCTTAAGTTCACATGGAAGGGGCAACTTCGAACGCATTAGGAACTCTGATCCGCGAGCCTATTTCCAGTTTAATGGTTGCCTTTACGTATTCACCCTCCTTCAGATAGGTGATGTCTTGGTTATGAAATGTTGACTTTTCATGTGTAGCCCACCATTCCATAGAGCTTGGGATTTTTAACGTTAGCCCAAGATGTTCAGTGAGATAGCATACTCCCATGTTTGAGTAGGTCTTAACGGGGTTCGGGTAGAATTGAAAGTTACCCTCTACGAGACAATCAGTACGAGGATCGATGAACGAAAGGAAAACGCTAAAAGTACCCTGACGTTTTAGCTCGGCGTAAGCCTCAAGAATCGTGAAACGCTTTAATGCGTCATTTGAAAACAGGGTTACAATTTTTTCCGAAAGCATAGCCACCTCATGAGCTGTTTTTTTCCTATTATCAACCGGTGTCTCCTCCTGACGAATAGGTTTGCGGCCAAAAAAAAACTGCACCAGGAGGTGCAGTTTCGATAATCAAGCAATGGCGAATTGTTATTTTTCGCTACTCAGTTTATCCGTAATAAATGCTTCAATTTCTGCCATGAGCTCGGTACTCATTCGGTTAAATTCAAAGCGAACTTTACGGCCCGATGCATTTTTGCTGATACGGGCGTATTTGTCCTTATTAGCAAAATTAGCCAGATCACGGGTTTCCCAACTTTTTGCAGGTGGCTTTTGATCGAGTAATTCAACCGCCTTTGTGATCTGCGCCATGACAATTTTCTGCGCTTCCGGGATGTCACTGATGTCCAGATTAGCAATTTCTTCTTTCACCCTATCAACTACATCTGCAAGAATGAAAAGGTTGCTCTCTACGTATTTCTGAAGTTTGGACAACCGGCTGTAGAAGGAGTTTGGTATACCTTCATAATCCGGGAACAGAGCTATCAACGAACCGTCAATACGCGCCGCCTGAATACGTTTAAAGACTGACACATGGCTTATGCCAAGAAAGAGGGCAAGCTCTTCATTTTTGGTGAATCCTTTTTCCTGCATTAGTTCCAGATACTGAAGCCCAACCTCTCGGTATGAGAATCGGCGTGATGTTTGTGCAGCGGTAATAATCGCCTTGATGTCCTCAGCTGATAGATCATCTGGTAGCACCCATAAAGGCAGATCTTTTTGAGCCGCAATACAGCAAAAACGTCTGCGGCTACCTTCAATAAGCAGGTACACGCCATCACGTTTAACGGCAACACCTTCAGTATCAACACCCCTTGACTCAATTTGTTGCAGGATATCTCGTACTGCGTTTGTGGTAAGCGCTTCCTGATTTCGCGGGTTCATTGGGTGAACGGCGGTCTCAGTAGCGACATTTTCAGCTGCTACAGTGACGTGCTCAGCTTCAAGTTTTCGCCCGTTATGAAGGGTAAAGAGTTTCTTAATGCGAGGGGGACTCTTAAGGTTAGCTAACCCGGAACGGTGGCCTACATCGGTTCGCTTTGGCGTATTTAGATAACGCGATTTATCGTTTCCGATATGCTGTTCATCACTCATGCGTTAACTCCTTCCTTCGCTGAAAAACTCTTTATCTCATTAATAAACTGTTGATATACGGACATTACGGATTCTTCGGCAATATCCAGCTGCTTTGGTGAACATAACTCTTCAGATTTCTTAATATCGAGAACCGACCTACCCCGTGACGCAGCTGCTTTGAATGCTTCAGAGTTTTTGATATTGGTTGCCATAAACAGGTCTTGAACGGTTCGAATTAACTTATCGAGGACTATTTTTTCGTATGGGCTTTTATCATCGACGTTAACGGCCAGTACTTTAAACCATTTAATATTTTCACCTTTATTGGGAGACTGACGGAATCGCTCACTGATCGTCAGCATAAAATCAGTTGTGGATGCATAGTCGTATTCTCGCGGAGAAACTGCGACAAGAATACCGTCAGCGGCCTCATCAGCGGCCCAGATAATTGGCGAGTCTTCTGGAGGGGTATCGAAGATAATAAGGTCATACTTAGCTTTCAGGACTGGCATTATCACTTCTTTGAATCGTAGCAACAACTGAGTGCGCTCTTCTTTACTGCACTGCCAGTATTTATCTTTGAATCTCGCATCGGTTGGGAACGCAGTAATTACATCAAGATTTGGCAGATGGGTTGAGAACGGCATATTCTCAATGATTTCAGCCTCAGAGTAACCCATGTCGAGGTATTTTTTATATTCAGAACCTTCTTCATACACGCCCAGGATTGCGTCGATTGCAGTCAGGAATACGTCGTCTTCAGATACGCTTTGAATCATACCGCTACCAATAGAGCCTTGCGGATCCCATTCAATTACTAAAACTCTGGCATTCAACTGGAGATCAAGTGCTGCTGCTACAGCCAGAGCCACTGAGGTCGTGCTTTTTCCTGTCCCACCTTTATGATTCTGAACAATGATTGTTCGGCTCTGGTAGTAATCTCTATAGCGCGGATAACCCAGGGCATCCATAATATTCTGGACATCCCAGCGGGTATAAAGGTGGTTTTTGTTCTGATAAATAGGTTGACCCACCAGCCTTTTTTCTTCGAGATCAGCGAGAATTTTATTGAAGGTAACTCGAGATTTTCCAAAGAAGTCGGAGAGATTTTTTTTATTCAGGCAGTGGTTATAGATAAGGCGATCTACCCCCTCCACACTGTCATCTGATACAGATACCCGGGAAGAAGCCAGTAACGATTCTTTCAATGAAATTTGTTCGGACTTCATGCGTTGCCCGACAAGGGCAATTTTATCTATTAGATTCATTCTCGTCATACCCTCAAACCTGAATTATGAATTTAAACGCATATGCGTATACTTTACGTATAATTCGTAAAATGACGCTCTATGCGTATAATTGTAACGGCAATCAGATTGAGACGCTAACATTCTATTTTGTTTTTTCTTCATTTTGCGATCTCGAAATGCAGTTCAATGACACATCATCTTTCTCTTCTGGCGATTAAGGGGGTTAAGTAATCCACGGGGCGGGCAGAACCCGGAGAGACTGACTGGCGATTAAGGGGGTTAAGTAACCCACGGGTCGGGCAGAACCCGGAGATGCTGGCTGGCGATTAAGGGGGTTAAGTGACCCACGGTACGGGCAGAAACCGGAGAGGCTGGCTGGCGATTAAGGGGGTTAAGTGACCCACGGTACGGGCAGAAACCGGAGAGGCTGGCTGGCGATTAAGGGGGTTAAGTGACCCACGGTACGGGCAGAAC
>NZ_LXEU01000100.1 GCF_001654985.1 Kluyvera georgiana ATCC 51603
GTTAAGTGACCCACGGTACGGGCAGAAACCGGAGAGGCTGGCTGGCGATTAAGGGGGTTAAGTGACCCACGGTACGGGCAGAACCCGGAGAGGCTGACTGGCGATTAAGGGTGTTAAGTAATCCACGGGTCGGGCAGAACCCGGAGATGCTGGCTGGCGATTAAGGGGGTTAAGTGACTTAGCGCTGGAGGATACGCCCTGCAACTATTGGTAAATGAATGACAAGGTTTCCCGTAAGACCCATCAAATAAAAAAGCCTCTGAAGTAGAGGCTCTTGGGTATTCGATATAGTTAGGCTAATTCGTCCGGGTCGTTGATGGCACTAACGAAGAACTCCGTGCGGTAATCATTCCCCCATCCCAACCAGACAGAAGGTGAACCCTCCTTTGCCAACGAACGGTCACCCGTCATGCTGTCCGCTTGGACAGGAACTGTCACGCATTCTTTAATAGTATCGGCCTCGGCAACCAGTCCAGTACTCTGGGTTTCAAATCCGGCAATTACGACAACAGCATCAGGGTCGTGTAGCTGAAGCTGGGCGATAAGCTCTTTAACTTTCATAGTGATCCTCTGCGCTAGAATTATCCAATTCTACCACGCTTGATGGTCAGGCGTATAAGTGCTTACTGTACAGCTCGAAAGCTTCATCATGTTCCAAATCGTCCAGGATAACGATATCAGGGCCATGTTCTTTTTTGATTTGTGCGATGTATGAAGCGTATTGAGCCTGGCTTTTGTAGCCCACTGTCCAAAGTCTACCTTCGCGTAAGACGCAGATTTTCTTGCGGTAAACCTTCTTGAAACTTGATTTAGTTTTCCGGTTACGCTCCTCGTCACTGACAAGCTGGTCGATTACTTCAATCAGGTTTGAGTCTATGAGAAATGGCTTGCCATTGTGTTCGCCAAGGCAGATTGGCAGAAGACCCTTCGCATATGATTCGGCCTGGCGGAACAGCTCTTTTTTTCCTGGTTCGAACAGTACGCGAGTTTCGCCACCATGCCCATCATTATCAGCTGTACCTATGCTCAGCCCGTCGAAGAGGACAGTAGCGTTAAAGCAGACTGTTTCCTGGCTCATGCCAGTATAGATTTTGAGGCCTTTCAATTTGATTCTTGTCTGAGTGTTCATTGTGTGTTCCCCGCTTTCTAATTGTGATTCTATTTTCAATCACCTTGAGCAGGTGACGAAGTGATACGGAGAAATAATTGTTGGGTCGCCTGATAGCCGGGCTGGTGGCAGCCGCAACCCTTAGTCAGTACTTCGGGATCGTAGTTCCGAAAAGCCACAACAGTCTCCACAGCGTTTTGGGGGTGTTAACCCCCATACGCTTTGAGACTTTGCCCTAGCGGGCCGCGAATTCGCCTAATCGCCCCGTGAGGGCTCTATTCGAATTTACATGCCGTGCCTGCTTCGCTTGAGAGCGAAGCTTTTGGACGGCGATTGCCCGCGTGGCGGGCAGACATTTTTACGTGCGCATTGCGCACGATTTTCTTCGGTTACATTACAGGGCTGGCTGGGGATTGGCTTATTGCAATATTCTACAACGAAGCTGGGAACGGCTGGCTGGAACGCGAAGATTTAAATCATACTCTATATCGACTGATATCAACGACGGTATCAGCGGGGTCTGTTGCCAGCTTACAGGTCACTTGACCTTCCTGATCCAGCATCAGTGTCGCGGTTAACGGTTCATTTTGAGCATCGATTACAGTGACATTCACGCGTAACCGTGTTGGAAGCATCATCAGAATTCGCGTAGGGCTCTCTGATAATGACACGTTTCTGGCTTGCAGAACCGCTAAAACACTCTTCATTAACTCTGCTTGGTCGATCATATAGTCACATGCCACTGGATGTATTGGGATGAAATCGTGCCTACCGCAGGGCTACACGAAAGATATAAATCAGTATGACATGCGGGCCGGACTCAAACCATCAATTACTGGAACCAGTCCGAAGATAGCGCTCTGGTTTTTATGCTGTTGAATTTACATAGTTGTTATTTAGTGAATTATTCGTACCTTATAATTCACTGATATCACTTAAATTCAAAGTGAACAGGAGAGGATTGGATTAAAAGTCCATAAAATGTGAATTAAAAGTGCGCTAGGAAATGCGATAAACTGATTGATTTGTTTTGATATGGTTTTTATGTGAATTATCGGTGAGTTACTTGTGTGCTACTTATCTCCATGCTGCTATGCCTTTCCAATAAATAGATTGGATAGGGCAGGGAGATGGAAGAGGGGAGAGGGCTTACTCCGCAGGTGATTTCACTTTAAATTCAAGCCATCTTGCCCCGAGCCTGTTTTTATCCAGATTGTAGAACAACGGTTTTATACAGACCCCTTCATACTCAGGGAACTCTATACCGCTGGCGAAGTGAATCTGTAGTGTATCAGGATCAATACCCATCATGTTTGTGTCAAACAGCCTGTGGAATGTTGGTGATAGCAAAATGCCGTTACTGGCGTTATAGCAGCCTGCTACGGATGTTGGTTCAATATGTGCTGCCTCCAGCACACCGTTGAGGTGTTTGCCCGATACCGCGCACAGGCTTCCGAAATTCTTATCCACCAACTCACGGAACTGAGACTGGACATGCACATCGCGAACGCTAACCTCTCGGCGGAAGCTCGGGGAGCGCATACGGATATCTGCATGGGGGAGGTGACCGCGTGGTAATGGCAATACAGCCGGTTGCTCATCCATTACTGGATTCTGCTCCTCGCAGTAGGTGTCCACGGACTCAATCAAACGGGATGTGTCATTACCAAATCGGCGAGTGAACCAGAGCCTGAAGTGAGCCAACCGTGATGCCGGAATTTTGTTACGTGCGTACTCCTGAGCATTCTCCTTTTCGATTTCAGTATTTAGTAAAGCCAGACGGGCCTGAGAAGCACGAATTTCTTCCTGGACTCTGAGATATCCTGCCAGTAGACAAACTTTGGATTCCTGATGTTCAGGCCGTCGCGGATAACCAGATCCTGTTTCAACCACGCCAAAGGCTTTGTACCGGAACATTCGGGGAAAAAGCGTTAATGCCACCCGGTTGTTACGACGAACGAGGGAACGAATCAGATTGGTTATCTTCCTCATGTTCTGAATAGTGCGGGGAGAAAAGAACGCGGCGTATTACCTCTGCTCTATCTATTCCCGACATTATCCCTCTGCGAATGACACCACGGAGGTGAGCATTATGTCTTGCCCCGCTTACTAGGCCGAACTCACGGGACAAACTGACATACTCTTTCAGGAGGTGATGCTTAGGGTCGGTAAACGCCTCTGGAGGAATCACCTGATATGCAACTGACGAAAGTATACGGAAAGTCAGTTCAGATGCTGTCCAGCCCTCACGCCGAAGCCGAATAATTGTTATAACGAGATCATCGATACCAGGCATATCCGGTTCGATATATAGGGACATCAGAGTGTCGTTCATTCCGGGAGGAAGGCTAGCAGAGTGTGACGGGTTGCTCATAGGGTAAGGTACTGATCGGACGTAGAAGAAGCGCTTATGTTACGGAATTCGCTCTGGTGGGTTTTAGCTCCAGTGGCGAACGCTGGAACTACGGGTAAAAAAATCCCCGGTTTACCGGGGAAGTTAACAACTACCTCCAGAAGGGTTGGAGGCAAAGCCGGTTGGGCGACCGGCCACAGGGAATGCTACGGCTTAATGCCGAGTACTACACCGCCATAGACCAGGTACATCACGATGGCGAACAGCATGAAGAAATGGGTTACCGGGTGCGCCAGCGCGGCTGCTGCCGCATTGCTTGCGCTGAGCTTCAGTGAGCCAAAAGAGTGATTACGAACAGCTTGTGCTTTCATGGGTCGCTCCTGATAACGGGTTACATGTTGTGGCTTCTGTATCCAGTATCTGGTGAGTGACTCAGGTGACGAAGAAAACCAGGGCATAAAAAGCCCTGTATTTTCAGAAAGATAATATCGGTTTCGTTTTGTGTTGTGCTTGCTATTCCGGGCATAAAAAAACCGCCTGGTGAACCAGACGGCTTTGGGATAAACAGGCTTTACACAGACAGGTCAGTGGATCATTTAAGTCACTTAACCCCCTTAATCGCCAGTGTATTGCCACCAGCAGTACGTGGTCTAACGCTTAAATATCGTAGCGACCTTCTTTGATTTGCTGGAGCTGTTCAGCCAGCACCTTCGCCAGTGGTTCGGCTTCTTCTTCATCATCAAGATTGTCGATGAGCGTCAGATTCGACTCACCCGCACGGCGGGCATAAACCCCATACGCTCGCTGGCCGGAGATATCGGTGACCGAAGTCTGAGAGTGATCGCAGATGATATTGCCGTGACGGTCTACCGGCCCGAAGCTGATGGCTTCATAATCCGCATCGTGGCCCAATGGTAAATCGCGCAAAACAAACAGGCGTAATGGGAGAACGTCGTACTCAGCACCACATTTTGCTGCCACATCCAGATCGTTAATTTCACGGAGAAAATCTTTCGCTACCACCGAGTCAGAATGCATCCGGTAAATGGTCGATGCGGCCCAGATTGCACCAGCATAAAATTGTGATTCTTCTTTTGTCATTTAGCACCTGCTCTTATTGTCATGGGTATGCCGGTCGAACGGTATCCCCGTGCAGACCGTCAGTAAACGGTTATTTCCTTTGCGCAGCAGTCGCATTGGTATTCGTTGATACCACCAGTTGCGACCCAGTTTATTGCGCCGCAGCGGCAACTCAACAGCTGGCGCATACCAGGAGCAAGTGCCCGCTCTGAAAACGACTCAACCGGGACTTCGCCCGGGTAGTAGTAACCTTTTATCAGCTTGCTGCGTGAATGCCCGTCAGTGTCGGTGTAATGCAGATACACCTTCCGGGTATAAATCATACCCGAGTCAGTGCCGAACTGCGTTTTCAGAAGCATACATATCCTCCAGACGCTGAATACATTGTTGTGCGGCCTTATCAAGTAGTTCAGCCGTGGGTTCATCATAGATGCCACGTACCAGCAGACCAAATATTTCCGGGTCTACAGACAAATCGTACATGCATACGCGAACGCCAAGCGCTGTACGTAGCGCATAGACATGGCGGTTAGGCTTTCCGCCGATACCGGTGACTGACGCGACATTTTCAAAATTACCAGGGTTAACCAGGTTAATCACGGGGCACGATATACACTCAGGGATCCGCTTCAGAGCCACAGCATCCAGATACAGGCTGTGGCCCACTTTCAGGTTTTTTGGCAACGCTTGCAACGGCATGGCTTCGAGGGCCAGATTTTCTTCAAGATGCAGGTTATCCGGCAAAGTGGTAATACGGGTGTTTGACAGCATCATACTGCCAGCTACTTTCAGCGTATCCGGCAGATAGGCGATATCAGTACACATGATGTCCAGAACGCGGCCCACCGTCAGATTTTCCGGCAGATACTTAAGACGTGAAGAATTCGCCATGAGCGTACCGGTAATGGTCAGGTTGTCAGGGAGAGATTCCAGCTCAGAGTAGCTGATAAACAGATTGCGGGCCACCAGCCCGGCAGGGATGCTATGAATGCCCGACAGAATGGTCAGGGTGTTCGTCACGGTCAGATTCGCGGGAATATAGTCGCAGGGAATTGCCGGATCTTCTGGCTCAAGCGTAAACCCGACACGAAGATCGCCTTCAACGATGATTCGTCCGTCCTGAAGGGTAAAGGCCACACCATTCGCTGCCAGTTTATCAATGAAGTCTGTCATATCGGTTTCCTTTTAATGGCCCGACGAGCCGGGCCGGAGGTTCAGAGTTTGCTGACAAAGTTCTGCTGCGTGAACAGGTACATATCGTCCTGCTCATTGAACATGCACAGATTTTCGAGGATGCGCTTTTCAATCCAGACGACCGGCTTTTCACGCATATCCTTCGCGAGCGAAAAGGTGTTTCGCAGCCGGGTAATGCGGTGCTGATCATTGATTGCCTGGTGAATTGCGGCCTTTGACGCTGCCGCCTGCTTTTTTACGTTGTTGCGGGCACACCATAATTCGCCACTAGCGGCTGATGCCCGCGCTGCTGGCTGACGTGAGGAGTCCAGTTGGTCATAACGTAAGAGATTCGGCATGATGCCCCCTGTCATAGTTTTGTCGTTATTGACCTATTATCTGGCAGGTGGGGCTGGTGACGAAGGGCGCTGAGGTTGTCTGATGGTTAAAAGATTGCCGTTAGTGTTCCATATGGTATAATTGAATTACCAAATGGGAGGGCTAGTTATGACGATGAAAGTTTTTTCTCCAGACGTTACCAAAACGAATCAGCACTGCTTATGGCAGGTTGCTGGGCTGGATAATGACGGTATCGCGCTGATGGATAAAATCAATCACGGTCTCGATGGCACAGTAGCTAAGCACATTTCTGAATGGGCTAACATCACGCCGTCTGAGCTGCGCAAAATGTCGGGTATACCTAATACGACGTTTAATCGTAGCATCAAAGACCGTTTCACTGCCGATCAGAGCGAACGTCTGGTGCGCATTATCCGCGTAATTGAACGCGCTGTAGAGCTGTTTGAAGGTGACAAAGAAGCGGCGCACAAATGGCTGAACGAAGCGAACCGTGGTCTGAGCTGGAAATCACCGGCAGAGCTTGTTTCTTCTGAGACAGGTGCGCTTGAAGTGATGCGCCTGATTACGCGTATTGAGCACGGGGTATACTCGTGATCCTTTACCGACTGACCAAGACCCGTTATCTGATGACTGCGTGGTCTGGTCTGGGTGCGAAAGAAACGGGGGGCCGCTGGAACAGCGTAGGCACTGCAATGGTCTACCTGTCTGAAACGGCCAGCCTTACCATGCTTGAAACGCTGGTACACATTCACGCGCCGCAGTTACTGGACGACTTTACACTGCTGAGTCTTGATGTACCGGATGATCAGATCCAGACCTTCGACATGAGCCGTCTCCCTGATAACTGGGCGAGTGAGGATGCTCCTGCTGAGCTGGCGCTCTACGGTGATAACTGGGCTGAAAGCGGTTCTTCTATCGCGCTGCGTATTCCAAGTGCGTTGTCTCCGGTTGAATTTAACTACTTGCTGAATCCGGCACACCCTGAACTCTTTGACCTGATGGCTACGGTTAAGAAAATTCCGTTCCGGTTTGATTCCCGCCTGAAATAACACACAGGCAACTCCCCGGCATTGACGAACTGAGGTGTCTCTGATGATTCAGAAAGCGAAAGTCGCTAAAGCGTTTATCTCTGTAATTGCCTTGTTCGCCTTTGTCTACTGGGGACTTGATCCCGATTCAATTTGTCAGGCAGTTGGTGACGCATCTCAAACCTGCGGTTACTCCGGCAAGAATGGCGATGCGAGTCTGGTTGGTTCCGTGTTTGCTCTGATGCTGACGGTGTTGGCGGGTGCGATGCTTTGGGCGTGGGTCAGGAAAGGCTAATCAGAACTCTTGCAACTCCCTCCGTGATGCCGGGTGACGCTCCTCACTGAGCGCCACCAGTCAGTCATTACAAACGGGTTGATGATTCAATCGCGGGCGGAAGGCTACTATTCAGCGCGTCGAACCCGCCAAATGCCCGGCCCTCTTTTGTCAGCACCAGATGCATCGGCGTTTCGTTGATATTACGGGCGATGTAATCGTTGATGAATGCCCGCGCCTGATCGGCATTTTTAACCTCTGCTGTTTCCGGCATGGAGTTATGGGAACGATTAAAGACGACAGAGACATAATTCCCTTCAATTCTTACCGGGCGAGTCGATACGGTGAGTTTCATGGTCATTTTCCTGTAGTGAGTGTTGTGTGTATTGGTGTTCTGCCACTATCTACTGCAACGTTGCGGCCACAGGGCGAAGAATTGCTATCGCCTTTGATAACGCCTGCCGCTCACCACCATCAAGGATTCTGACTGCTTCTACGCAAGCCGCTTCTGCTGTATCAGCACGTTCTACCAACGTCCTGACGGTATTTTCATATGATCCGCAATCAGGCTCCTGATTGCTGTCTTCGCTCAGCGTGTTCCATGACTCAGTGAGGTTAACTGCAACAGCGACCAATTGGTCAGTGCTGATATCACCTTTTACGCAACGGCAGGCCACTTCAGCGCCCAGACGTTCAGCAATGTCGTAGTACCAGACTCCCGGTTCTTCAGATGCCTGATACGCAGGTTCGCAGGCTTTACAGATCTGCTCTGCGGCATCCAACATCCAGTGAGCACATTCAATTTCGCCACCAGCCAGCGTTTCACAGATCATTGTCTGTACGCTGTCACAGTTGAAGGTGAGGGGGATAGGATTAGCCACTGATAATGCGGTCAGACGGGAGACTTCATGCTGGAAGCCCTGAAACATGAACATGGCGCAGATAGCTGGATTTAACATGGTAGACCCCTGTAGTTATGTGTGTTGTTCGTTTTGTTTACATAACCAGTTAACCACGCTCCCCGCAGGTGACGAAGGCTTTCGGGGCAGAAAATTCACAAAAAAAACCGACCATTAAGGCCGGTTATGATCTGGAGTATATGGGGCTGAAAACCGCGTTATGCCTTCACTTTCGCCATAAACAGCTGCATGGTTTCTTCAGCAAGCGGAGTGCCAACCTGCTCAAGAACATACTCCGCGACATGCGGGGTGAGAATGAAGTCGATAAACTCCGGCAAGGACATGCTGTTCAGGCTCGGTAGCTGTCTGGACAGTGCATTCTGGTAATTTTCCACTTCACCCAGTTTGCGCTCGGGCCAGCCCACCAGCTCAGGGTGCTTTTCCTTAAGTGCGAGGCCGCGCTCCGGGAAACTGTTACTGATGGGGTGTCTGGCGAGGGTGGGGATCAGGAGATTCGCCAGAAAATCCACTTTCTCGTAATCAAGACAGACAGAATTCATATAGGTTTACCTCTTGCCACTGGCTATGATGTTCGCTTGCTATCTGGAAAACTCTACCAAAGCGGCTGGCGATATCTCATTGAAAACGCCAGCAGAATGCGGTCATTTCCAGCAGGAGTTACCCCATCTGATAACTGTCATAAGATGCCCCGCAGGCTTCCACCAGCGCATCCAGATCACCGGTAAACTCTCTGGCCCGCTTCATCAATGCACGGTGTAATTCCGCTGGTGGAATGTCATCGCTACTCTTCGCCGGGTATTCAACACTGAACGCGATGGTAAACGCATGGCTATACCACGGCCCGGCATTCTGGTTTTCAAAGCGGGCCATCAGCTGGCTTTCGGTTGTATCGGTAGCAAATGTATCGAGGTGGACGACATCGACCGGCACGTTGAGTGCCCCGGCAGTGGTTGATGCCAGCTGCCGGGCTTCGTCTCCTCGCTCTGGTGGTGCGCAGTAGAGACATTTCCCGTTCAGTACCACCAGCGTCTGACCGTAGGTCGTACTGACGATACTCACGGTGTTAGCCGGTTGCGGGTGTGTGGTTGCAGTGTGCTGCATGGTGTTCTCCATTAGGTCACTCACATGGCAACCAGCTTACCCGGCACAATTCAGCTGACGAAATCAGGACGGACTGGTGTATATCGTTCGCAAAATAAAGATATTTTTTATCATCAGCACCGGTAGTTACGGGGCAAATTGCAGGTATCCGGTACAATGGTGATATGAAGGGCATTACATGCAGAATCGTGTGGCCCGGCAGACGGATACCGAATATCAGCAGAAGGAACCAGGACAATGCAGGAACTCGACTTTGACCATATCCAGATAAACCTGAACCCGCGAGCGTGTGCTGTCACACCTATCCCGGAAGACCTGAAAAGGGAGCTGGCTTATCTGGGCGCTATCGCAGAGAGAAAGAAATTCGCGGCAAGCCTGATTGTTAATCTCTACAACCCGGACGTTTGCGGGGCGAATATGTACAAACTCACGGCCTATTGCCGTAACGAGTCATGCGATACCCTTCGCGATGGCATGATGACCCTGATACAGCTTTGTGCATACATGGAGTCACATGAGATCTATGGCGAGACGTTTGTCAAAAAGCTGATTAAACAATGGGAGTTTCGTAAGTAGTCTGCTGCTTCAAAATACCTTTCTGACAGGGCGCTATGTGCGCCCTTTTATTTTAAAAAAACGGGAAGGTCTTGCCCGGGTATTACCTGCTATTTTCAACTACCAAACCACAACGGCAGAAGAAAATTGACCAGTCGAAGCAATTCGACCAGGAGTTCGACATACAGGAAATGGAAGTCTTTCATAACAGTCTCTTCATATAATTGGCTCGACAAAATCGTTGCATCACGACGATCGCAGGTGTGAGGTTTGTTTTCTTCGTGGGGGTTGTCAGCTATCACGACATTGAGGCAGGCAAGCGCAGGTGTCACAGTTTCGGGTATATTTTATGCTGGTGGGGTGACCACCAGCTGCGGGTATAGTTACTTAATGGTTTTCAGGAGGGTGAACTTGGTTTTGCACCGGGTGCATTGCGCTTTCAGAGACCCGGAGCGCACCTGTTTCAGTTTCCCGGCGCACTGGGTACAGGCTACGTCCTTCACACGTTGTGCCATTCGCTCATCCACAGCGAGTGTTTTGGTCGGGTTATGCTTACGCTTGGGAGCCTTCAAAAGCCCCAGCGCCCGCAACGTGGCTTTGTACTCCCGGGTGATCCATTGACCGTCGCGCTCATAGTGCAGGCCATCCCCCATCATATCGCCAAGCTGTATCAGCCGCTGATGCAGCACTTTTTCTTCTTCAGGACTCATATACCGTGCTCTCTTTAAATTATTGAGACGGAACCGAGCCGATTGATACCTCATATGAGGCCACCAGCGTCTTTACTGGCGTTTCAACGAAGCTGACGCTCTGCTGAGTAGAGTCGAATGAGAATCGCGTCCAGCGCCCCACAGAGCGCGATCCTGAAGCTTTCGCTATGACCGTCCCGTTCGCGCATCTCCAGAAGGGCATCCAGCTCGTTATCGTCAATCGGCAGTGGCCCGGAACAGAAGGTTTTCACCATGTCAGAGGTGTCAGGGTTTATACCTGCAATGCGCAGGATATCGGGAACCTCAGACCGGTAGATCACCGGTCGGCCTGATGGCGGTGTCCACGTTATCGGCTCTATCTTCAGTTGCGGTAAGCCAGCACCGGCGAGGGCGTTATTCAGATCGTCTATAAGCACGACATCCGCTCCTGAAGGAGGATGTACGCCGAGGGCCGCAGGGATTTCGACAGAGATATTGTGCATGGCGTTTACCTCAGTGAAGGACGTGATTAACCAGCGACGGGGGGATATCGAGTGACCCGACACTCCAGCCATTGGCAGTTGTCGCAATAAGATCTGGCCGGAACCCACCCCAACCCGTCACACGGCCCGAATCGTTGACCACCACCACCAGCGGCGCACCGGTATTTTGTGTCAGGCGAACGAGATCTGCGTTGTCCACCAGCGGGATCTCATTCACGTCCACCCCAGCCAGAGAAAAGCGGGTAAGCGTCATGCGACATTTCGGACAATCAGGGGCAGTAAACACAGTAATTTTCATTGGGATAGCCTGGTGTATACGGGATATATTCATTATCCCAGCTTTCCGCTTCTGACGAAGCGTTGCGCGGGTAATCAGAGCGTAAGCAGGTAAGATATTGTTGGGGCCATCCTGCAACATCAGTTGCGCCAGTTGCCTGGCTATTCGTCGCTCTCTCCATTAGAGAAAATAAACCAAATAAGCAGAACGCCTCCGACCCACATTCCAACAAAGAGGCAAATACCGATCAGGTCATAGACGTATTGTGGGATTTCATTCATAACGCATCCTCATTAATAATTTGTATTCAGCCTTAAACCGGTCATTTCATTAACCGAATCCGGTCTATCAAAGCGCTACCCTGCGTTGCATTCAGCCCCTCGTGCCGGTGAGTCAGGAACAGGGCAGGGCAGTCAGTTGGAAAGAGTCGAGCGGTATCGTCCACGAAGGTGTAATGCTGTAGGCCGAACCGTTTAACGACCGCCATGCATTCGTGATAACGCACGTGGTTATTCACCAGCCCATCCAGATCGGGATTGAGTCCAGCAATCCGATCGCGTATACCCGCAGGGAAATGACTCAGCACCATCTCCCGGGGTACGCCGGTACGCCAGTTTGTGGAAAGGATAATTCCCGTCTGCGGGCATTGCGTCAGCACGTGATCCAGCACAGGCATAAACTCCAGTGACCCGTTTTCCGCCCGGTGGAGTACACCGTCGATGTCCAGGAAAATCCAGTGACGACGGGCATCTATTTCCAGCCAGAACTCGCCCGCAGAGCGCCGGGTCGACATACAATCTATATCGTCCTGATAGGTAAACCTGACTAACCACTTCTGTAATAATCGGAACATAGAGGCCTCTCGCGGTAGTTGACTATATGCAGAACCGGCAACCATCAAAATCATACGGATTCTGTTGCCATGAAATACGGCCACACCCGGGGCAATTCCAGCGAGTCAGCCCCTTTGACTGTCGGCGATTTTGGCGTTTCAGCCAGGCAGGCATCAGCAGACCGGCCCCCTGCGTCATTTTACGGCGGTCTATCCGCTCAACACTGAAGGTAGGGCGCTTTGCAGCGTCAGGGATGTGATGGGGTAACCAGACGACATCAGGTCTATCTGCCTGTGGTGAGTCAAAAACTCTGGCAAGGGAAAAATCCGTGGTAGTACCCGCATCAGCCAGCCAGAACAGATCGTTTCCGTCCCATTGGCCATTAACGAAGCCGACATATTTGGTGGCGCTTTCGGAGAGAATGGTTTTTCCCGGTACAAACTGATGATCAACATGAAACACGAGATGGCGGTCGACTGCATCGGCATCAACCGGCAGGTCAAACTCCCGTCCCGTATTCCATGCGCGTTGTGCTTCCTCGCGGGTGTAAACCCGGGCATTACGCTGATCGGTGCTGTAACCTCTGCCGTGATGGCTATGAAAAGCGGTATTGCTACCAACGGTGTCACGCAAGCTGACCAGATAAAAACGGTCTTTCATGAAACACTCCAGAGGATGATGGCAGGAAAATAGCCCGGCGCGGCGGATACCGACACCGGGGAGGAGGGGTTAGCTTTCGATTTTGCTGACGTTTACGGTGTCATCGTCGTTACGCTTTACACCCAGCATGGTATCGCCATCGACTTCGATAATGCCGTCAAAGTAGTCGGTCATTTCGTCATAGCTGACTTCATCAAGGTCATCCAGCCGGTAGGAAGAGCCATCCGGCAGAACAAACTGACCATCCAGCGTGGCAAGGTCATACGCCAGCGGGGTAACCGTGAAGTAATACTCATCGGTGAACCAGACCGCGCCAACCACCAGTGGGTGAGAAATGTGGAATTCGACGGTGTTATAGCCCTGCGCTGCGATTGCATCCAGCAAATCAATGAAGCCGGGCATCGTATCGCCATCCCAGCCATCAGCCGATAAGGAAGGCTTGAGGTTATCCCAGTCGCTCAGACTGAAAAACACTGTGCCCTCACCGTCATCGCTGATATGGGATGAAATGTACGTCGCGCTTGCTTTTGAAGCCATTGCAAACAGGAAGTCCTCATCGAGCACGTGTTTGAGGGAGGTTTTAAAAACCTTGTCAGTGCCTGCTGCCGGGATAATCGCTAACATGAAACACCTCAGTGGTTGTGTTGGTCTGTTTTTATTATCGAACGACTGAGTCTGCTGACGAAGGAAAAAAGGGGACAAAAAGAGGCTGTTTTCTCAATAAAATCAGAAAGATTGTGACGGCCCGAATTCAGATGAAACGGGCGCAGACGGGGGGTTATTTGCTGGCGGATTCGGCTTCGTAAATGACTTCGTCGGCCCAGTCTCGATCAAATCCCGGCATCACCGGTAATGCTGCAACGACATCGGTAGGGAGGGCATCAATATAATCGCGCATGGCTTTTGCCACTTCCAGCAGTTCATTTTGCTTCATCATTTTCTCGCTCATTATCTCTGTCAGAAACCATCCAGCAGGAAGTCCACCGCACTTTTGATAGTGTGCCGGAACGGAGATGCGTCCATGACCGCCTGACCGAGCTGCTTCACGCGGACTGAAGCCATTTCATGCGTCATCAGGATAACGTCATTCCCTTCCACCTGTATGACCGGAGTTAATCGCGCAACCGGGGCCGAGGCTCCTTTTTTAAGCCGATGAAGGGGGATCACCAGGCGGGTATTTAACTCGCCAATGATGTCGCTCTGTATATCCAGCAGGTAAGGGTATGCCTGGCTGTTGCCGGGATTGCGGTAAACGGTATATTGCATTATCAGAACGTCCTGTATTCGTCAGACAGTAACCCATGCTCTTCAGTGATGCGGTTCAACTCCTGAATACCAGCACGATTCTGTCGTTTCCATTCTTCCGCTGCACTGGCCTTCAGTTTGCTCTGAAGCGCTTCTGCCAGCGTGGCGGACAAGTTAATCCCAGCGTCTTTTGCCTGCTGTACGAGCATTGGCTCAAGGGTGACACTGACGGTTTTTTTCTGGCGAGCAGCTGTAGCCTGCATGTGTCCTCCAATAAAAAAGCACGTGTCGATTACACGTGCTTTAAGTATGCGCCCATTTTATCCCACCAGCAAATTTGTTTGCCTCCGAGAGAGTCTACTGCGTCAGTTCAGCAGGTCAGATGGCCTAGACCGCAGAGGCTACGTTTTTCCAATCATGATAAGCAACACACGCCTGTTTGGCAGGTTGGCTGCAACTTTAGCTGCTTTATCAATGCTTTGTGCTGTATACACTACCCCTCTTTCTTTCAGGTTCTCCGCGTTCTGACGCAGCGTTTCCTCTGAAAAGCTGGACGACTCATCAATGCCAACTGGGCCGGGCTTTGCACCGCGCAAACTGAATGGCACAGGGCCATGCCAATCATTCTTTACCAGTAACAGTCGGGCATCAATGATCCGTCCTGGTAGCGTTCTTTCGATGAGGTAACTTTTTCCGGTTCCAGTGCTGCCAATCAGGCAAACGGTGTAACCGAAACGCAATGCCCATCGAATGATTAGAGCCCAATACCGCGCCCGGAACGCGGAAATGACAGGCATTTCACCTGGTCTAAATACCGCTGCGAAAAGACATGAATAGCTATATTTCTCAGCGTTACAATCTTTCATAAAACTTTATCCAGTGACGTGTTTTTGGGGAATTTTCTGCCCGCCCAGCAGGTAGCTGGTGTATCTGAAGTACATAACATCTTGTAGTTGCCTCTGACTATCTCTCTGGATATAGACTTATCAAATTCATTTCTATCCATATCAAATAGCCAGTAGAACCCATCAGCATAGATAATTGTGGTTCGATTGGGATCCGAAGCTACGACGCGAGCATCCGTAATCAAATTCTCCTCATAGCGCAAAGGCGAAGCGGAGAAAAAGAATATTATTAATACGAACCAACTCCCTATGAAACACGGTAAAACATGTTTTTTGCAATCCTTTAAACCATCTTTGTTGCCTTTCATTTTGTAGTCATAAAGACCAAGCAAAAAAAGTAAGAAAGAAAAAGCAAACCCCAGAAAAACGTGAGTATAAAACTGATGGATGCCGTCACTCCATGTAATACTGATACTTCCAGCATTTGTTCTTTTTGTTGTTATTTCTAATACGGAAATGAAAATGGCTGTTAACTGACTAAAACAAAATATTTTTATGCTTAATTCAGACTTAAACGCTTTGTTATATACTAATACAATCACAAAAAGTATTACGATTACAAAAGCTGTAATCATAAACTCACTCATCATCATGAGCACACTGTTATTAATACTGTAATTTATGTTCATCATCACTCCTTAATTTCACAACTTTTCATCATTTTATTTGAGAATTGACAGGCTTATCGAGTAGGGGGTTTAGCGTCCTTGAATATGTTCGCTCGTGTGGCGCTCACTAGACACCAGATAACAGAAGAAAGCAGAGCAAGCATTGCGTAAACCATTCGGAAGTTTGAATCCCACTTCGCGGTTACTATTGATTCATCGACCGCCTCGCGAACGCAGGGAGATTCGATAAGTGTCGGGGGAGTCGTGGATTGTGGCTCTTCGGTACATACCATTAGTTTGCCGACCGGAGCACCATCAATGACAGCCCTGGCTGCACTAACCAGATGCGCTGAAGGTGAACCTGAATAGTTCATGCAGATGAACGTGATAAATAAAGCAATCGCCGGGCCGGAGACCAGAGTGAAGAATGCGAAGCTGCGGCAGGCCGTAGTATGGCGATGCAAATTAGCGAGAAATGTCATCATGATTTGTCACTCTGGGTTTTAGTCGTATCCGACTCGGTGTCACATCGCTGGAAAGCTACTTGAGGAGGAATTTGATCAACCCCGGTAAAGCAATATTTCAGGGATAGTTGCTTTTTTCCCTCATCCAGTCCAACAAAAAAGATATCGACCGGATCTTCATGAAGTAGCTCTTTTGAGAGCCGGTTGTAGGCCATCCAGCTCCCAACCATATCGACCATTGGCTTAAATTTATCAGTTGCGTTATCTGTAGGTTTAAATGGAATTACACGGAAAACATTCCATCGTGAGCAACGAACCAGCAATTGAGCATCACTCTGAAAGACGTCCAGATCAGTGTTATTTGTCAGGACTTTACACAGCGACTTGAGATCGTTACCCCTGACCTCCAGTTGGCTGAAGCTTCTATAATACTTTTCACATCCAGTTAAGTGCTGAGCGTAGCACTGCTTCAACAGTGTTGTGTCGTTACTGGCCTGCAATTGAGTATCTTTCGCCACATAGGCATCACTGATAAGAAAATCGGGATAGAGGTGTCCCTCCCATAGCAGTTTCTCGGCGATAGCGCCCCCCAGCACCACCACCAATAAGATAAAAAAAATTGGGAACGTCTTACCCAGAGGTATTTTCATAAATCTCACCAGTCGTTAATTTGAGGTAAATTTGCTTTCCAGATTCAGAATGCATTTTTCATGTGCATACATGACGGCGGAATCATGGCCGTAATAGAGTTCGCCATTTTCACGCTGCCACTCACGCGCTTTTCGGGTACGGAATGCTTCTGACATATGTTTTCCACACAACTCACATGGCCCGAAAAAGTCGCTGCTGCGGCCTGTTGATTTTGTGAGTCTGACGATATTGCCTGTAGGTCTACCCATACTGCCCCCTGTGCTGCTGGCATTGACCGGCTGTCTGCCGTGCTAAATGAGTGGTTATTTATCCGCGTCATCATCGGATTCTTTCGGCACGAGTTTTGTATAGCTAAATGTCATATCAGAGGGACGGATCCCATAGCGCCACGGCTTTCTGCGGTAGTTAACTGCCTCGCTTACCATCCAGCAGATAAGAGCGATACCCGCCACTATCAGGTAGCCTTTGAGCAACAGCGAGTCCCATTGTTTAATGGCATCATCGGCATTCACCACGTGTCGCTGGCATTCTGAGGAGCGGAACGCGGCAAACACTGCTTTCTCTTCAGGGCAAACCATGACCG
Organism: Kluyvera georgiana ATCC 51603; assembly: GCF_001654985.1. Classification (GTDB taxonomy): domain Bacteria; phylum Pseudomonadota; class Gammaproteobacteria; order Enterobacterales; family Enterobacteriaceae; genus Kluyvera; species Kluyvera georgiana. The sequence continues at coordinate 17,371 of NZ_LXEU01000100.1, forward strand.
AGGTGCTGGTGGCATTTCCAACCAGACTACGGGCCTGATCGAGGAAGACCTTGGATGGTGAACTGGTAAGAACTGTGCAGAACAGAATGAGCAGTAACGCAACTGCCGGAGCAGTGACAAACGAGAAAATGAATGCCTGCCCGGATTTCCATAAAACGTCGCTGATGTAAAATTTCATGTCGGTGTTTCCTCTTATCGGTATTCAGGCCCAGAGCAGCCCGGGGCTTAATTTATGCTGACTGGAGTCCGCCAGATTGTTTCTCTTCAGCGCGGGTATTCCAGCGCGTCACAGCGGCTTGTTCGGAGTCCTGAAACGCCACCGTGGCCTCACAGGAATTGCAGCAGGCGCGAAAATTATTCGAAATCTCCCGAACCCGGATAGATGAACAACCGCAGAAAGGGCAGGGCTTGACGTTATCGTGTCTCATCGTATTTCCTCGCTGGTGGGCTTTATCCACCGAAGCTATTGAGCCGAATTTCAGGTTCATCACCGAGCTCGTACATGTGTCCCATTTCGTTCATGATGGTGCTACTGCCATTGAACCAGGTAACCATGCATCGCCAGTGCTGACTGCCGTTTTCACCCCAGCGGCTCACGCCCGCAGCATCCATTTCGTCTTCAGTGATAAAGAAATCCGCGCCCGGCAGTTTCTCGGCATCAAGGCAGATCTCAGGCTCAACGACGAAGCAGATACCGTTGCTGTTCATGACGTACATACGCCGCTCAAGGGTTTCAGTACTGACAATGACCTGCTTATCAGAAGTAAGGTGTGATTTAGTGACTTCCATGCGAATCAGGTTCTTTGCATTAGCCTGTCCACTCGCAAAAACCATTGACGCATTGCGAACCATTAACTCAGCAGCTTCTTCACCGAAGCTACGAAGGCCCATCAGTGCAAGCAACTCACTACATTCGGCTTTACCGAGGTTGCCAGTAGTCAGATTAACCACGCCTTGTAGAGTGCTCAGTTCAACCGGTTGTGACCGGAGGATGTCGCGAAGCAGTGTATTACCCGCCGTGCCCGGGTCGCTCCAACTGGAGGATTCGGGACGCTGATTTTCAAGAAATAGGGCGCTTTGCAGTAAAGCCGCTGGTGGCTTTCCGGCAAAACTCAGTTTTACTCTGACCGAATCGAATGGGTGCATGACGGCGGTTTCTCCATAATATCGTGAAGCTAAAAACTGTTTTAATCCTATTATCCCACCGGTCGACAATTGACGAAGTAATCGGGTATGAAATGGACACCCCTTCGATAATTCACATATAGCGAAGCCTTTACGCCTTTGTCTTATCCGCAGGCTGGGGAATGCAATAACTTAAGATGGTGATAGTTTCCCCACGCTTTGCTTTAGGCGCGGCACTCTGGCATTCATCATAGGTTTTGTAGTCAGGTATTTTCTGAGAGGTGACACCACTTGGATTAAGACCACTTGAATAAAGCCCAATCACGAGAACTAAAGTAAACATGTTATTACTCCAGAATGTATTGATGGAAAGTAAGTGAGAATGCCATTATCCATTTCTCCTAAAATCCCGAAAAAACTTTTCAAGAAAGGTACTTTTCGGTTACTTCAGCGTAAGCATACTTAGATCGCAAAATGAGTGAATAAATAACTTTGCTCTGCAATTGTTTTTGCTGAACTTCAAATTAATCAGTCATCGATTTCATCAGGCAAGTGAAAAGCTGAGACGTAAAGCTTGCCATCATGAAAATCCAAACCATCTTGGCAGTGATAATCGGAAATTCGAGAGTGCCAATATAATAAATAATAATTATCAATCCCCCCAAGGCCAGACATCCAAGGAGACCTGCTGCTGCCTTTAGGAAATCACTGCCTTCAGGATTCTGGAATGTGAATCCAGTTATAATCAGCGAGGAAAAACAAGCGAACAAACAAGTTCTATACAAAGGCCAGTCCCCGGATATAACATTTTCTCGAATAAGCACTGCCCATATCAAAAATTCAATGCTGAAAATAATCAGCGGAACTGCGAGCACACGAAATGAAAGTTTTTCATATAAAGTGGTAATAATTGATGTCATAGCAAACCCCGCTTGCAATATTCAAATTAATTTTCGTGGTTTTTACCTGCTTTTAACAAACGCGTTATTTCATCAGTAAGGCAGAAACTTTTCCCAGATGATGGTTTCCCGATAACCACAACGTGACCAGTACTTGGAGTTCCCTCTACTTTAAAAAATGCAAGTTTTGCATCGATAATTTTATTTTTCATTGCATCGGTAACCTTGTATGACGTGGGGGTAAATTTTGTGCGTTAATGTTCAATGATAATATTAATCGCGAAATACTGTATCTATAGGGTCTGTTGATTAAGACTATCCCTCTTGAAGTAAAATACAATCATCATTCCTATCTGTATGGAATAGGAAGCCAATTCAGCATATGTTACATAATTGCTTGTGATGAAGGAAAAACCTCGCGCGATTACAAGTAGGAGTATTGATGCAATAAACACTAAAACCCAAACGGTAAGCATTCCCAGCACTGAAAGAAAGTACTCATATTCATTTGGGTCGTAAAATACAAATGCTGTTGAGAATATTGCAATAATACATAACGGAAGTGATGTAGCGAGTTCCGACCATTGAAGGTCAATTTTTCCAACCACCAGCAATGTAGAAATGACAGCGTACTGTATAGCCGATAGAACTGTTACCGGAATCGCAGCTCGAATGAACTTAAAAACAGAATGTTGTGTTTTAGCCTGGTTTTTCATGTGTTACCACCTGTCATTTGTTTCGAAACCAATCATAACCAGAGTGATAGATTTCAGAGTGAATAAACCACTACAAAACGCCCCCATTTATTGCTGGACATCATCCGCAGGAGTGGCATAAAACTCACGACCTGACGCGCCGAGTTTTTTCTGAAGCTTCTTTGTTGCTTCAGCCTGACTTCGGGCCTTGAAATAGAACGTCCTGATAAAATCCCCATTGTTGTAGTTAACGTCCTCTGGATTTGCCCATTTCTGCATAGCAACAAACCGGATAGAAGGCTTCGGGATGGTTTTCACCTCGACATACCCCCGGCCCTTGCAGCGAAAACACACACCGCCTTGAACGTGCCGGAACGCTCGGATCTCACCCTTACCACCCAGACAGCGTGGGCATTCAATTTTATGCATAGCAACCTCTCGACTGTTGATTAACGAATTTCGCGCCTGAAAGGGGGCAGGGATGCGAGGATGTCTTTCCCGTAGGCTTTTGTCTTCAGGCGTTTATCCAGGATAGTCACCGCGCCGGTATCGCTCTCTGTGCGGATAAGCCGACCAACGGACTGGGTCAGTTTGAGGCAGGCCTCCGGTATCGAGATTTCCCGGAAAGCATCACGCCCGTTTTTCTCCAGCCACTCCGTCAGGGTCTGGCCCACCGGGTCGGTCGGAACGCTAAAAGGCAGCTTGGCAATGATGACGTTGTTGCAGTACACGCCAGGCAGATCCACCCCTTCACTGAAAGAAGCCATACCAAAGATAATGCTCGGCTCACCACGGTCGATTCTGAGCTTATGGCGCAGCAGTATTTCCCGTTTTGGAAGTGCCCCCTGTATCAGCAGAAGCGGTGAAATGTGTTGAGGCATCGCCTTGCTGACTTCTTCCATCTGCCTGCGGGAGGCGAACAGCACGAGGCAACCCTGAAGCCGAAGCACCAGTTTGGGAAGGAGTTCGATGATCTCCGCCGTATGTTCTTCATGATTGGTCGGAACCGAGCGCATACGGGGGATGAACAACACGCCGTTGTTCTGGTAATCAAACGGGCTGCGGGCCAGCAGGGTAGGTGTATCGACTGGAAGACCGGCCTGCTCCAGGAATGCGTCAAACTTGCTAAGGGAGCGGATTGTTGCCGAGGTCACAATGGTGGCATAAGCCTTCGACCAGAGCTCGGATTTCAGGTGTTCGCCCGCATAGACCGGACTGCAATTAATCACCACTTCGGTGCTGCGTTTAGTACGACGGACGTTAATCCACCGGGCCATAGGCATACCAGAGACGGTTTTATTCCCGCAGTATGAGGCCAGAGCCTGATGCATACCCGCCAGGCGATTTGCCAGCTCGCCGACAGCCATCTTTTGCAGGGCCAGATCATCCTCGCTGATATCCCGCCCGGCCTCATCCACAATCGCCGTCATTTTCACAACGATATTCTGCATCTCGTTTACTGTCTTTAACGCGGGTGAAAACAGGGCCGCAATAGCTTCAGGTACGAAGCCCTCCGGGAAGCGGTAGATGTCCGATTCCACACCGTTCGGCATGTCGTGATCACTTCGCCAGTTAAGAGAGCGTAAGAGCGTACCCCGCAGATCACCGAGCTCATTACCGGCGTGGCCCGCAAATTCCACCAACTGCTGCACGTGCTGTTCCATTGTCCCGCCGTAGGACTCCGGCATGGTCATTACCATGTCGAAGATTTCAGCCATGAAATGCCTGCTGGCATCAAGAGAGGCTGAGGTCGCAAAGTGGTTAATTGCTTTTTGCGGAACGTGGTGACCTTCGTCGAACACGTAAATGGACTCTTCCTGCGGGGGAAGAATAATACCGCCTCCCAGCGACAGGTCAGACAATACGATGTCATGATTGGCGATAACCACATCCACCGAATCCAGCAGAGCGCGAGCGAGGAAGAACGGACAACGGTGATAGTGTGGGCAACGCTTTTTAGGGCACTGACTGCCAATGGCATTAACCCGGCCCCACACCGCCTCACTGATCTCATCAGGATAGGAATCACGCTCTCCCGTCCAGTGACCACCAGCAAAGGCCTTGCTGATATCCTCCACATCATCGCGGATGTAGCCATAGGCATTCATTTCGCTTTCCATATGAACGCCGCAGCGCATCTGGCAGAAGTACCGGCTACGGCCCTTCGCCATCGCATAGGAGAAGCTCAGGCCCGCTCTCGCCTGAATTTCTGGCAGATCCTTGGAGATGATTTGTTCCTGAAGCGCAACAGTTGCCGTGGAGATGATCAGCGTCTTATGCTTTTCCATCGCCAGAGGGATCAGAGGCAGACAATACCCGAGTGTTTTCCCTGTCCCCGTACCTGCCTCAATAACCCCGACGCGATACTGCTCTTCAGATGGGGTCGCATTCACGACCTCGCTGCAAAACGCCATCATGTCTACCTGCCCGGCACGAGGGGATAACCCTTTCGCGTCCAGGAAGGAGTGATAGGCTCGCTCAGTCATTTCAGCGGCAGTCATCCGGGGTTTGTTGTCTGGCATATCCGTACCTTGTTCTCTGCTGCTGCTCAGTAATTACAGCCTGGCAGCGGCTATCGAAGTCAGGGACATCCTCAAGCTGGTGGATGTACCGGGTTCATCAGTCTTTCAGTGAATGGCCTTTAAAGCGTCTCACATAGCGTTTAATTTCATTTTCGGCCTGTTCCAGCGCGGAACGGTCGCTATGCTCCAGCACACAGTAAGGCCCATGCGCTGGCCCGCCTTCACTGGTTTCGCAGCTATCCAGCTTGAAACGGTTGGATGCTTCAAAGATAAACTGGCTGATTTTCGCAATGGAGATCTGGTCTTTGTCTTCCTGCTCTTTGGTGTCGATGACATCGCCGTTATACACGTCGAAATCGAGCCGCAGGCGGTAAACCGTGTCGATGGCCATAAGCGGTTCCTTTCAGAGGATGTCGTAGATGACCGGAACGCGGCCACGCTCTACCTGTTGATTCAGGGTGCGGAAACCACCGTGATCCACAATGTAGAATTCTCCCGCCACAGCGGAGCGATGGAAGTCGGCGAGCTCTTCAGTTCCAAAGACAAAAACCGGGGTGGCAGAGGGAACGGTCATACTGGCAGATTTTCCGCCGTAGCCGCGAACCGTGAAGGTCATTACCCCATCCGCGCTGGCGGGCAGGAAATCGGCGAAAATCGAATGAAAGGCTTTATTCGCCTTATCGCTGAATACGTCGGTCAGTGTCTGCATGATGCGCCCCGTGATCTCGTTTTATGTTGTACTGATACCAGTACAACACGGGCCCGACAGGTGACGAAGGCGATACGGCGGGTATTATCAGAATGATTATGTCGGTCTGAAATGGTGCATAAGGGAGCCGTCAGGCCCGGCTCCGGGATGCGAATCAGCGGTCGTTATGCTGTAGCACCTCCACGAACTGTCCGCAGCTGTCACAGCAGTACTCATTGGCGAATCTGCCATCGTCCTTCCAGTTGTTTGCCCCGCAGCGGCAAAGCAGTACACGTACCTGAGAAGGGCGGATGCGAGCTTGCCCGAATTTGGTTGTCCACTGAGGCTCGCCATCAAAGCGAAAGGAGTCGATGCGAAACCTGCTTTCGCGTTCGAGGGTGTTGAGATATTTGAAGTACAGCTCTTCAGAAAGGATGGCATCGGTCATCGTGTATTCCCTGTCTGGCCCCGTGGCTGGTGATTTGCGGCAGAGTGTTGCGTTGCGAAAACTGCCTGGGTTGTCGGAGCCATTACACCACGGGTCATACAGGTCACGAAGGGGGCTACTTGCCTGCCAGCGCTTTCTCTTCCCGGGTAGCCAGGCGCATTTGCCCAAAACCTTCACGGATCAGCAACGGCTTTTCTTTCTTCCAGCCCTTAATGACGGACTCACCGAAACGACGCGGGGCGTTACCATTCCAGGTGGCGATGACATGGTTGTCATGGACTTCGACAATCACGACCGGGTGGACGACAACCGTCTTAAGTGTGGTGTTGCCCATATTTACCCGGCTAACCGACCAGACACTCATCCCGGCTTCCAGCTGGCTTATTTTCATCTTCACTTCCTTCTAAACGAACGTCGTGCGCCACGCGCTTAATGTCGTGACGCACATTACCATGCCCGGGGCTTATCAGAACATAAGCCAGGTGGCGTTACCGGCAGTATTTCTGGACTGGTAAGCTTTTGCCTGCGCGTGAAGCAGCTTCCACAGCTGGCGAAGTGTAGCGGCATGATTTTCACCACCAGCATTAACCCGCAGTTCACCGATCTCGCGGGTAACCGTGAAGCAATTCCGGCTCTCATCCCAGCCTGAATGTTCACGCGCTTCCACCACCAGATCATTGGACGTATCAGGGCCGGTCTTAGCAGCATTCAGCACGAACTCCGTTTTCACAGTAATACGGCTGGCGTTATCCGGCGCATCCAGAAAGACGGTGAACCCCTCAGTTCGGCGGTCAGTAGTACGACGGCTCCCCCAGGAGGTGATCCCCCGCTGGACACGCATCATTGAAAGGGCGTGGGACTCGGTAGCCTGCACCGAGCGATACAGGTCGGTCAGGGAAGAAATGCTGAAGCATTCAGGGGTAGTCTGGTTAACATCGGTCATGGTAGATCCTCGGTTATGTGGTGTGTTTTCTGGCTTCAGTAGCTGTCGTTTGCCACGTAATAGGACGTGCCTGGATAGAAGTAGCGGTAATCCGGCTGCATATCATTGGTGATGACAGATGTTTCTTCCCAGACCCCGCTGGTGGACATAAACTCATCTGCCGTTTCATTATCCAGACGCATATAGCGCTCAGGAGCGCATTCCGCCCAGGTGCGTTTCACCGTATCCCAGTTAGCGTACTGGCTGATTTCAATATTCAGGGGCGCATTCTTCTCAGGCTGGTTACGGCGGGAACTCAGCACGAAATTCAGCTTCAGGACGATACGACTGTCGTTGTCAGGAGTATCCATCCAGATCTGGTATTCAGCCGTAGGCCGGGATGACTGGTTTTTGCGGCCCCACGAGGTGACACCGGTTTTAACCTGGACTATCGAGACTTTATGCGCGTCGGTCTTGCCAGCGCTGGTCATCAATTCAGACAGACTTTTAAACATGGTGCATCCCCAGTGATAATTGGATTTGTTCGTTTTGTTTACTTATTAAATCACTGGTTACCCGGGTGACGAAGTCAGAGCCGGGTAAAAAATGGACTAAATTTGCGGATTAATTGCTGGTGGTGGTATTGACCTGCGGGACGGGGGCATCGAACAATTTGTCAAAGAAATCCACGCCACGCTGGTACACATCGCGCAGCTCAATATCTTCCTGCTCGGGCAGGTTTATATTATTGAGCACGGCAAGGCCTTTGCGAAGACGAGGAGCTAATACGGTTTCCAGATAGATCCTGCGGCCCGCGATGGTTTCCGGGGATGCTTCATTGATGTAAAAATCAATGGTCTTCGTGATGCTGTAATTCTTCACTTCACTCATCGTCTGGTACTCCTCAGAATGATGTCATAACACTCGGTTTGAATTCAGGGGAGGGGGAGCAACCCGGGCGAACGTACCCGGGTGCAGGCCGTGGTTATTCGAGACCCAACGCCACGTGATCGCCGTCCTCAGACAGGCGAATGAAAAGCATCTGCGTCCCGCCGCTTAAGCCGAACTGTAGATCCCAGCCAGGGACTGAAGAGGTTTCGCATTCACGCACATCGATGACCTGGTCACGGTAGAGGACGAAGCGGGTATCAGACTTGTCATCTTCTGCGACGTGGGACATCTGATCAGCAAATTCGTCTTCGAGATCGAACCAGCTTTCCAGCCAGACCTTGTCAGAGACCAGGCTGATACCGCTGGTGGATTCCGCCGTGCCGGTCACAGCCTCAGCGACTGGTGCGACAGGAGCCATATTAAATACCGCATCAACCACCAGCGCTTGCTCTGCGGTTGCCGGGTAAATCCCTTGCAGATAAACGCTATTGCCGTTCACTTCGAAGCCCTCTTCAAGGCTGATATCGCCATGATCAACGTCATAAACATCCGCGAGGTTGCGAAGACAGATCAGGTTGGCTTCATCTTCGTTTTCCGCTTCAACGCGCATCAGTGGAAACTCGCCACCGCAGGAGTCGAATTCAAAATAGTGAACGTAGAAGATTTTTTTTCCGTTGGTGGTAGTCATGATATTGCCCCGTGTGTTGAGTGTTGTTCGTTTTGTTTACTTATAATCTCACGGGGTATTCAGGTGACGAAGGGAATCGGGCATAAAAAAGCGGGGATTTAACCCCGCCTGTCTTCGATTTCAGAGATTAGAAATCTGAGGGCGCTACTCGCTAATATCCGTATTTTGAAGTTGAAGTGATATCAGGAGCTGGCGAACGTGAAAGGGGAAAGGTCTTATCTGGAGCAGGCACGAGTTTATTGGTTTTTGGTTGCCACGATACAACGACCGTACCTGACTGCGTAAGGCTAAGAGTGACAGTGACTGGTTGCCCATCAATAGCAGAATAAAAATTACATACTCGTCGCATTTTCAACCACAGCGCGGTGTAGGTATGTCCGTCCAGAAGGTATAAGCCTTCAGAAGCTAAAGCCGCCGCAATTTTTTTCTGCATCTCGTTAGCAGCATTTATTTCTTGAATTTCGTCGCTCATTTTCATTCCTCAATGTGTGTAGGTCAAAAGGAAACCAGTTCGTCAGACTTCAGCTAAAAAGAGAAAGAATTCTACGTTTAATCCTTAAGCATCATGGCATAGGGCGCGGGGGAGACGAAGAGAAAAAATACCAAAAAAAAAGCGGGGATTTATCCCCGCAAAACTACACACAGTAATTAATTACAACAATTTCCAGGGGGGGGCACTACACACACTCACACATCACAACTTCAGGGTGTCTGACGGAAACCGGCCTAAGCGCTTGTATCCCACCAGATGAAAAAATTGGTTTTAAAAACCGGTAATTCGTTAATACTTTCGTCCTGCTGCCCCGGTCTATTACCGGGGCAGCGGAGTCCGCCATTCTCGGCAGCGCCAGCAGATCAGTTTACATAGACTCGGATGTAAAGTTACGCGTTCGCATATAACCTCCTTAATGTGAGCCGGTTCACTGGATTGTGAATTGTCAGTAACGCTAAATTCGTAGACTTCTGGTCTACAGCCTGGCTTATATAGGCAGGCGCGGCAGTTATTTAAGAGTTTGAACGTAACGAGAGCATTTACATAAATCCTCCTTTCTGTAGCTGACCAGATTTAACGTCTTTGCCTATTCAGTGAACCATACCCTATTCAGGTGACGAAGGTTTCTGAGTGTAAAAATACGTAATTAGCAACGCTATTATCGCTAATCCAAAAAATAGGGCGAGTGAAAACACCGGCAAAACGCGGACGTTTATACCGGTATTATTTATGAGTTGCTGGGGGCAATATCGCGAGGTAAGCAGTAGTCTGCTTTGCAGGAACTTAACGGCCCGTATTGCTGGTGGTTAAAGTCTCATCCTGCGCCAGCAATGTGATCACATCCCCGGCAATCTCCGGGCGGATACCAGGCGATTTATGCGCGGCATGGGCCGCAACAGCCAGCGGTCTCCAGTTGAGAGACGCTGCAATACGCCTGATCTCTTCAATAACCCGGAATGTATCGCTCTCCAGTGCCAGGCCCGCACGAGCGGTATCGAAAGATACGCGCTGCGCCGAAGTGAGCGGTGAGTGCTTCTTCAGTTCTGCGGTGATGATACGCTGCGCTTCAGCACCGATTGACGCACCACCTTCGACGACCCCGGTTAAACCGACGAGCTTACCTCCATCACTGCGGGTATTATCGTCTTTAACCCTGGGGGGCGGGGCCAGGGCGTTCAGATCCACGTCCTGTTGCAAGAGCTCCAGCAGGTCAGCCAGCATATCGGGTTGAATCACACCTTTTAAAGCCGCTGCGCGTTTCGCCAGGCTGACAGGAGAACGTCCCAGGCGGGCGGACATCGCGATAAGGCAATTAGCCACAACAAAGAGGTCATCAACCCCAATCAGTGGGGCACACTCCAGCCGGAACGTCTGATCATCACGGATTGCATGAGCTGGTGGGGCCGGTTTAGGTGTTTTGGGTTTTGCCTGCGGCTTGTCATAACCACGAAGGGCTTTTTCTGCACTGTCAGAAACCTTACGGATGCTTTGCGCCAGTTCGTCACCACCAGCCAGGCCTGCGGTCAGCTGAAGCATATAATTGAGTCTGCCGAGCATGTCAGGGGATGCAAGCCCGGTCGCTATCTTCTGGCTGATGTCGTTAAGGTTGCTGAGTATGCCACCGGCGATTTTTGACGGGGGTGTAACAACCGCCTGGACATTATGGCTGGTATGAATTTCCCGCGACACCAGAGTGAGCACTTTGCGCCAGTCAGGTTGTACACCGGCATCCAGCGTCTCAAGGTGGCTGATTGCATTTCTCAGGCTATCCCATCTGGATAGCTGTAGAGGCTCACCGTGCTGCTTTCCCGATTTCAGCCACTGAACGAGGTAGACGAAGTCAGATGTAGCTGAAGCCACCAGCCCGGCAATAACACGCTCTCTTGCTTGAGGCGTTGTAGGGTTAGTTCTGCGCACCGGCAGACGGTCATTTTTGTGCGCGGTTGGTCTTTTCATCTCGTATATCTCAACTTGGTTCCATCAACGATAAATCCGTGTCCGGGATCCAGACAACAATCAATCCATTGTATTTACCATGTTTGATATCGGCACAACCGGCAGCGCCGTCAAAAATTTGATTCATGACGGCGCTGATCAGAGCAGAAAACACTGAGGGAGGGGTTACAACTTCATGCGCTAAGCCTTGAGTGAGCGATGCAGCTGCTTTACAAATGCATCGAGATTTGGAGTAATTCTGGCATTGTCTGCATAGGCCATTTTGCCATTGGTATCGTCATGCAGATGCATCCTTCCGCTATTGCGGGCAATACGGCGAAGTTCTGTATTTGCTGGGTAGAGTTTGTGAATGGCTTCTCTCAGGCGCTCTATTTCCGAAATCAGCTCACGGGGGTTCTCAACAGGTTCGGCGGGGGAAGTGGTAAGCACCCGAAATTCAGCGTTCTCTGGCTGCATCTTAATCACTTCGATGACTCTGTCCCGGGCAACGGAATTCCATTCTGTAGCCATGCCGTTGTACTGGTTTCGAATGCGGAACTGGTAAACCGGCTCCTGCTCGTTGACCAGTAACCAGGCATCGGCGAGCGCTAAATAGAAAGATACAGGCCGGTTTATCACTTGGTGTTCCTGAAGGGCATTTTTATAGCTGAGGACATCTTCAGGAAGGATATCCGTGATACTGGAGGTGAATTTTAGCGGATCCAGTGGATAGACCGGGCCGATTACCTTAAGTACAGCAACAGGGTTATTACCATCATCGGTAAACCAGAAATCATTATCCTGGCCGATATTGAGCCGAACATCTGCGGTCTGATTATCTGCGAGAACGGCCTGCACCCGACGACCATTTTGCCACCAGCGTGGTGTACCTTGCATACATACCTCTTACAGGAATATAGCCCGAAAGCCCACCTGCTGGTGGGCGGACAGAACATGGGTCTACTGAAGGTACTGCTCTGCCTGAGCAATACGTGAAAGAGTACCGGCATTCGGTTCAATCATCTGTATACGTCGGCTGTCCTCCAGTAAACCGGCAATAAGGTGTTTGTCGGTATATGGGGCATCGTCATCCCCGAGCATACGGCGGATAGCGGATAAATCTCCGTTGGGAACCGGGTAAACCGACTCGATAAAGAGCTGATCACCGTGAGGGTTCTCCCACTCATACGGGCCTTGGGCGGAAGCCGCAAAACCGGAATCATTCAGACTGGCGAAATCTTCAAGCGCCTGGAGGCGGGCCGCAGTTTCATCAGTAGCGTAGATTAAGATCATACGCGCCGTCTCAGGCGATGAGCAGAACAGCAAAATGAGGAATGGCAGCATGTTGAACTCCATCAGTTAGCGATTTGTTGAGCTGGCGGTGTGGCTACGCCGGTGAGTTGCTTAAGACGAATATTGAGCTCATGAATCACGTCATCGCGTTTGCGCCAGCTGGTGGATGGCAGGGCCAGGAGCGCTTCAGCTTCAGACACGGAGAGACCAGCCAGGTGAGCTTTCGATGAAATCTCTGCGTTATATAATTGCTTCAGCACAACCAATGAGTGCTGGGAGGATGCAGCCATCATCATGAAATGGCGAAGCACCGCACAATAGATTTGAGTAGACATATTAAGCCGCCTCGTTCAATGCGTGAGGTAATGATTAATGGCATGTTCAACATAGCCAACAGATTTACCCACTAGGTGTGCAAGTTGCTGCACATGATGATGGTGAACTTCACGGCACGGGCCAAATGAAGTGGTGTAGCGATACCAGAGACTACGGCCTACAGAAAAAAGTTCTTTTTCTGTCTGCGGGCGTACTGGATAACAAACTGGACGTGCAGATGTAGTGCGACGACCGTTATTTCGAACTTGATGAATTGCAGTATTCATAAATCACCCCGCGTATGTTTTTCGTTTTGTTTACTAACTTCAGTTAAACACACGCCGGGTGGCTGACGAATAGAAAAGCCATAAATAAAAGAGCTAAAAAATTAAGCTCTTTATGAAAGAATTATTCTGGGGTTGGAAACCAGATAATGTCCGAAATAGGCTTATTGCCCGTCAGTAAAGCCAGGCTGGAATGCAGTTCTTTAACGATCTGCTTATTATTCTGCGTTTTCTCAAGTGCCGCTATAGCCTTTAGCAGAGTATTTGCCACGGATGCTTTAGCATATGCCTGCGGTGAGCCGGTTAGCACCTGACTCATTATTTCCGTATTGTTAGATGGCAAATAGCCTTGCTCCTCGGCAATTCGTTCTGCACCGGGTGCTGAAATAACCGATGCGGCAAGTTCGTGTTCGTTTGCATAGTTGATAACATCAGATAACATTTCGAGAGCAGTGGTATCTGTCATGATAAAGCCGTCTGCTACCCACTGAGGAGCAACATCGAAGCGAACCACCCAAGAGTAAGGTATTACGTTTGACATATAGTGACCTCATTAAAGGGAAATATAAGCGTCAGGGTTTTCTTCAACAGAAAGAAACTCAATATCTTCGAGATGCATTCCTGCATTACGAATACCTACCTCGGATAACCAGGACAGGATTGTTTCATGATCCGGTTCACCAGAAAAATCAACAAAGGCTGGAAGAACCCAGTCGGGTGCATAGCCCGCGCTATACATAACAGTGGCAGTAAAGCGCCCAACGTGCGGTATTTTGAAAAGAATGGATGCCTGCTCAGGGGTATTAATTACCATGCCGTGCTGATAGACGACTTCCCAGCTTATCCCATGCTCTCCTGTATTTCCGCGATAGAGATGGTGGCGGTCAACGGCCCAAAGGACACCTTCGCGATCCAACCAGCAGAAATAGTTATTATCTGGGGATACAGTGATCCCAAGGTTCATTAACTCAGCCACCAGCAAGCAAGGGTTAATATCAGTTACCGTTTTGATAACCGTCAGTACTCCCTCGGTTACGGCAGTAACTGTCAGTACCTTCGAGGCACTGATCCAGAATTGATAACCTGCTTCTTTAGCCTTCGCGATTAAATTAAACATTGTTGCTTCCCATTGAATGGCAGTTAGGTCAATAACAACATGAGGCTGGTGGGTGACAAACAGAGAAACTGACGATATTTCAAGAAAGAATTTAGCGATGAGAAATACTGGGGCTGCAATGCAGTCTGTACTTGCCAGCGCTTCGCTCGGCCAACCCCTCGACAGCCCGAAAGCAAGTTTCGGTCTGCCTCACGGTTATCTACGGGCGAAAGGCGGCACATTTGTGGGGGTGTCAGTGGTAGGGGGAAGTAATAATTCCGTGACATCAGCGTCGTGTTCGCTTGCCAGCGCTTCGCTCGGCCAACCCCGAGACAACCCGAAAGCAAGTTTCGGTCTGTCCCGGGGTTCCTGGTAACGACCAGACTTACCGCAGATCTACTATTTCGTTAATCATATGGCCTATGAATAAGAGTTAATCACGATACAACTGGATAAAACTCTCCACCCGGGTTCCATCACAATAGCTCGGCCAGGCATTCATCACAGGCAGTTCTTCCGTTGTGAATCTCCCCAGTGCCAGCGCTACCGAATACCAGACCGGGAATATCGTATTGGCTGATGTCATATTTCCATTGTTGATTAACTCATAGAGTCCGCGTCCATTCGCCCAGGCACTTTCTGGTGTATCACCGGCAAGGTAGTTATCGACCCAGATGGATGGTGACAGAGCATGACCTTTCGCCAGTCTCGCTAACGATTCATACCACTTCAGATATTCCGTGGTTCGCAGTGAGAGAATCGGGATCCCGCCACGTCTTAACAGTGCTGCCGCAGAAAGTGAGTCTACCGGCGCGGCAATTTTATCCAGCTGGTTACGGGCTTGCTTAATCCGAGCTAATAATCCCGCAGGACTCACCCGGGTGATGTATTTCTCTACCGTCTCAGCAGCCTCAGCTATGCCCGGGGCCGACGACCCTTCAACATGGAGGGGGCATAATACAAGGCCGGTATCATCGTGAGTAACCCAGGCAGAATTGTCAGCCGGATTCCTGACGATAGACAACGACTCACTTTGACCCAGGATCGTTAACCTGAATGACTGAAGCCGTTCGGCTATCCAGCTGCCTCCATCACCAATAACCTCAATGCGCTCATGACTCATACCGCATCACCTCTGCAAGTGCTTTACATTCAGACCTAATCATAATGGCTTCCCCGTTCGCAACAAAATCAGGGTGAGGACAGGCATAGCCTAACCATACTCAGGAAATTTACAGATATGTCGATCCACAAAACGCGCTCAAAACGCTCAGGCGCGTTTTAATCAATCCGATCGTGAAAATACCAGGGGGATAAGCTCAGAATCGTTCTGAGGCCATTCTGGCGTGGTTTTATCCCAATAACGGATCCTTTTGCGAATACAGATCGATTTCACAAGGGTATTTAGCCGGTATGAGACAGAGATGATCCGTTTTGATAATCAGAGCGATAAATTATTACTGGTTCCGTTTTGTTTACGCTTGTATCGGGAGGAATGTCATTCCGAACGAGGGTATCGACTTCGCATTGGCCGTTCTGATAGCCGATCACAATATCCAGGCAGTACGCGCCGCGACAAAAACCCCCGGAGGAAATTCATCTTTCCTCCGACATCGAGCGGTTTGATTATTACCATGCTCAACCTTCCGATGTAAAAATAGAGAAAACCGACGCTATCGCTTCCGCTTTGTTTACCTTCCATATTCGCGCCCGCGAAATAGCCCGCTGCATTCCCCACCGTTCATACCCGGGCGAAAACAATCGCGATCATATTGCGATCATCCTGATTCCTTTCCGTCGCGATAAGTCCGCTATCGCCTATAGGCTCACTAACAGATCGCCTGAAGGCTCACTAACAAAAATACCAGGTCATCGCCTGGTATTCATGTTTATCCGTTATGTTTACTCCAGAGAATATTGTATTTCTAAAGCTGTTTTCTTAGGTGAGTTATTCGAAGCGAAAGAGCCTGCCGAATTGCACGGTTTTTTCGTAGCTCATCACGCAACCAAATAAGCTGACCTTCATACAGTTCGATAAGCGCAAGTTCTCGCTGACTTGCGTCCTTAAATTTCGCTGGTGGATATGATTCGCCTTTGTTGAGAGGTAGGTATTTGGGGACGACACGATCAATGCCTCCACCAGCTTTGCGTAAAGGAGTCAATCTGGCCCAGCGGATCCTGATAGTTGTTCCTTGCCTGGTTACGTTAAAACTGTACCGCGCCTTCTCGTCGTCAGCGATAGCTTTCTCCCAATATTCCTCCCGAAGACTATTGGCTTCGTTAAACAGAAGTTCTGCGGCTGAATCAACCGCATCGCGAGCCTTTTCCAGATCATTGATATACCCGACGAGTTGCATAAAACTACCTCGATGATTTTTGATTAGGACTTAACCCCAAAAAAGAGAATCTCTATTATTACGCCAGAACCCTACGTTTCTGGAGAAAGAGAAAGTTCCTTTTCAGGTTCGATTTTAAGTATTCAGTTCCGAAACAGGAATGATTGATTCTCCAGTTAAGTAACTTTCTGGGTGTTCTCATTTTTTGGATGTTTCTGGAGAATACAATGGCAATCTGGTGCTTGAGTTATTAATATCAGCCTGTACTGGTACTTTTATCAAGCCATTTTATTTTAATCAAGCTGTTTGCCAATCTCTATATGATATGGCAGAAAACTACGTTTCTGGGCATTTCTATTTTTTCATAGGTTTCTGGGGAATATAATGGAAACTTACTTTCTCTGACGTAAAGGTGATTGACGAGATGATTGCCGTCACTGCATAGACCTCATCGTTAGCGCTTATGTGGAATCGCTATATGATATGGCAGAAACCCAGGCTTCTGGACTTTACCGTTTTGACTACCTTTCTGGGGAATACAATGGCAACCAGACCGAAAACAGCCTTACACTTTCACTTGTCTTCAGGATCAATCCTAAATTACATCGTTATCATGGTGATTCAGGTCACATTTCATAGGTATATATACTAGTTTGAGAGAGTGTTTTTTGGGGTAAAATGAAGGTTTAAAATGCATATTTAAGTGAAATTCTTTCTTGTTCTTAAGTCAAATTTTAACGGGATGCCACCTTGAAAAATCCCCACAGCATTCCTTAACTCACGTCTCCTTAACTTGCCTGTCCAGTATATATACTCCGTCAAATTCCCAGGCGGAAAGCCTATCTAAAAGCGTTGTCCTCACAAATTATCATCTAATTTACCCAGTCTAATTTAAGTTAGGGGTTGATGATTTTAAGGCTAGATTTAGCCATATATAGTGTCATGTTTCATGCAGCATTTATGTACATAACGGACATCTTAAGCGTCCAAATCTAGCCATTATTAACGTCAAAAATGGGGGCGTTTTGCCGATAAAAAAAATGGTATTCAATTATCGTTTGAATACCATGTAACAACTTGTTAACGGTTTATTCCCGACGTTGGCAGGGGGAGGCCACCTTTCATTACGTTAGTGCGACCCCCTTTTTTGGCGCTCAAATGTTATCGGAGTGGCAGTAATTCATTTTTAACTTGCAGGGTTAACGAATGAGCAATGACAAATTGGTTGTCTGCGGAATTGATATTGGGTACAGCAATGTAAAAATTGCTGTCGGGGATCCAGCGGATGACAAACCCACAGTCAGTATTTATCCGGCCTACGCAACGAATGAGGCTGTAGAAGATGTGCGGCTGGTAAAGCGTAACTGCGAACACGAAGTGCTTGTCTACCCAGGCGGTAAAGAATGGCGGGCTTTTACCGAACGCCCCGATGCACGGGAGTTGCATGACCGTTACCACATGACAGAAATGTACCTGGCGCTATATCTGGCCTCACTGGATAAAATAGCCGCTAAATCTGGCAATGACATCGATCTGGTAGTAACAGGTTTACCTGTTCGTCTAGCCAACGATAGCGAACGCGCAAAACTTACCGCTAGGCTCACCGGGACGTTTACCATTGCGCCTGGAAAAACAGTGACTGTTAAAAAATGCCTTGTTCTTCAGCAGGGCGTAGGTGTCATCAATGACATCGTTAACAGACCAGGCCTTATCAGCCAGGAAGAGTTAGAGAAGGCGACTATTCTCGTGGTTGACCCAGGCTTCTTCTCGATGGACTACATCGCCTTTAAGAGCGGGAGCCGGGTATCAGGCTCTTCAGGTTCATCACTAAAAGCAACCAGTGCAATTATTGAAAGCATTGTGAATCGCCTTAATGCCGTTAACCCGGAAGAGCGTATCGATGATTTACCAGAAATCATTGAAATCGCTCTCCGTAACAATGAACCATCTTTCTTTAATGGGTTCCGCCACATTCCCCTACGCCCTCTGCTTGAAGAAGCAATTCCCTCCATCGCCAGTGATGTAGTCAAAGAGTTGCGAAAATCGACAAGGGTTCTTGGGCCAGTCCATATCATTGCAGCTGCCGGTGGTGGGACTGGTTTCTATGAACAGACTATTCGTGAGGAATTCCCCCGAGCCAGGATCGTATCGAGCCCGTTGCCTGTTGCCAGTAATGCTATCGGTTTCTGGAACTATGGCGTTGACTTGATGCTTTACGGTGACGATTGAGCAAAGGGGGGTTCATGCAAGTTCGAGTGACGATTAATCCAATACTGTTTCCAGAGCTGATTAATTATCTGGAATCAAAACCGTCTGGCCAGCGTAGTAGTTCTCTATTGGCGCTGGCGAACCGAGCATTGCTAGCGGGTGACAATTTTATACCCGGTGTCGTCCGTGAGACTTCAAAAAAACGTAAATCAGAACAGAAGAAATCAGTCCGTGGGCCGAATATAGAAAAGGAGACTGGTCTGATGACTAGTCAAAGAGACGGCCACTTACCCAAAGAAAATGAGGACAAGGAACCAAAATTTCGTCACGTGGTTAGCGACGATATAGTCAATACAGGCCCGCCGTTTGGTGAGGGCGATGATATTCAGCATCTCGAAGTAAACGATGGACAGTTATCGACGGCGAACCTAATCAGTCAGCCTGAGCTTACTGGAAACGAACCGGAGCCCAATCCCGGAGATAAATCGGGTTTTGGGGAGGCAGGTAACAATCAAGGTAGCGGCGTTAATGTAAAGGGTACACCAAGGCGTGTACGCATAAGTTGATGCCATCGTAGGGTTAGTGGGGAGGGGGGAAATGCAGAAAGCAACGAAGAGTTTGGTGCTCGCTTTACTATGTGCTGCTTACTGCACGAGTTCGAACGCCAGGCTTGTAGATCTTCGTGGCACTTCCTGGGAAAAACATTCCCAGAAAGAGTGTGGTCTCGATCCGTACCTTCTCTACGCGGTGGCACTCACCGAGAGTAAAAAAAATGCAGGAACCAAGGGGTATGTTGTTCCGAGCCCCTGGGCATTGAACAACTATGTTTATGGGTCGTATTACCCGACAAGTTATGAAGATGCCAAGAGAGCGCTAGCCCGCTACCTCTCTGCCACTCCGGTAACAGATATTGGAATCGTTCAAATTAATTTTCGTTGGAACGGACAGTATGTTAACCATCCTGAAGAACTCTTGGATATCGATACAAACATCCGAATCGGGGCAAAGACTTTGTGTGCGGCCATCAAAGCTAACCCTGGTGATATAGAACTGGCGATAGGTGGATACAACACTCAAAACCCTAAGTTGGAAGGCAAGGCTCGTGAATATGGTCAGCGCGTATTACGCGTATGGAAGAGGCTTATCGAAAATGATTAATCAAAATTTGTATTTTCTACAGACTGCCATCTCAATTATTACCCGTGCGCAATCGTTGTATAAAAGCCCTTTTGAGTTAGCAGAAGGAGACCGGGAGTTCTTGATTGAGAAAACTAATCAGGCAAAGCTCGCACTATCGATGGAGAAGTATGACTTGCCCATCTTTAATATCTGTCATGATCCTGAACGCAAGATTTCTACTGAGGTAGAAAAATTCGTTCGCCATGACTCATACATCCTGCGGCTTGCTCTGCTGGTATTCAGTATTCGTGTTTTCATTAATACAGGTACTGTCGCCCAAACATTCTACTGGTTTGATAATGAAAAAACCGTCCAGCTTGTCGAACGTATGGATGATGCACAGACAATTGATGCAATCATAACCGGCAAAATATATTTTAAACCTATTCGTCCATTTGCCGATTTAGTAGATTGTGACTTCAGTACAGTTATTGGAGCCCCCAACCCAACCTTGGAATTAACAGGCTACTTACAGTCGCGCTATTCTCATTGGAGTAATTGATTATGAAGGCTGCTCTTGTCCGGGATGAAGATAAATTTGCGTTAACACAAAAAATGGTAAAATTAGGGTTTCGTCGAAAAATCATTGTGCATTCGCTTAATGCGAGTGACCGCGTTATTGATTTTTTGCGTAAAGAGTTCCATCTGAGTGATGTATCGATCGGACGGCTTAAACATTCAGAAACGCTGCTCAACACGACACATAAAAAAGTTGAAGCAACCAATTTTATGAGTATCTATCTGCGACGTTCGAAAGACCCAAACAACAGCGACAACATCGTTGATGTGGTTAGTGCGTTCGAAATTTACCGGGAACTAAATCTAAAATTCCGCCCGGAAGAAGCTTCAAAAGTGATGATTGATGCCAATGAGGCCTGGACTCTTGCGCGTGATTTTCGGGCCGAAGAAATACGCATGGTAAGGTGTTTCCGTTGCGACCTTTCATTTATTTCTCCGCAGAGTTGTGACCGTCCACGGAAAAAACATATTTGTCCGTTCTGCTCTGATGCAGAAGCTGAAAATGAAAGCTCGTAAGTGACTAAGCTAAATTTCATAAAAAAGCCCGTTTTAACGGGTTTTTTTATTACCTGGGTACTTCGTCACCTGAATGAGTCGGGTTAGTATTGAATAACAAACCTACTGGTGTCCCAAGGAAAATAAAATGAAGAAAATCTCTGGTCTTGCTTTGGTGTCGTTGATGTTGGTTGGTTGTGCGGCTTCTCAACCCCCGGCTATGCCGGTGGACTCCAATCCATCTGATGCGTTGAAATTTGCCCGAGCGATGGATTTACGTCAAATTACCGATGCTGGCGATCAATATCTTATCTATAACGGGTTTTTATCCAATGGCCAGATTGTTCCTCTTAAATCACCGGTTAAAGCTGGTGAAAATGGAGTGGCTAACAGTGGCGGTAATGGGTTGGCAGATGTTGCAGCTGGCTTCGCTACACACACATCATTCATTCCGGTTCTGTCTGTCTTAACGGCCCGGCGAGCAGCTGCTATTAGTGATGGCATTGTACGTGTCGCGTCGTGGAACGGTAAATCTCAGGAAGATAATGAGCGCGAGGTCAACACTATACTCTGGAATACGCTGACCCGAATGGACGGATACAAAGTAGGGGGAGTGTGCGAGGGTAAAGGTGGTGCTGTTGAAATTCTTGTTCGCCGGAAAGCAACAAACGGCGATTGGTTATCGTATGCCGATATTGCCCCAACGTTGCCTAAACCACCTATCAACGTCAGCGGTCACGCGACATTCATACTCGGTAATGAATGTTTCAATCTCTATGCAACCCGAGTTTCAAATGTGAAACTGGTTAAAGCAATGAGTAAAGAACTGGGCGCTCAACGAGCTCTATTCTTGCCTGGTTCCCCTGAGCATGAGCCGATGGTGTTCAGCGACGGCAAGCAGTACCTGTTCAGGAAATAAAAAAAAGCCCCGACATAAAATCGGGGCTTTTTATTTGCCAAGGCTATTGAGTCTTCAGTACGGCCTCTGTACTTGATTTTGCAGCGTCTACATCAATGCTGTTAACACCGCTCTGGAAACGCTCCAGAGTGTTCTGGCGTGAGCCATCGATATTCAACACGCTTCCTTTACCGGTTATCTTATCCAGATTTATCTCGGAAGCTTTTGGGAGAAGTTTTGCCTCGTAAAGTGAGCCAATCCATTCTGATAAGTCGATTTTATTAAAATCGATCCGACCAAATTCTTCTAATGTCAGAGCTCTACAATCTGGGTTCTTTTTATCACCCCAGCCGATACCTAGCATTGGTCTTCCTTGCTCCTGAATAATGCGACCGATCTGCGAATCAAATGTGCAATAACTTGATCGTTTCTCGATACAGACACCCAGGAACTTTGTTTCACACCAACTGGATATATGCACGGCTAGTTTAGTTTCTTTCTTGACGGCCAGCTTAAATTCATCAGAAGTACAAGCCCAGATGATGTTAACCAGAATGTTGGCAATCTGATAGGCCATATAAGCGTACCCAACAACGGATATAGCGGAGACTATTGTGGACGACAATTGCACAGATGTTGCCAAGCCTGATGACGTTACAGCGGCCCCTCCTTCAAAAGCCGCACTTTCAAAAAGCATATTTGTTGCCGCAGGGCCGAAGGTGTCAAGCGTCCACTGAGCAACCTGTTTAGTCAGCGCTCCGATAGCCTGATTCATTAATCCAGACAACCCAGCTTCTGTAGCTTGCTGAGCGGCTTCAGTGCCTGCCGTACCTACCAGACTGTTGAATGCCGAAATTGCAGGACGGGTAATTGTATCGATGGCATTAGTCATGAGCTCGGAACCCATATCAAAAATGCCTTTCCCTTGTTCGAACATACCGGCTTTAACCGCGACAGCATCTGCAATTTTCAGGGTGTAATAAGATAACTGCAAATACTGAATCCAGTTGACATCTACAGGTTGATCGCAACAATCCACCCAACCGCCCATAGCCGATTTACATTGAGCTGACTCACCCTTGAAAAGAGTACATGAGCGGTTCGTTTCATCAGTATCATCGCCGCACTTCATTTCATTCAATGCGTAAGTTGCGGCCTGAAGGGTTGCAACTGCTTTATTGAAATCACCGCTGGGTTCTGTTGATGGCTGAAGGCAAGAACCATTCAGGCACTGAACTGCACCAGGGCACACATAAGTATCAGTGGCAGAGGTATTGGGTACGACGACATCTGTTCCGCAATCCCAAACTTCTGTAGCCTGCCAGCATCCGTTTTTGTCCCCCTCAGCACCAGTAATGCAGGTGGATTTGATGAACTTACATGCGGTATCAGCATCATACTGCTTACAGGTGTTGTTAACACCAGCGTCAGTCCCACAGTTAGAAACCACGGTAGCCGATTTGCAGAACGGGGATAGGCCACTGATAGGTGGCTTAGCAAGCTGACTTTCGCATATACGAGCACCATTAATTGTTGCGCATCCATTAGCATCAGGCGTGACAGTTTCGCGGCAGGTGACCGTATAGTTCTGGCAATAACCGGCGTTTATGGCTTTCAGCAACGTATCGAATTGTTCCGGTTTATCGACAGTCCATTCGTTATCCGAAATGATCTTGCTCGGGTCGAAGTTAATATAGATAAGAGCATAACCTTCGCCACTGCCGGTTACCGACACTCGGTTTTTGAAATTAAGAACTCCATTCATGGGAGTGTTTCGAATTTGCGCAGTGACATCTACATTAATTGACTGATCCCAACTGGTGCTAAGTTCACACTTTCCAGCTGTTTCGGGGGGGAACGTACCAGTACCGTATGGCCCACCCCATACAAGGCTAGCTCGGTCTGTTCCGCCGACGTAAATTTGCATATAGTCATCCCATTTTGCCCTGACTATCCTGGCGCTGGTGACTGCCTGCGGATTGTAAACGGTGACAGCCATTGCCTGTTCGAAAATCTTACAATTGCCGTCCCAGTAGTTATCCCCAACAGTGCCGAGCCAGAGCTCGATACAGTTAGTCCCGCAGGAACCGATGTTTGCAGCCCCGCTATAATGCGAAAGCATACCGGCTACGTAAGGATGGTAGAGAGTAAATGTGCCGCTAACACTCGTGGTACGGGTACATTCCCGGTAGTCAGGAATGTGATTAACGGTATCTTTGTTGGTCATGGTGCGCGTCATTGAGCAGTCACCAAGATCCTGCATGTATTTATCCTGATTTTCCAGGAAGTCTTTGTGGCCATCAAAGATGGAATCGTCGGGCTTAAGGTTTGCCGTAGTTTTCGTCGAGCCCACCAGCGTTCGATAAGCTTCACCGCGAAGAGAATCTTCTGTTTTCAGATTGGCGTTGGTCGTGTTGCCAAGTTTTAACGTGTTGCTGTCATCCCCGAATGTACCTGTCAGGCTATCCAGTGAAGTTGATGAACCCTGATTTGGGTAAGCCGAGTTCAGGTCAACGGCCTGGCCTTTTCCATACTGAACCGTACCATTTGACGTAGCTGATACCTGCGGAAGTGTTTTGTAGAAATTGGTAGCTGATGTGACGTTTTCCTGGGTCGTAGCGGAAAAGGCATACGGCACGTAGGATACAACACCAAGGTGACATAACATCGTAATTGTGCAGAGTGGTCTGTAAAACCATTTTTTTCGGAAAAGGTTTTTCATTCTATGATCACCTTTGTCGTGGTTACTGATTATGAAGTCAAAGATCTCGATAACTAAATTTCGTCAGCCAGCATTTCTATGCGAAGCTACTAAAATGAAGGATTAAGCAGGCAGCGTATTAAACAGACTGGTTTCAGACAATAAAGAAGGACGGCAAAACGAGGGTGTTTTCTGCGTTCTGATTATTACCGACTGGAGGTGCTTATGGACATGTTTGGTATAACGGGCCTTATCCCATTATCGGGGCCAAGCGATTCAGATTATGGCGGTGGAAATGGTCGAAGAGGCCGTGGAAGAAAAGGGCGGACGGCCAAAAGTAAATGTGAGCGAATGTGGGAGTTTTATATTCTGTTCTATTCTTTATTGAGCCTTCCTGTTGTTTATATGTTTGCCACTACGTAAAAGCCCCGCCAGGCTGGCAGGGCTTTATTACGAATCACTTTTTCGATGAAATAATCATGTCATCGTTTCCGCCGCTATGGCCACCTTTACCTTCCTTATGTCGCGGATGAACCGGGACATACTCCTGATGCGATTGAGTAGTTCGTGCAGGTGGCGGATCACTGAACATTGTACCTCCGTTATTTGAATCGCTATGGCCACCAGCACCGTGGGCATTAACGGTCATAGTTTCAGCTTCGCCATATCCCTGGTTGTGGGTTCCCATCGCATAGGGAACACCATCGCCTACAGAAGAACCTCCATTAGATGCCTGATGCATTCCTCCAAGGTTATTGGCCATACCTCCGGTGTTATATTCATGCGTCTGACGATCTGTATTCAAAGCAGTTGTAGCCTGCTGAATAATGGATCCATCATTTGCTGAACGGTCTAAACCGGCATTATCAATACGGGCAGCAATACCACGGGCAAGGGATGTATTCCCGCCAGAAACGGTTCCATTGTTATTTTCCCCACCTGTCGCGAGTTGAATACGTGCCATCATGTCACTGCGGGCCTGGGAAAGTTGTTGCTCAGACGCTCCAGCTTTGGTCATCGCGTAGTAATTCACAATGGAATCTCGCGCTGCTTCGCGGTTTGCATCACCACCCAACGGAATTTCTCCGGCGATTGATTTGGCCTGGTTATGCACCTGCTCATAAACCGGGCTTTCCTTGAACGCATTGCTGACATGAGAAACGAGCTTGTTAAAGTCTCCAGTGATACCGCCGAGATTATAGTGGTTGTTTTCGAAGTCATTCGCGGCGGTGTTACCCGCTTTAGTCATGACTTCACCTTGATTTCCTTTATGAATTTGATCAACTGCACCGCTATTCTGTCCACCGACAGTATTAACCTGGCCTTGCCCATAACCATCTGACGATGAAGCATGTGCATCACCCAACGCACCGTAAGAACGGCCAGTTACAGCATTTACCGAGTTACTAACGTCCGCTGCACCAGCAACTGCCCGGCCACCTGCACTTTCAGCTCCGCCACTCACTCCACGGTATTGCTCAGATGCGGTTGTGGTCAACGCTGGGCTGGAGTCAGCGTTAATGAACCCGGCTTTGGCTGCTACTGCACCTGCTAAACCAAGTTCACTGGCTGCTTTGAATTGCGCAAAGGTATGTGCATCTTCGTGAGTCATACCTAAAGAGGTCAGGCTCGCTGCATCACCGGCGATTTTGCTGGATAGTTCAGGGTGCGCCGCGAGGGTTTGAGTCAATGTTGCTTGTGCATCATGGTTACGACCAATAGCCGTAGCAAGTTGCGCTGCGTTCATTGTCTGGCCCATTGAGGTACTTGAAGCAAACAAGTTTGCTTCCTGGAAATTCTTTTGTGCGGACTGCATTCTTTGATTTGCCTCAGCAAAAGAACGAGTCGACTGAGAACTTTCTCCTTCTTGCGATAAGGACTGGTACATCGCACTTGCTGCCGTGTTGACGATGCGTGACTGGGTAGCGCTGTCGACTTTATGCGATGTGGCACTGTCCGTAGAACCGTACTTAGCGCTGTTGTCATTACTCAGCCCACTGCTTTCTGCCTCTGAACGAGACATACCACCCTTAACGCCTACACCACCGCTTGGGCTTCCAAATCCCCCACCGACGCTCGCATCGCTTTTGGCTATTGATACAAGCGCCTGCATATCAGAAATTCCTTGTTCTTTAGCTACAGAACTAACATAGGCGCGGTCAGAGCTGCTCAAGCTTGCAAATGCTGCGTTTGAAGCATCACTGTAAACCTGCGAATGCCCCCCAGAGTTCATGTTGCTGGCCACCTGGCTAATCATTGCGCCGGATTGAGCAGTCAACGAGCTAGAGGCTGCATCAAGTTCCTGCTTAGCACTGGACAGGTTGTGAGTAGCGACCTGTTTCATATCAATGTTTGGGAGAGTGCCAGAAGACCCACCCATGATCGTCCCTTGCGTTGGGTTAAATTCGGCTTCAGAGCCACGGGTATTGATTGGTGGAGCGTTTGTAACATCCGGCGATAGGGTTTTGGTATCAGCTGCTGAAGGAGCGGCAGCAGAATTGGCCAGCGAGTTAAACGCTACGGAACTGCCCCATACAATGAACCCACCTAATGCCGGTATCATTCCATATAAATTACCAGCCAGGCCGATGCTTTTTTGAGTCTCGAATAACAGCTGGTATAGCTGGGCAAAACTAAGACCACCGGAACCCGAACTGACAAGTATTTGGCTTGATGCATCACGGATGCTATTCAACACATACATGTTTACTACAGCTGCCAATGGTAACCATGTCCACGTCCAGAAGATGACGAGAAAATACTTCATCACCAACCTGATCCCCATAATACCCAGGCCGAAAAGGAAGGCCATGAAAGGGGCAAGGGCGTAAATAATCCCCTGAAAAATGGGCATGAATGACCCCATCCAGCTTAAAAAGGATGAGCCGGAAGATGACCACTGGAATGCTTGCTGGGTCATTGTCTGCGCACGTGTGACCGCAGCAGTACCACGAAAGGAACTTTCAAGGCCATACATCGGCATTTCTCTGAATGACGGATACATGACCATCATGAGTTGGAAGTCACGTATATCCGTTCCCATGATATTGAAGAAATTTAAAACCTCTTGAGTTTTTCCAGACCCTGAGCATGTAGCGCCACCACACGTGCGCCCAGCTGCGGCATAGGAACGGGCAAAAGATGCATCGAGAGCCGCTGAGTTCAGAGTAGCCAGGCCTTTGAGCTTCGTATAAGCATCAGCACATGTGTATAAGGAACCACCTTTTGCAGATTCATCAGTTGCTGTCGACCAACCACTACGGACGTTGTCATAGATAACTACGCGTTGAAATGAGTCATTTGAAGCTAGCCCGGATACCCCTTGATTGGAGCGGTACATTGAAGCAAACGTTTTTGAACCACGAATTATGTCGTTACCTACACAATTCTTAACATAGTTAGAAATGCTACCATCCAGATCACCATAACCTTCTGTTTCACCAGTCCAGCGCATGGGCGATTTCATGGTGTCGTACAGTGTGGCGAGAGTGAAAAGGGGATCAAGTGACCCGTATTCCGTCATTGAAGGAACAGAGAAGGCTTGTTCCATTTTTTCAGTAGTGGCATATCCAACTGTCGAAATAAGGGAAGCCGCAGCTGCAAGGCCAGCAGGTACGTTGTCTACGGCTTTGAAACGGCCAGTAGTTACGTCCTCGATATTGACGCGCATTGAGACACTGAAAAAGATAAAATACATCACTATAGCGATACCCATTTGCCCAAGTGATAATGTTTTACCTGCCGTGATTGCGGCTGCGATAACCACTCCGATGACGCCAATTAACGCAGCTATTTTGAATAATGAGGCGTAAGTACCGTCATTAAACAACATAGCAACCGCATTAAAAATATTGTAGATAAATTCAATGTTACCTACGGTATATACGTTCCATTCACTCATGTTTAAATGCCCTCTTAGAGCGAGCCGTTAAAAGAGGCTTCAGACTCATAATGAGTCTGGGGAAGGGTTTTCATATAACTATTGAATGACTCGGGTATACGGGCTTCCCCACCGTATCGGGCGATCATCGCACTATACGAAACGTAAAGGTTTTGCCGTGCCTTCTCAATTAATTCAGCAGCATCTTTATAATAAATGGATGCGGATTTATCATTCTGCTGCATAAATCTAGCACCAGTGGCAGCTGCTGTAAGCATGTCGCTTAAATAGTTGTAAGCCGCTGAATAAGCAATTATTGGTGATAGCTCACGGACATACGAATACGATGCGCTTAAATCATGCCTGGCTATTTGCGTTGCTTTGCTTGACGCTCCTGTAACGTTGTAATAGTTTGCCTGGCGCAATCTGGCATCACCAGGATTAATACCATCTTTCGCGGCGCTTAAATATCCATTATCAATGAAGAATAAGGTTATATTGGCTGCAATACCTTTAAGGGCTTTTGTCTGTTTTTTTGGATTCTCACAAGTGGCTGTTTGTCCTGAGCAAGACCAAAAGTCAAAACTATCGTCACCATTAATGAAAGAGTCCAGAACGTTGCCTGTAGCCAATGGAGCCAGATTAACAACGCTTTGTTTCGCGGAACCATCCTCAGCAGTACCAACCTCGCTTCCCACAATAATAGTGCCTGTCATGCTCATAATAAGTTCTTTTTGTTCATCTTCAGAACCGGTGAACTGATCATTAAAATCACCATTCTGAAGCAAACACCACATGATATTACCGTAATCATTGCATGGTTTACGTTTGCCAGCCTGCTGCTTCTGAATTTCAGGAGCTTTGCCACCAGCAAAGTTTCCCCACATCGCCCCAAATTGATCAGATAGACCTGTAGTTGACAGCTGGGATGAAACAGCAGCTTTTGCGCCATCACCGAATGCAGCAGCGGTATCGACCAGAAGTCCTTTGGCAAGCTGGCAAGAGTTCGCCGTTAAGTCATTCATTTGTTGTATGATCGCCTGCATTTTCGATATAGCATTATCGAGTACGGCATCCATTGCATTTAGTGCCAACTGGAAAGCGAGACCGGCTGCATTGGATGCAATATTTCGTAGCATCTGAACAAATTGTTCGGCATTGATGAATGAGAATGAACCGCCGAATAAATCAATACCGCCACAACCTCCGGCTGCTGTTGGTAGGCTAATCGTAACAGGTGTTAATGTGCGAAGTTTGTTTCTTAAAACGAATCCACCGCCTGTATAACCATCCCGTGTGACACTTTGATAATCCCCTGGCGCAGTGACATTGGACATTGAACCAAACATATTATCTAGCTGAGAGTTAATGCTGGTGGCGAAACTGTTTGCTGAAAATAAAATAGAAAACCCGATAGATAAGGCCATTAATGATTTACGAAAACCACATTTTGGTGTACGAGGTGAAATAATCATTTTTCCTCCTGGGACGTACCGTTCTGAGCGTCAGCGGTTGAATATCCGGCTTTTGCTTGAATGTACTTGATGAACTCATCAGGGTTTTCGGTAAATTCTTTAGGCATTTCCTTCAGAATATTGGAATCGATATAACCCGTATCATTGTATGGCAAGGTACTTTTATACTGCTGGTCTGTAATAAGTCCAGAATCATGAGCGATTAAAATGGTTCTTGAAACAAGCTGGTCAGCTGCAATAGGGCCGAAGGAGACAATTTTAGTTGTTGACGGAGGAATAGCCAAAGCAAGAGCAGGAACATTAGAAATCTGGAGTTTAGCTGCTTGCCCGGTATCACGTTTCCAGTCAGGCATCATGTTCCCAGGTAATGGTTTCCCATCAATAGAGATAGGGATAATTTTAATACCTGTCATGTAATTAAAAGCGGTCATTACAGATGCTTGTTTTGAGCAACTAGAACAATCTTCACCTCGGAAAAAGAAGAAGATCCCAGCCTTTGTGGCTATATCTTTTACCACTAATGAAGACTTATCTGCGGCAGCATTAGATTGATCCATAGCACCGAATGTAGACGTAGATCTCCGGCTGCTTTCATCTATAAGCGGGTCGGTAGAAGTAACCAACCTAGCCATATCAGTAAAGCGGCTGGCTTTATCCAGCATAATGCGTTGGGCCAGAAAATACGCTCTAACGTTTTCTTGAGTAGGATTGTCAATGGCCTGGTTGCGCAGTTTCTGAATGTTTTCATTGAACCAAGCGACGGTGAACGGAGCGGGGCCGGGCTTTTCCGTTGCGACAGGTTCTGGAGTCGATTCCACAGGTGTTTGAGCAACCTGTTTGGGTGTATCTTGTGGCGGTAAAGTCGGCGGAGGAGGTAGCTTCACTGGTTTTTTCTTCACTGGCTCAGGTGGCGATTTACGCCAGAACCAACCTTCCTCTTTACCATTCAGAAATGCCTGACCACCAGCGAGGTCGTCACTGGTGGTCTGAGGGGATTGAGGCGTTATGGTATTACCCTCATCCGCAAGAACAGAGGTAGTAAAAGCAAAACCCACTAGCAGGGGAATAATGCTCTTAGTTAAAAATTGATATTTCATCGGAATTACCCTCGGAAATTATTCTTGCGATGGACTCCGTCCAGAAAAAGGTATTTTTTCCACTAAAGACCCTTGCACTTTCAAGCTGGCGAGTTAATGCATAATGCCGATATCTGACCTGCCCTATACGTTTGGCTACACTATCCGACTTAACGCCAATTTCGGAGCAAGCCTCATCGAGAGTCATGCGTGTTCCATATTTACGCAACAGCTCATCAGTAACTATGTTCTTAGGGTCGTCGTTAACTAATACCGCAGGGATTTTGTGTGCTGGCATAAGCATTGCCCTGTTATGAGAACATTTAAGTGTCTTCATAAAACTCCCTTATCATAAATACGGACGGCATTACGATTAGTTTGCCATATGGGTAAAAATAAGAAGTTCAAAAATGGCAGCGTTTTGACTGTAAAAATCAAAAGTAATTTTCGTGTGCATCCGTTTTGTTTACATGTTTGAAATCAGCAAATACAAAAAAACCCAGTCCGAAGACTGGGTTTTTCAGTGTTAGCTAATTAAAAGAATTAGATGCTTTAAAGACCAAAGTTATCTTTGAAATGACGTTGGTTTTTCCAGGATGAATTTTCAATCACACAGCATTCAAATACTGTATTCAGGTCGTCATCTGGAAATTTAAGGGCATCGTTGCCTATACGAATGATGTTACCGATAAGTTCACGGGCTAGCTGAGAATTACGCAAGAAACGAGTAAAGAACTCATTGCTGATATGTTTGCCCAAGTTATAAGCAAATTCAAGCAACGTTGCATCGTTAGCAGTCAGCACCGCACCAGATTCAGATGCGAAATAAAAAACATTCTCTTGGCAGCCGAGGTTTTTCATTGCGCGGAGAAACAACATTTCTCCTTCCATATCCATAAGGCGTAGAATTATATCAATATCAGATTCATCGTTTACGACAGCACCGACAGCATCATAAAGTACGGCAGCGGGAGCTTGTTCAAACTCATCACGTTCGTAATTCATCAACATACGGTTTTGTGCGTTATTAAAGCTATCAATATGATCTGATTTAGCAGTAGTTGAAGTATACATGAGTGACTCCTTAGAAATTTTCTACCAGACAGTTTGTTCTTTCATGAAGTCAGCCTCATTCGCTATAAAGCGTTTTGCTTCATTCATCGCCGTATCGAAATGTTTATTACCCAACTTGCGTCCGAGATCAGTTATCTGTTCAACAAGAAGAGCACATTCAGGGTGAGTAAATCGTCCACCACCTTGGCAGTAAGTTAAACGAGTAACCAGCATTGATGCCTTCGACTCATTTTGTGTTACATGAAAGATGGTTTTGTGAGTTCCTATCCCTCGTTCGTTCAGAATATTAATGGTTTCCATATCGGCGAGTAGTAATCTTAAGTCCTGCAAATCTCTTTCAATCGAATGAGTTTGCAATGACATACCGCCTGAGACAAAACCATAGACATCCCCGGTTTCAGAATAAAACATATATACCTCGATAAATTAAATTAATTAGAAGATACCCGGCTTACACCGTAATAGAGCATTAAAAATCTGCTCGCGAGCCTCAGAAGGATTTACTTGTTTTGCAATCCCTTCAATCCACTCATCAACCGGTATTCGGGTAAATTGATGGTCTGTATTGCGAATCCTGATTGCAATGACAGCCCAGTGAGCGAGAGCATACTGAACATAATGCTTATCGCCTGGTGCAACCTCACCGCGTATTCTGGCGGTGCGGTTGTTATACTCTATCAACGCGCAGCCACTCATACAGACTCCAGTTATTAATTAATATAGTTAAAAGACAATTCCATCATCAATCGCCGTCAGGCTTTCAATTTTTGGAATATCGATGAAATTAAATCGCCGAACATTTTTCGCCGTAATAATCCGACCGTCATTAAGCTGAAGGGTCTCACTTTCTTTATCAGAACGTGATGGCCAGGCAGCGATAACTGAGTCTTCAGTGATTACATAATGCCGACTATTTGATGTAAACAAAATGCATGGGATATCCATGAAATGAGACTCCAGACATTCAGTCTTTAAAATATTACCATTCTGTAGTGCCAATCCATACATCATTAATATATGCATTGGCCCCAAACTCAACCCCGCGTGGCTGTATTTTATCCAGAATCTCGAACGTCCATCCTTCTTCAGGAGGCCATTGAAAAAGCAATGGTGCTCCATCCAAATATTTTATGGCAAGGACGCTATGACGAAGAGGATCGAGGATGCTAGTCTCACCGGGTATTGCTTTAACCCAATAATGAATCACGATGTCACCTTTATTGATTTACAAGAGGAATAAATTGAGTTTGGGTCGTTATATCAGACATGAGTTCATATATCTTGTAGGGCCACCACTTTTTATCCATATCACGTAAGAAATGAACCTCAGTGATATCGGGACACATTGGATGCCACAGGCTAATAACCATGAGCTCAGATGCCTCAACCTCAATGAACTGATTGATTGAAGTAACCCTGAACTCATTCGTGGCAATAAACCCTATTAGATCCTCCAACTGATTAAGCAAAAAACCCGCTTGTCGCTGTTCAGAGGAACTGTCGAAATCATGCTTTAAAATATTCATGTTAGTCTCCAGCGCGGAACGAAAAAAACGCTGACCGAAGTCAGCGTTTATATTTTTACAGAGGCTTATCCCTAATCGGCTTTGCAGCCTCTTTAGGATAAGTGTGATAAAACGCTTTTCTGTACTTTTCGTATCCAATACGTTGGGATGCAACATGTTCCATATTAGTGGGAGCAGTAAAGTGATGACGCGCAATCAGACTTGCTTGCTTAGCCAATTCACCAGACCACTCGTGCAGGATTTCCATTCGGGTTTCGAATGGGTCAAGACCTGCTATTTTGCAGCAACTCGTAAATGAACAAAGGTCTTCCTGATTTTCTTCCGAACAAATCCAGAGGATTTCATCCACACGCTGCTCGCCAGTACTACGGTATGCAGTCATGATATATATGCTATCCCGAATTATCTCGTAAGCCATCTTTGATGAAAAACGAAGTTCATAATTATGTTCTGAATCGGCTGATATCAGATCATATTCACTTTCAGTGGCATCGAAAATACTCATGAATGAGAGTTGATTTTCGTGAACCACTTTAAATTTTGCGGTTGCAGACATAATGATCACCTTTAAAATAAATTAAATTAATTTAGAAAGTTAAAACAGAGATTAAAATACAGATTAAGACAGGAGAGCTTTACGGGTTACTTCAAAGAGTTTGTTACGTAAGGCAGAAACAGAACCGACAGAAATACCGGTATCACCAAAAAGACTTTTCATCATGCTGTCATTGGCATCACCGAAACCGATACCAATAACGATGATGTCATCATCTTTAGCGCTTTGTATCATCGCTCGCGCAGAAGCCATATCATCAGGCTGGCCATCAGTTGCAATAACCAATACATGGCGATCCGCTTTAGCTGACGTCAGGTCTGCAAGTGCAGGCCATAACGATTCGCAAAGAGGAGTACAACCTTGCGTACCAATTCCAAACTGATGAGTTCCAATAGCTGTCCGTAGAGTTTGCTCCCGTCCTTTTAACAGACCTACGCTATTATGCGCGGCGTGTGGGAAATGATATGCCGAGGTAGTTACCCCCTGAATACCATCGAGCGCATACAACATTGATACAACAGCGGCTTCAGCCTCTTTAACCGACCGGCTCATTGACCCGCTAGAGTCCAGCAGGATAGTAAAAGCAGAACTGACATCTACTGCCTTGGACTTATGTTTAAAAAGACGCGTATTTCCCAGCATGGCACTGGTAACCAGTCGAGAATCAAGCTTACGACCAGTTTCACGATGTGTTCTTCTCACCGCTCTTACACCCTGCAACAACCCATGAAGTGATTGACGTAACCCGGTAGCCATCTGCACCCCTAAACTTACGGATGCATTACCGGTATCGTGCCGCTTCGCAGGTGCTACTGAATATGGAGTAGGTGAAACGATACGTTGATGCGGGGGTACTTTGTCTTTGATTAGCTGATTGAGCTTATCTGAAGTGTTCTGTCCTGTACGGCCAAGATCATTCGATGTGGTTCCCTCGAAAGGGTCTTTTCCGTTCTGGGACAGGTTACCGACAGAAGATTCACCCTGAGCATTTACGCCCGGATGGGAAGCAGCGGCGTTGCTGTCACTCGAGTTGGAAGCAGGAGCATTACGATTAGCTGATGTTGACGAAGAATTTTCGTTTTCATCATCGGTATCGTTTTGCCCATGTTCTTTATCTGGTGCGCCACCGGCATTACCATCAGGTTCTGAAGAAGGCTCATTCTGACCGGCTGGCGATGACGATGAACCGTCATTACCGCCTGCACTATCATTCTGGCCATCCCCATTTTTGTCAGAACTGTCGGATGACTGGGCCGGGTCTGACGAACTGTCATCACCTTTGCTGTCATCAGAATCAGCACCCTGATTATCATCCTGCGGAGGTTCTTCCTGCTCATTAGTTTCGTTAAATGCATCTACTGCGAGGTCATATAACCGACATGCAACTTCAAACACCTTTTTAATCGAGGTTGCTTGTACTGCTTCAGCCATAACCATCATAGCTTTGTCATACAGCTCCAGCCCGAAGATACGTTCAAAGTCCTCACGCGCTTGCTTTGTTGGAATAGTTAAACCGTTGAAGCGGTTCAAACCACAAGTAAGCAGGGTATCCAAAAACACCGAAGAAGCTTTATCACAGGATTCCGCTTCCTCACTGAACAAAAAATGATTCAGTGAATTGAGATACTTTAATGTACCTGGATAGCGACAACTCATCGCACGTTCAATGCGCAAATCTTCGCAAAGGTTGACCAGATGTTTAAGTACCTCAACGTTGTATTTATCCGACTTCATATGCTCTTGCATGAATATCTTGAGATCACCAAAATCAGTGAAACGGATATGTGCTGCTTCATGTACGGCATACCCTAACAAAGGATTTGCCAACATTTCAGCGTCTTTGAAGAATGGAATGTTAATAAGAAAACCAGCTCCAGTCTCCGTAGCATATGCTTCATTGCCGCCGACAGAAACATTAAGGCCAATCTGAGAGCTTAATGCACGTGCGACAATAGGAAGGGAATTATAAATACCCATATATACCTCACAATAAATTTAAATAGATTAATTAGAAAAAAGGCCCAGAGTGGGCCTTTTATTTTTAAAACACCATTATTGTTCCGTCATCATCGTGTGAAGACGAAGTTTCAATTTCCGGCTCTTTTCCATCAATGACTTTTTCAGAATCCAAACCCGAAATAAGAGCAGGGTCTGGCAGAGAACGGGGTGCAACAGAATCACCGTCCAAAAATGAATCATCATCGACCATAACCGCATCAAACGCAGGAATTACAGCATCATTAACAATTACATGCTCCTGGGTATCGGACAAGTCGTTAACGTCAGTATCAGCCGACGTATTAACCAGTTCGATTGCCAAAGGCGTATCAGCAGAACCATTGACCTCTACCAGTACAGATGG
>NZ_LXEU01000101.1 GCF_001654985.1 Kluyvera georgiana ATCC 51603
TTTGCAATCCGACCGGATCTTCCACTACCACAGCAGATGCAAATGCATCTGTATGCAGAGGAGGTATCGTTTCCGCCTGAACCTGAGTTGCCGACATGGCCGCTAAAGTAATGGCATCATCATCTTCAATAAGGTTCATTGAAAGTGATGGGTCAATTGCATCGTTACCATCTGTAGTACTGGCGGATGACAGCAGTTCCACAAACTGTTTTGCATGAATTGGGTCGCGTAAGTTATTGAGGAGAGAGAGAATGTCGTTATAAGGTTTGCCCGTCACTTTACCGGTTAGCGGAATGTCTTTCATTACCTGATTAACATAGTCGCTAAGAGACTGGACGCTGGGTGCGATGAAAGCCAGGGACGCGAGTTTATCGCCGCAGCGGCGTAAAGGATTTAGTGTGTGCTGAGAAAACGCATCAGGGTTCCTGTTTTTAAGGAATCCTTCCACAACATCAGCCACATCCTCATAAACTTCATCCGCTAAACTTTTAACTTGCCCAGTTAAACCATCCTGAATGACACTGTTGCCATAAGGAGTGATGTGAATCGCAGTAAAGCCAAATTGTATCTGGCTATCCATATAAGACAAATCGATAGCAGCATCACGCAAAAGTATAGAGCGATACTTTTCTTCAAAAGAGTTAATCCAGCTATTAAAATCAGCTTTCATAAATTCCTTTTTGTAATCGTAAAACTCGCCCTTAAGTACATTCAGTTTACCAATTAAATCATTAACCTTGTCGGCTGGAATTGCATAGCCGCCCATAAATTTAATACCCGCTTCGAGACAAAAAGCGTGAGCTGAATTCTTTTTGCGGGTAAATGGATTGATGAGTTGTGGGTCAATGATTTTCTTGCTGCCTAATGAAACGAGCACATCAGGTGGCAAATCAGCACTGTTACCAAGATCTTCTCTTTTCAGCTTACGACGACCACTAATACTGGTGATATCAGAAAGAGAAACGAGAATAAGTTGTTCCAGAACCTGAGTGGCATTGGATTTGATAGTCATGACATACCTCATTAATTTAAAATTGATTTAAAAAGAATTAAAAAACCCCAAGCGGGGCTTTATTTAAGTGCTTCAGAACCGAATACAGCTTCAACGATGAGATGCAAAGATTTTTTATCATCTGCTGATGCACGATTACCAATCTGATAATCGAAAGCTGTTAATAATGCACGTGGCATCTTTGCAGCTTTCATCATTGAGTAGCGGTCAAGCCAGGCCACCAGCGAACGAGTTGAACACGTTACTGATAAACGAGTGTCGGGAAGAACACCGTCCGGGAGTTTTGCACTGTTAGTATTGACACTAGTGTCAATTTCACCGGTGATATTCTTGCCTACAAAAAGACCGCGAATCATATTCGCAACGTCAACAAATTTCTCCGCGACTTTGGTGTCGGGGATATATTTGGTAATCAATTTAGTCTCGGTCTCTTTTGGCATATAGTCAGCAGTGATAAACATATAGCGGTCAAGGTTGGCCACATTTAATGTTTTCACACCGCCATAAACGCCAGTAAAATCGCCCTGACCAATCGAGTTAGCCGTTGCAACAAATCTGAAGTTCGGGTGCTGTTTAATTACCTCGTTGGTTTCAGGAATAACTAAATTCCCTCCTTCGAGGATGGCGTTAAAGGCATTGGCACAGGATGGGTCTAATTGATCGTACTCATCGAGTAGGAAAATCAGTCCATACTTGTACGCCAGCGTCAGTGGGCCATGAACAAAAACAGTCTTGGTATCACCGGTCAGTTCATTACACTGAAGCCGGAGACCGCCAATGAGATTGTTAATATCCAGGTCTTGTGAAGCTGTAGTTTTCATGACAGGCCAGTTAAGTCTTGCTGCTACTTGTTCGACAACACTGGTTTTGCCACAACCTGTTGGGCCAGAGATCCACAGAGACTGATTTTGTGGATAGTTAATCCACATCAGTACAGATGAACGCAAATACGCTTCAAAAACATAGTCGTCATTCTGTTTAGGCACGAATGCACTAAATGGATTGGCTGAGTCAAATCCCTGGAACGGTTTCACTTTATCCATCTGATGTTCTGGTACAACAATACCAAATACAGAAGGGTGGACAGGTGTAGAGCGCGCCATGATTTCAACAGACAGGTTTGCGAAATTAGTAGTCATGATATACCTCATTAAATTAGATAGATTTAAGAATTAAAAAAATTAAGAAGAATGATGCTATGCAGCAATATCAGCACGTACTAAATCAACATGCTTATAATTGCGGCTTACACTGCCACTGTTATCAACACTGGTTACCTTTGGGGCATACGTTACATAAGAGACGATGCCACGGGCACTCAATGCAGAGACCAGAACGGGCATAAAAAAGGTTTTGGCATAAACAAGTACGCCGTCAGCCTTATATTTATTGCAGAGAGATGTAGCGATTTCAGCGAATTCTTTAGCCTTATCGGTCATAACATCTTCTGAAGGACAGGTATTAAAGGTCAACAGTTCACGTAATGCGTGTGATACTTGCTGATCAACATCAATAACGCCCATTTCCCGTTGTTCCGGGGATGCAAGATATGCAGTCATATTTACAAGAAACATGATCAGACTCCTCATTTAAAAAGATTAGTGAATTAGATGAATTAAGCCTTACATGAAGGCTGAAGTTAGGTACTAGTTTCAGTTTGGGAGTGACTGAGGCACTTGTTGTTGTCTACGTGACAACGAAACACCTTTTTCGACGGACAAAAAAGCCTGCCGCTTATGTGAGCCGCAGGCTATCGAATTTGTTTAGGCGAGAAAAATCCTTGTGAATACCAGGAGGTATTCAGGAGTGGCTTGAGCGCCGAATTTAGAAGGTGTTTAAAGGCAGTTGCCTGAAGTTAAGCGGACTAAGCCGCTATTTAAAGATAATAAAGGATGTGTAATTGGTCAA
Organism: Kluyvera georgiana ATCC 51603; assembly: GCF_001654985.1. Lineage (GTDB taxonomy): Bacteria > Pseudomonadota > Gammaproteobacteria > Enterobacterales > Enterobacteriaceae > Kluyvera > Kluyvera georgiana. Next base: position 2,921 of record NZ_LXEU01000101.1, read on the forward strand.
GCAAAAAAAAAGCCCAGTTTTAAACTGGGCTCAATAATTAAAAAACAACGAATTGTTGGGCTGAGTCTGTCTCTTCTGCACCAGGTGATACCAGTACGGAATTGTCATCCAAAGGAATGTAGACAGTATCAGTCAGAGTTGATTTATATTCATAGGTACTTAGTGAATTTCGTACCGATGACTGACCGTAACATTCTGGATGATGTTTCGGGTCAATAGATAATTTATCGCAGATTCGTTTGTAGCTCGGTTTTTCCGGTACGCGAGACTGAAGAAAACGAAAGCCAAAGCCATCGATTCTAACAAGCTCGTTATAGGAAAAGCCAACAGAAACACCAAGACCCTGGATCAATAAATTGACCGAGTTCTGGTATTCTTCGAACTGCTTTTTCTTTAAAGCTAACTCTTTCTCCATCTGCTGCAATGTTCCAACTTGTCTGGCTATGTCTACCACACGAGCTTCCAGGTCGTCTGGAAGCTTAAAGCCTTGTGTATGAGACATGATTACAGGATCAGAGATAAGTAAAATATCTTTTTCCTTATCAAACGGCATAGCTGTTTTTGTCTGTACCCTATTCCAGAAATATTCGCAGGCAACCTGGACGCGATAAAACGCTTTCTCCGAAGGCATAATTTTAAAGACCTTGGTCTGGTCAGTTGCTGACCAGAACACAAGATATGCCTGGGGTGCGCCTGTTGTCAGCAACTGGTGCTGAACTTGCCAGTAGTAATAACGAAATTCTGGCGATTTGGTTTCAAGCTGAAGAATAGAAAGATGTTTGCTCTCGCAAAGATTCTTTATCTCAAGGATTGAACCATCGTCAAATTGACCATCCAGTGAAGCAATCATGTAAGGATACTTTTTGTTCCTTACACAGAAAGGCAGGGCGATTTGTCCTATCTCTTTTTCGCAGTAACTTCTGGCAAGTGCTTCAAGCTTTTTACCAGCATCAACCTGTTTAATGACAGAAAGGTCTTCTGCCTGAATCAGGCCAGCGTATTGCAAATAGAGTTCGTAGGGCGTTTTAGTTGCACCTGGCTCCTCTAACAGAATTGGGGAGCATGTTGCAGTCACACCGGTTTTACGCCATTCGAGCCAGTCCTTTGAACCCTGCACAACATCAACGACTTCATAAATGTCAGACATAATGATCACCTTAAGATAAATTTAGAAAGTTAGACCGGCAGTTTCCTGCCGGATAAGTTAAGCGGCCTGAAGATCTTCAATAAGACCTTCTACCATTTCTTTTAGAGGGGGGAATGTCACATTGCTGAGAGCGGCATGAAGCCTGGTAAAATCAGAGGTATTAACAGCCTCAAGATATAACTGGTGTATTTCCACTGATTCGGCCTGGACTTCACCAACCCATTTGGCCGCGTCGGTTTTAAACTCACCCTTACCCATTTTTTCGATGAAGTTAAGGACTTGAGTAAAATCGAAGCTACCTACTGCGTTAATTAAATGATTTTTGAGAAGTGCCCTTCGGGATTTTTCTAAAGATAAGCGAGCGAACGCCAGCTCACTTTCATTCAGATCGAAACTGCTTTTTGCATCGGTTAAAATAGTTTCGTATCCAAGCGTTTTTTCTGCCCGGCTTACTAACTTTTTAATTCTGCGTTCAACCCATTTTCTAACCCCGGGATGTTCAGACATTTCTTCATTGGACTGCCCATTGGTTTCTGCGGGTGGGGGGAGAATATCATCAGCCGCACCGTTTACTTCGGCTGGAGGAGTATTTCCCTCAGCCGTATCGTTAACATCGGTTGGTGTATTGCTCTTGATGTCCTGCTGCTCGGCTGAATTAGGTTCTTCAGCGAGCTTATTGAACTCGCCTTCAATAACTTTACCATCAGCCTTTTCAGTTTGGATAGTGGTATCCGTATTACCAGCCGTCCTGGCTTCTTGTCTAATCTCCATTTCAGCTTCAGCAGCTGCGACGGGTATTGTTGCTGTACGGAAACCTTCACCACCAGCAGTGTTCAGATATTCAATCATCGAACTCAGGCGAGTACGGTTACCGGGAATTAAGTGTATGGTCTGCTTAATAGCAGACTTGAGCACCATCTTCCACGGGAACTGAGTCCACGGAGAATACTGCCGTTTCTCCACTTTTGCCCAAGATTCGGATTTCGCCCGAGATTGAGCTAAATCCTGAAGGTCAATGAAAAATACCAGATGACGTCCATCCTTCATTAAATAGTCGACATAAGCCCCCCTGAACATGCCCCGATCTCCTAAATCACCCTGATCGGTGTTTGTGAGAACGAGTCCCCCTTTATAAGCAAAGGGGTCAAATTCGTGGTCTGGGCTGGAGCGACGACCATTGGTTTTAAATGAGTCCTTATCAAAAACTAATTCAGCCACAATGTCTTCGCATAAACCTTCATCGGTGGCCATCCTGCTGAGCCCAATATAGGACACGTCGAGAATGACACGACCATCGCGTGGAACCAGGTAAGCCTGCTTCTGCGCCGGGTCAAGAGTGAGGCCGCTACTTGCGAGCTGAAGGAATGCAGTTTCGAAGGACTTTGGATTATTAACTGCTATGTCAGCCAGGAAGTTATTATTGTTGACAATATGTTTTGCAAATACGCATTCACGTTCGAATGAGATATGCGGAGCACTGGAACCTGCGGATGCGAACATCTTATCCAGCGACAACATATGTCGTGCAATACTGTCCATCTTTACGACAATATCGGAGTTGCCTTTATTGTTGTTAGAAGAGGAACCTGAGCTACGTGATTTATTTGAGTACATATATACCTCATTAAATTAAATATATTAAAAAATTAAAAAGAAGAAGGTTGCTGATAAATCAGCAACCAGTCATATCAACCGCGAACTGATGAATATGCGTTGGTTAATGTTTCCGGCCCGGTAGAGCTTAATTGTTCATTAAGTTTCATACGGGCTGCAATAACGGCTGCTGTCGAATTATCGGCTGGCAGAGTTGTCCAGGCTTGCATGTTGACTGGGCGCTTAGAGGTAGCCACTTGCGGACGTGATGTCTGCACGGCTCTATTCTTAGCGTCCAACTTCTGCGAAGTGTCTGGCTTCTTCTTTTCTGACTGTTTATTGTTGTCTGGTAATACAGACTCATTTCCAGGGTGAAGCTGTTTTTGCTCGGCATAGACTGTTCTCCATTTTTCAGAAGCAGTTCTTACCTCTTCATCAGACATTTTCTGCCACTTCATATCGTCCTTTAGTTTTTGCGCTACTTCAGGGGATAACGTAGTGACGGTTGATGTCGATGTTGCCTTTACAGTTTCATTTGCACGGGTATCAATTGATTGGCCAGTCTGAATGATTCGAGCCATGAAAACATGAAACTCAGTCCTCATTTGGTCAATACCATTTTTTGTATAACGGAATGATCGAGCTAATGCCTCGATATACAGTTCGGTATTCATTTGAATATTGTCACGTAGAAAATCCGCGACTTTACCAAATGCTTTTATCGAATAGAACTCGGTCTGGGACTTGCCGCTGATGGACATGTCACAGCGTAAACGAAAATAAATATACGAATCTGAATTATCAGATGCGGGCATATACTTAGGTTCTATCGCAACAATACCCTTTGCTCTGGATTGCATAGTTTATACCTCATAAATTTTTAAATTAAGAAAGTTAGAATAATTTAGTGCTATAGGCACAAGAATTAGAAAGATTGATGAAGCATCCAGTTAGAGTGCTGGACTCACTGTATCCTCAACAAGAGGAAAAACACCTTTTTCGACGGCGCAGAAAACACGATGCATGATGCACCGTGTGTCGAATTCTATGGGCGTAGGGAAGCCGTGCGAATGAACATATTCATTCAGGGATGGCGCGTTGCCGAAATAAAGAGTGTTAAAAGAAGTTAAGCGGTATGTCCGCGATATAAGATTATGATACGACGTTGGGTTGGTCAATCCAGAAAAGAAAAAAACCCAGCTTTCGCTGGGTTTTTGTTGGGAGGTATTAGCATAACAAGCGTTCCAGACGCTTCCATGTTTGGATTGCCATGTCGGTTGATGCATCTGATATCTCTTTATAGAGATTGGTATTTCGCCGTTCATAATAACCTGGATAGATGAGCCTATGCAGGCAATCATCTAACCTTGAAAGATCTCCAAAGTCCTGAGCGCCTACATTGATTTTTGCCCTGATTGCCAGTATATCTCCCTCTATTTTCATGAGCTCAATGAGCTCATGCATTTCGAAGAAAATATTAGACTGATAACGACCAGCATGTTCTTCGCATTCGATGCTATCGCATACGTCACATACTTCAGCGTTACAGGAATGATAACCGCAGTGATTACACGTATAAGAGAATCGCTGGTTTATCGCTCCTGCAACACAGTCTTCATAAATCCGATGTCGGCAGTCATTCCCACAATTTTCGCACTCTGCAATCATTGTGTAATCATCCAGTTCCATACCACCCGGCTCAATGCTACTACCATAGACAATTGTCATAATATACCTCATATATTTAAAAGATTAAAAAGTTAAGGCTTATAGCCTGAGTTAAGAATATTTTAGCTTTCGGCGAGTACTTGCATAACCCAAATGCCGCGACGTTTTTCGCTCAAAAGATTACGATACCCTGTAACCTTACCGCCTTCGTCAAAAACTTGTGCTTTGTCGGTTCTCACTTCAGACTCTTTCCAGACTGAAACGATATCCCCAACTTGTGCCCCACAAGTCGCAACAGCACTTTTGAGCCCAATTGCCCAAATTTCATGGTCTTTCCCACCACTACGAATTGTGACTAAATACGTTTTATCGTTATTAGGATCGTGTTTCCAGTTTTCGAGACCGTGGTAAACAAGTTTTCCTTCATAACGATGGTTCGTATATTTGGCTTTGTCATTATTTGCCCCACCCTGAGAAGAACCTTCAACAATGTTTCCATTAGTTGATTCATTAGATTTTTTCCCAGACTTGGTAAAGAATGAATTATAAATAACCAGTAAAGCAACCACCACACACACAGTCGCAGTAACAAAACCGAGACCAGTGAATAGTAAACCGCGTTCCGTTATAAAAATTGCCAGCCAGATTGGGCCAAGGAATCTGATATATTCAGCACGGTAATACACAGCACCAAAAAATACGATACCTGCCATTAATGAGATTGGGTCAGACATAGATCACCTATAAATTTAGAATGCGAAAATTTAGCCACCTAAAAGGTAAACTAAACGGATGTACACAAGAATGCACACCTGTTGATTTCGCTGGAGTTAAAAGGATTAACAATTTTTTTTGTTTGGGATTGAGAACCAAAATACCCGTTTGGGTAAGCAAAGAGACATGTCAGGTTTAACCTAAACACATCAGAGATGCTCGGGCCTGTAGGAGGCGTAGTTAACCCGGGAGGAGGTCATCCGGTGGGCGCTGGTAGAGCGCGAAATTAACTAGGAAGTTGTGCTGATGTCCGTCAGCTCGGTTCTTATTCATTTAAGCATAATTGTTTATTTTTTCAAGTCAGTTTTTCATGGTCATATTGCAGCCATTTTTCAATGACAACTATCCTGAGTTTTGGCCTAATCAATTGGCATACAAATTAACTCCGAGGTTCTGTTATGGCTAAAGCACCGGTACAAACCGTAAAACAAGCTAAAAAGAGTGGGGCTCAGGATAACCGAACCCCTAACACCCGTGTCGAATATTCCAATCCTGAAGCTGTCGTGAAATTTACTCTTCACACACAGGAAGGTATTCGTGTCCAGTCCCGAAATTTTAACATTATCTCCCAGGCGCTCTTCAATCTGACCAATAACAGCCGAGCCCTTGAACGGCTTGGCGCTAAATACAGTGGTGCAATTGAACGTACACTGAAGGCAGTTAACGAAGTAATCGACATGCCTGAGAAAGAACTGGAAAATAACATTGCTATTCTGAACCGTGCGGTAAAAGAAGAAGAAGAACGCAGCAGCCTCAATGAAGTCGGGTACACCCATCCAAAAGAACATGAGGTTCGCATCAGAACGCCGCAAGCAATGCGGGTTATCCGCATTATTCAGAACTTTGATAAATTGCACCAGATCATCGATACCCTCTGGTTAAATAACTGTTTTAATCAGGATGAGGTCGAAGAGTTTAAGTCTCGTCTTCATAATCTCATTCGTGATCTGGCTGCATCACTCAAACGTCACGCGCAGGCATCTGCTGATGAGCTTAATCAGGCCAATGGCCGGGCCGCTGAAAAAGAATTGGCTGGAAGCACTGAGACAGAACCTACCCAGGTAGACCAGGATACACCGGTGTTGCAGGATGCCAGTAATGAAGCGAATGATGATCAGAATGAGGCCATTAAACGGCAGGCTTAATTCAACGAAAAACAAAAATTAAAAACCCTGCATCGCAGGGTTTTTTTATTACATTGTGCGGCAACAATCTACCCACTGGAAAATCATGTAGGTACTGTCCTGGCCTTTACCGGTTGGATAGCGGAAAGGCCCACCTTGCCATTGGTATGGGGACTCACCGACCTCATGACTGTTTTTTGTCTCCGGGGTAGGGTAGAACATATTCAATTTGTACTGCTGCTTTGGCAACGTTGGGTAAATCTTGGAGCGACAAACAGTATCGTTTCCCATCGAACGGTAGGCCAGTCCGCGCCGATGTTCTGCGGCCAGCATACGGATCCCGACCAGGCTGGTTGTTCTGGGGGCATCCATACTCCGTACCGAACCAGTTAAAGGATACTGCCCACCCCAGGAACCGGCACACCACCAAAGTGAGTCTATAGGCTGTTTACCTGCAAATTGCGCAGCTGCTTCACCGGCGCAAGCCTGCATTGCTATCACGTTAGCCACAGCTGCTGATTCCGGGTTCTGGAAGAATGCCAGCATCGTATTATTCCAGGTCGGGTCAATCTCCGTGAAATTAATGATGTCAAAATCGCTGTATGGGTCGGCATTGCACTGGCCGGGTAGATACATATCAAGCATTCTTAATAACGGCATCGCATACATATGAGCATTGTAGAAACTGATCGAGAAACGCTCCCGTTGTTCCTCGGCTGCACCATCGGTCTGCGGGCCAAACTGCAAATCATTACCAAGGTCGAGGGTTACCCCCCCAAGCGATGACATACACCCGGGTGTTCTCGTTAACTCAATGAGCTTTCGCGGTTCCCACATCGCGGTCAATACACCCGGGTGATAGACGTTAAGCCCGTCCTTACAGGCACATACTGTCCCTGATGCTGCATTGTCAGGTGCAGTGCCAGTCATCGACAGATTAATACCGGCAAGCTTTATCGGGAAAATACAGTTCCAGCAAACATCGGTAATGAGTTTCGCTGATAAGACCTGGTTATCATGACAGACCTTGTTCTGTACGGGTGATGAAACGTCAGCGGCCAAAACCGGGAAAGTAAAAGCCAGACATGCGAGCACCAGGGTCTTGGGTGATTTCAGAACTGAGAGTATTTTTTTCATTTCAGCTCCTCAAAATCTTTGCGCGAGTATTCATCATTAATGAATCGCTTACTGTCGGCTGTCACAATGCTGGGCACGTTTATCAAACCATAACGTTCGGCCATGCCTGGCTGAATCATGTATAGCCTTGCGAAATCACCGTATTCTTTCTTGGTGTCACGGAAGGTCTGCCAGCCATCACCATACACGTTTGTCGTGACCAGTATTGGCGTGAGGGAGGCAGGTGTATGTTCAAACTGATACCTGGCGAACTGGCGTTGCCATTCTTCACGTGCATCGAAAAAGATTAGCTTGATGGTAAATGGCATCACAGTTAGCGGGTTAAATCGCCCCCGTTTCGCAACGATATCACCGTTAGGTGAAGTAATGTTTTGAGGGATAATGACCGTCGGATCGATGGTTCTGGTAGTTCGCTTTGTCGCTTCCGGGAATTCCTGGAAAACCTGGCGGGGCCAGTAGTTATCAATGGCCTTTTTCTTCATGCCATCAAAATCGAGTTTCGCGACACTTTCCTGTAATTCATCAATAAGGTTCTTCTCCACGACCCCAACTGCGGGCCCGGCCACACCAAGGTCGCCGGTCTTGTCTTTCAGGTACGCGATGTCATAGATGCCTGTCACCCTGGCCACCAGCTCACCATCTTTTTCATGGATAATGGTTGGTACAGAGCTGACGTTGTAGTTTTTGAATACAGTTGGATCAAGGTTTACGGCAAGAGATGACTTGGAGTCGAAGGAAAGTCTCTGCCAGTGAGTCAGTTCATCAAGCAGGTTCTTTTTATCTTTCGCCCCCTGGACAACCAGCGCGATATCCGTGCGTCCATCATATAACTTGAGAATGTCGGTGATTTCAGCATCGCTTAGAGACGCGGAGACGAGAATATAAATAAAATCACCGACTGGCTTATTTTGTTTCTCGTTAGTCATATCAGACTTTGCTAGCGCACCTCTTACTGCATCATCGACTAGTTCATCTGTATTTTTATACTCGGGCATTTCACCCATCATTTTTCGATTATCTTTAACCGTGTCAGTAGCCTGGTCGGTAGCGACATTTTGATTATCACGAGCCGCTTTGATGAGACTGTCAATATCTTTCAATTCAGTAGCAGATAATTGACGCTTAGCTTTTTGAATGTCGGTGACCGAATAGTTATTAGCCGGTCTGGTCGGAATGTTATCTAAGTTGGCTAACGGCCTTGACGGTAGATCACTTAAATCAATACCAGAGCTTTCGGCCCAGGTTGGGGTGCAAACAACAGCGGTTACAAATGGCAGTATTGAAAGACGAAAAGGTGTTTTTTTTACCATAATGGATACGCTCGGCCTATAATTTGCGACTCGTCTAATGATCCCCAGTATCGGGAATCAAAACTGTATCTGGTGCGCCCCATCATCCACAGGCGACCATTCGGTACGACTCCACTACGCGTGAGCTCCTGTTCGGTGTGGCCAGACTCTGCTGCTAATGCCAGTCCCTCGCCGACCATAGAGCCGTTAATTGCAGTCTCTTCGGGATCAACGGATACTTTGTCTCCCGCAATGCCATCAACTATTTTCAGTCCTTTGCCATAAGGTTGCATTAGCTCAGAATGAAAGGCGTAAATTTTCCCCTTGACGATAGATTTGTCCATTTTATCGACGAGATATATTCGGTACGGAGGAAGACATTGGTTATTTTGTGGATCGATACCAATCTCGTACCGGTTAAGCACGTATAGCGTCAGCGGTGCGGTTAAGAAAATAACAACAATGCTGAAAACAATATGTTGCCTCCAGCTTCGCTTTTTACGAAATATTAAGCTCCATACCGATTTGGGTGTGTTCATTCGTCCACCACTATTACTGAGTACTGATGGTCTGAGGGATCTGGAGCCCTGTTGGGTAGCTATAAAGTGCTGAGGCATTGAGCACAAGATATCCCGCCTTTGAAAGCTTCTCAGCGCGAGCTAACACCAACCTTGACTGGGCTTCACCTAACGGGTGACCTTTATCATCCATAAAGTTGATGACTGCTACATAGTCATAGGGCGAGGCTGGTGGGAATAACCGCCCAAAAAGGGCGGCTCCGATGAAACCAAACAGCAGGGCGATTGCAGCGGTTTTAATCATGCGGCTAACCCCCGCTCAACCAGGATTTCGTTGATAGCCTCTTCGGTATTAATCCCCCGGGACTTTCTGTCCTTTATCGCGGCAACGTCTTTCGGGTCAGTCGAATAGAGCAGTAAGCTGAACGGGTCAACCACAAGCCTGCAAATACCCTGGCCTGCTTTCGATATGACAAAGATTTCAGAATAAACACCTTTCGTGGAACGGACAGTTTTAAGGAACCGATAACCGGCCTCGTCCAGCGCCAGACGTTTATTAGCTTCGGCTTCGTTAACTGCGGATTCACTTTGCCCCAGCAAGAGCATAAAGGCTGAGTTATCTGCGATCGATTTCCCGATACTATCTTTGTAAATATCGTTGATAGACTGGGTGATGGTAATTGCAGCTCCATTATATTTACGGAACCGACGATAGCCCTTCTCGATGAATGCCCCGATATTTCCTGATAACAACGCCCAGGCCTCATCGATGATGACCAGCTTCATCTGGCTACGGTCGCCCATGAACATGTCCTGCTGGATTTGATAAATCAGCTGAAGGAGGACAACCTGTTTAAGGTGTTCTGAACTTTCAAGTCGGGAAAGCTCAAGTACAGTGAACGGGTTTTTGAAGTCGATATTGTTCTTACCAACAAAGTATTTCCCGTACTGGCCCGCACTCGTGAACGGATAGAGCTGATGGCCAATTCGTTTAATGTCTGGATCTTCATCATGTAGCAGTGAATCAGCAACCATATCAACGGTGGTCTCTTTCTTGTGTACACGGACAAGATCAGCTACGTGTTGTTTAAGTCGAGACTCTTCGAATGAATTCAGACCTTCTTTAGGCGCGGCCATCACCGATAACAATCCAATGATCAGATCTTCTTCACCACCACTGGAGTCATCATCTTCAGACTCGCCGAAATAGTCTTCGATCAGTTCGAAGAAGTTAAGGCATGGCCTGGTTTTGGGATTGAAGTCGAGATAATCGCCCTGGTAGGTCTCACAGATGTTTTTGTACGAGTCACCTACATCAATACACCATACTTTAGCCCCGAGGCTTCTGTAGGCGGTGATAATGTAGTTTGTCAGGAATGACTTACCAGACCCTGATTCAGCTGCGATACAGGCGTTATAGTTAGTATCAGAATCAAACAAGTCCAGTGATTGGATCTGGCCAGAGCGGGATGTCAGCATTAAGGCGGGTTTGTCCGTACCTTGCCAGTCAGCATAGAGAGGCGAAAGTACCATCGCTTCACTGAGTGCCATTGTACGATATCGGCCAATGGACTTTTCTGCTGATGCTTCGTTAAACATTGGCAGAGCAGACAGGAAAATTGGCGCAACATAGTAGGTATCTGGGATCATCTTAAACTGATAGGTGTTCAGATAACTAGCTGCTTCCTGAGCAGCGCGTAACACACCATCTTTTGAGTTCGAGAAAATTGATACCGTAAATTTGGCTTTGCAAATTGGGTCGTTGTTATCAACTTTCTCGCTCAGAAGATCGAAGCCTTCACGCAAGTTAATCAATGATGGAACCCACTTAATTAATGGGCCACTGGTTTGCTGAACAACCCAGTTACGTTTCGATGTGAACTTAGTTTTTTCACTTTGCTGATCAAAGAAAATCAGGCTCATTGAAATGATGCAGGATGATTTAATGCCGGTGACACCGCTCATCATATCGCCGAGGAAGTATTGCGCTTGCCCGGGAAAGAATCTTTTCGGGAATTTTCGCGCACTCAATGTTTTCACAAACGTTGTCGGTGTAGGTGCTTCCCCTCGAAGCTCGGAATCTGTCGGGTCACCAAAACCGCAATAGTCTTTCTTAATGAAAAACATGCGGTCGTGGTCGACTAACTGTTCTGAAATGTATTTATCTTCTTGTGGCTGCACCGGCGTCCGGTCTCGCCAGGAGGCGCTTTCGCCCTGGTTGCAAATGGAGCTCAATACATCGATGTAACTTTCGCGTGTCAATGCACCGGGACACAAACCGGTGATGCTCAGCGTCGTTTCGAACACATTTCGCAGTTCGTTCACGTGATTGAATTCTTCTTCACGCATTTCATAGTTATATTTGATCGGAATTTTTACTGTAATGAGAAGCACACAATTTCGGACACGAGTGCCGGTTCGCTTCATTGGCGATTCGGTACTTTTTAGAAGGAATTTAGAGCGGTTATAAATTGCGTTACGCAGGATTGCGTCTCGACAATCCATACGCAATACATCCATCCGGTTAATTTTCTGTACGATGTTTGGGCTTGCAACCAGGTCAAACTGAACGATAGTTTTGGCGGGGAAATTGGAAGACAGCAACGTTTGAAGGTTAGTCATCTCCTTGCCGGTTGTCCCGCTTAAGGGACGACATACAAATCCGAAGCCAACATATTTGTTGTCGCACATAAACAAATGATTGGATTCGTCATACGCACGAACAGGACACAAGTCAGAAAAACGTTTCAGGTTCTTGAGTCGCTGAAAAATTAAAGATTCACTCATAATGCCTCCAGGATTCCCAAGAAAGTGTTACTTGTTCTCGATAAAGTTTTTGAGGCCTTGTTTTGGTGAGCCGAGTACGTAGGAGCCGTCATCACGTACAATGAAAGGGATCATGCTGACACCTAGTATCTGAGCCGTAACTTCACGTCGAGCCAGAGCCTGCATATCGCAGTTCTTTACCTGGTCGAATTTCTGAGCGGAATTGCCGCTAATAATTGCGCGGTCTGCGCGGTAGCGGTCGGATGCGCAATACAATTCAATATTTCGCTGCTGGCTTGCCGGGCCCAGAGCTCCGAGCGACAGAACGCTAACGGTGAATTCTTTCGGGTCTAGGTCAGCAAGTGCGGAAAGCGGGGCTGCACAGGCTTCACAACCTGGTGCGGTAAATATCATCACCTTTTTAGGCCCATCGCCCCATACGGCGGGGCGCAAGTCCGCAATATTCAGGTTCAGCTCTTTCATTGGGATGATGCTGGCGTTTTTGGTTATTTCACTCATGGTGGTCAGGGGTTTTTTAGCCCATGTATCATAGAGCGTTCCCTGGATAACAAAGCGGCCATTTGAAGAAAGTAAATTAACTTTCCCATCAATCTCTAATGCGATGATGCCGTTAGTCGGAACGACAAAACGTTTTACTTCCTGCGAATTCTGAGGAATGTTCTTGAACGCTTTTTCATTGAAAATCGTATCGATATTCCCGGTGTTCGTTTTTACTGTATCGGCGAATACAGAAGTTGATGCAGAAAGTGCCACCAAAAGTGCCGCAGTCGCGACATGTTTGATAAAGTTCATAGTAACCGCTCCAAATGAGAGAGGTTTCATTTTCACATATTGATTTATTTTGCCGCAGGAAAAAGGACTGCAAACTGTCCCCAAAAAAAGAGATGTAGTGAAATGTTAATATTGATTTTGATTACTCAATTAATCCAAATAAAAAAGCCACTAAAAAGTGGCTTTTTTTATTCATGCTTTATTATTACTGGAAGCCAACCGCAAATCCTGCACCAGCTCCAACACCACCGGCTGTATCTGCCGACATGCTAAAGCGGACGTTTACTTTTTCGTTGATAGCGTAATTTGCACCGCCCGAAATTGCTCCCTGGTCTCGGTACGCGCCCATTGCCATACCAAAGCCAGAAACGTTATTGAGGAAGGGAATAGACGCGATAGCAATAGCGCTCGCTGAGCCTGCTTTTGCTCTTTTATCATTACGGTCAACCGTCTTTTTAAGGTCAGAGAACTTCTGGTTTGTGTAGCTATTGGCTGAAGCCAGAGTCTGGCGGTCACCGTCAATCCGCGACTGGCGCTCAGTATCGACAAGGATATCAGTTCTGGAGTTGATGACAGCTTCACGGGCATCTGTATGACTGTTTGCACTTAGCAGTGTTTGAGCATCCCCAGTAACCCGGGATGCGCTTTCTGTTGCAATAAGACTATCAGTTCGGGCGTTAATCGACACTTCGCGCTCGTCGGTATAAGTATTAGCATCCGTTGCAGCCTGGTTATTGTCGTTACTGCTACCAGCCCCTGTACCGCTTCCTGTCCCGTTGCCGTCCGTACCGTTATTGTCATTTCCTCCGGTAATAGGTGGCGTTGTGTTAGAACCAGATCCAATGGATGAGAGGTACGAACTGATAGCACTATCGGTGTATGCCTGAAGCGAACTAACCGAATTCATGAGCTGGCCATAGTTCACAGCATCATACCGGCTGGAACCATCTGCTACATTAGTCAGCGTTCTTTGTACCGTTGATGATCCAAACGATACTGTATCTGCGCTATTGGAGATCGAACCGTAACCAATGGCAATACCACCATTGGAAGCCGATGCGTAATTACCAATAACGATTGCGTTATCATCGGAAACAGTATTGTAGTTACCCAGTACGATTGATTCATCTGAATCAGTAATGGTATTAATCGTCCCGATTGTGATGTTGCCGAATTTAAAAGGCACGGAGGGGTCACCAAATGGAGACGCTGTAATATTGTTAAGTGAACCTATTGTCAAAGCATAGGAACCACCACTCAATGTGTTGAATGTGCCGATTATTGAACCTGCATAATTAGTAACAGTGTTTCTTGAACCGAGAATTGCGCCCATACCTACAGTATCCAGATCGTTATAACTACCCATGACCTGTATTGCACTTCCTTTTATCTTGTTGCTATACCCCATTATATCAACGTTAATGCCATAAACGTCATTAGCACTGCCGAAAATATTTAATCCTTGTAAATATGTACCAGTATTGTAATTACCATATACGTTAAAACTGTTTGCATAACTAGACCAACTCAAGCTTGGATCATATGTGTAGTCAAGTTTATTATTATTACCAGTTATAACGTAGTTTGATAGACCAGTTATAATGTTATAACTACCATTAACGCTTGACGGCCCATCAGGTACTTCGCATTTGTCAGAATGTGTACATTGAGATAGTCCAGTAACACTATTCTCATCACCAATTACAGTAACTTTGTCAATTTGGTGTTCATCAATTGTGTTATCTGCATAGGCAGCGGCACAATGAAGTGCCAGAACAATAGCAATATATAATGACTTTTGTTTCATGTGCTTTACCTTTATCAGTGATGGGTATTAAAAAGACGACCAAGGAATACAGCACATAAAAAAAAGTAGTACCGGTTATACCGGTACTACCGGTCAATTATTTAATGTAACTCCCTTTCTGAGGTGGTTGCGATGTCTCACCCTGGGATTGCGCTGGTACAGCGGCAACCGGTGCAGACATCGGTCTGATAACAGCAGTTGACGTGGCACTATTTCTTGCACCTACCTCCCAACGACGCGGCTCAATCTCGGTATAGACGTAGCCAGGGACGTTAAGGTCACCATCTGCGGTCTCATAGGGGTCAACCAGCACCCGCATGACGATAGATTGTGTTCGGATGGGTTGAGGATCAGCAGCGGTAGCAGGCACAGGGACGTATCGACCACCATCGGCAGTATTCCGTCCACCGTTCTCAGCTGTAGTGCGAAGCCGCTTAACCTCCACAGGCTTTCCCGAAAGTTGGTTTTCAGATGCGGTGTCAATCTGCTCCTGATAATCATCTCCATCGGTCAGGGCATACACATCTCGGACATTCATACATGTGACCGAATTGGGCATTCCCTTGCATCCATATTCATCGTTCTGGCCCAGTAGTGAGCAACCCGACATCGCAAAACCGGCACTAACTAAAAACAATGCCGATACAATTTTCTTCGTCATCATTTCTTGCCCCCAACGGTTTGAGTTTTTGAAGTAACACGTGTGAATTTCAGCATGACCCCTTTTTGCACAATAAAATCAACACTACGGCCTGGATCAATTTCAATTACAGGGAAAAGGTCACCGGCCATTTGCATATAGAAATCGGCAAGGCGATTCAATGCGCCACCTACGCCAGAAACAGCTGCGCCCTGGAGTGCGTCAGAGCTCATAACCTGCTGGTATGGAGTGGAATCGCTGCTATCTCCATCGCGTTTAATACTGATTGTAGGAATGCTCTGGACATTAAAGAGCTGAGACGCTGCCTGTAGGAAGCCTGCGGTCAGGGCTCGCGCCAGGTATTGCCCTTGTTTGGTAACCAATCGACCACGAACGCCTGATTTACCATCTTCACCAACAGCGTATGCTACGAGTGGGGCTTCAAAAACCGCACCGTCATCCCGAATGCACGTAATGACTTCCGACCTGAAATAAGCTCTTTCGGAAGACAAATCACCGAACCCAGCTGCAAGCATTCCGCATTCGCGTATATCTGCCCGGAAACGGTTTGGAAGAATTGCATCCTTTTTCACCCTGGCCAGTGCCGGGTAAGGGTCTTTTCGTGCATCACGAGATGTTGGAGCATCCATCCCCGCAATCAAAACAGTACTTATGATCGACGTTGCAGGAAGGTAGGTCTGGTTCTCGGGGTTATCATCTTCGTCAGCAACGGGGGCGGCTTCAATATCTTCCTGTACAGTGATAATTTCAGGAGTTATCTGGCTTGGAACTGCTTTGCCATCCTTCCCTTTCTGCTGTCGCTGGTTTGCTGCGGGTTCCGGTACGACTGGGGGAGCCGCATCTTCGTATACGCGCTGTAATGTTTTCCCGTTATTGAAACTTCCTGAGTTTCTGGGCGTAACGGAAGGGGCTGATATCTCTTCAGGTTTATATAGAGTTGGGACGTTACGTTGGCCGTTTCCAGCCAGTGGTGTCGCTCCGCGTGGCTGTTGTGAGTAAGGCACAGGGTTAGAGACGGTATCAACGCGTTTCTTAATAGCGGCAACCTCAGCGCCTGATTTTTTCTGGCCGTTCTCCAGATTGCTAAGTCGCTGAGCTGTCTGGTCAGCACCATATTTTTCGGTTAACGCTTTAATCAGTTGGCCTTGATCTTTAATTGTCTTGTCGAGTGCGCGAATTCGCGCCGCAATAGCATTCTGGCTAACCCCATTGGTATCACCGTCGGTAAGGACGCTGGCAATCACTTTTTCTTGTGGCGCACGGCTTCGGGGGCCAGCTGAGTCAGGGATAACCAAGAGCAAAAAAAGTATGGCGAAAGTCGTTACGCCAGCCCATATAACCCATTTTTTATGCTTTGCTGAAATTGAGGCCCATTTCTCTTTTAAAGGGATAAGCATGATTTTACTCCGCGAGTTTAGGGCGCATGGAATCGTTAGCTTGTTCGTTTGGCTGGATGTTGCGGATAACGAAGTAAGCTTCAGTTCGCTGGCCAGGCTGGAGAGTGTTACGACTCCATAATGCTCTTGCTGCAAGCTGAGGGTGGGTGCAGAGTGATTCATCAACCATTACCGTTGATGAACCAGTGTTTTGTGCAACCCCGATGATGACACTGAATTGACTACCCTGAAGATACTGGCCATTACCGAAGGAGTAACGAATCTGATCCTGGTCAGTGCCCGTGCGGAAATTACAGTTTGGGATCCCAACCCCTGAAGATAGATTGCCCAGCGAGTAGCCAGGGGGGATGTCGCCAAGCGCGATAGTTCGCATTATGTTTCGAATGGTCTCGATGTAGTTATCTTTCTGTTCCCATCGTTTGGCTTTAACTTCACTTCCACCAAAGCTGTTATATCCAGCAGGAATGACCCCAGATGCACCGGTGGAATTCAGCTTGCGCGAAAGCATAAGGGAGGCCTGAACAGGCGCAATTTTCTGGGGCACTAACGATACGGAAATCGCAACGCTTTCGTCACCTTTCTCGCTGATATAAAGACTTGCCGGGTTACTGTCAGCAGTTGACACGTAGAGGGCATTATCTTTGACGGTTACGGTCACACCCTCCTGTTTTACCTTCTGAACAACAGGATGTTCGAATGGCGTAACGAGTCGGTTGATCTGGTTAATAGAGATCGGCACGAGGGTATTAACGCCCGGTGTAACGATGTACTCCAACCGAGATGGGATGACCTCTTTAGTCAGTGGAACCGGGCTGGCAATGGCGGCTGGAACTGGTTGAATATTACGGCCATCAATAGCCGGTTCATCACCACCCGCGTTTGTGCCATTTGCTGGTGGCGTGTAGTTGTCAGGGTAAGGGCGTGTTGCCGTACTGAGCATTGCCTGGGTCGTGGACGCTGGTCGAGAGGCGAGCTTCGCAGTAACTTTTGGTTGTGCCTGAGCATCAGGCTGTTCAAACACCATCCCTTGATCAACCGACATTTCCCCCGCAGTTACATGGGCAGCAAATGTGGATGACACGAAAAGCATCAGGATAATTGTGCGTTTACTATTCAACATTTAGCCCCCCGATAAGTGGCAACGCTACGTTCATTTTTAAATTGGCTATTACCAATCAGAAAAATCATTTCGGCACATCCGTTTTGTTTACTGATTGCTGGTTTATAAAAAACTCCGGTTACAGATTTATATCCCCGGTAATACAACTGACGAAATTTTGTTAGGATGTTCTTGCAGCCGAAGATTTCTGGCTTTGACCTTTGTGTTTGTCTTGTTCACTTGGCAGCAGCGGTTTACCACTCTTTATCTCAATGAAGGTAATAATGGGCCGGTAGCCTTTTACGTTAACAGTAATCTCGTAATAGACCGGTGTGGTCGATGGTTTGCCGGTGATACCTTCGAGAGTCTGGTTACCGGTGACATAAAAAGTACCAACTGCTAACGGGTCGGTGATAACCCCGACCGGATTGAAAGAAAGTGAGATGCGGTCGCGTTTAATTTGGTCAATCTGGTCGTCCATTGCTTTCATGACTTTGGTGTAAATTGATGCGTCAAGAAAGGGGCCGATAGAGTTTTTGAGTAGATCTAAAGTAGTAGGGTTAGCATTACCGAAACTGTCAGCAATATATAACGCCCAGGCCTTCATGTAAGAGCTGCTGGCTGCTTTCTCATCCAGCCATGCTGTTTCTGTAAGGTTTGGCGGAATAATGGTGATGGGTTGTGTTTTGGCCAGCAGGGCGTAACCAAGTACAAGGTTCGCCAAAATCATCGAGGCAGCGATTAACTTGAAACTCTTGTTTTCTAACTGAAGTCCAACTAATCCTTTTTTGAAATTATGGATATTCATACAATAAACTCCCGGTCGAAGGATTCAGGTACAAAAGTGCCACCACCGAATGTGACTCCGAATTTCCAGTAACATAGGTGCATAAAATATTTCTCAGAGGCTCGCGACAGAAAACCACCGTATACACGTGAAACAACTACACCCAGAATTATCATCGGTAATAATCGTCCAGTGATAATTCCAACCGCGAGTGCTACGAAAAATGGCATAGCTTCATCGACAGACCAGAAAAATAACTTTGGTGGTTCGTCAATCGAGTGAGAAATATAAACTGGTTCCATGATGACCTCTCATATGAATTTTTTCAGATTAATTGACGACAAAATGCGGCTATTTCTGACCAGAGCCAGCAAGCTGAGCCATCATCTGCATAAGACCAGCGCCATCAACTGCGCCCTGAACAATGGCCGATTTATCTCCATATACAACAATGTTTGTAGGGGTCTTTTGGATACCAAGCTGACCGGCTTCATGAACGTCGTCGGCTATCTTGCTCGACGGCCTGGCAGCATTGATACATTCAAGTAAGCGGTTCGCATCTAAACCAGCTTCGCGGGCGATTTGGTCAAGAGGTGCGCTAAGACCGTGGCCGTCAGATTGGCTGTAGCGGAACAATGCTTTTGATAACTGGAAGAAAGATGGATTTCCACCTTGCTCAACAGCGCACTCCGCAGCTAAAGCCTCAGTTCGGGAAGCCTGCCCGTGAACAGGAACATGTTTGAAGACCATCGCAATATTCCCTTGCGATGAATCCACGAGATCCATAACGATAGGGAAATGTTGTTTGCAGTAGGGACATTCAAAGTCGGAATACTCAATGATATAGAACTGAGCATCCGGGTTTCCGTAAATACGTTCATTGTCTGTTGAGGGTGCATAGGCGGTATCGGGTTTATTGCCAGTCCGGTAACCAACATTAGCTTGTTTCTGGGATTCAGGCTTAAGTCCTGCCGCATTCATGTATTTTGCAAATGCATCCAGTAGCTCGCTTTTGTTGTTGACTACGGGTTGGTGGGTCTCTGCAACAATCGCCAGATCATTCAGGAGTTGTGACTGTTGGTTAATTTGGTAGGTAAAGTACGCCGCAGTGGTTGCCATAATAATGAGCGGAAGACCAAATATAAGAGAGTTAAAAATGTTCTTTTTCATTTGTAGCCTCTTGATTGCTGCAATTGTTCCGGCGTATAGATTTCGTTTGGCTTTTTGACTTCGACCTGAGACGCCTCAGCTGCTTTCTGCTTTTTAAGATATGGCAGTATGATTTCAGCCATGTCTTTGTTCAGGACATCCCGTGACTGGGGGTAGGTAGCAACCGTTATCTTCTGATTGAGGATACGGATTTTTTCTGGGACATCAGAAATTAGTAAATAGCTAATCATCCCTACGGTAAACGTCAGGCAGAGCAGGGCAGAAAGAATAAATGGTTTTGAATTAGTCATGCGTCACCTCGCACAGCTAATTTAACAAACAAGAAATATTGAGGATAAAGAAAAGCACCGCAAATTGAGGTGCTTTTCTGAAGGTTAAATGCGTTTTGGTAGGTTTGAAATAAGTAGAGATGAACCAATCGGAATCATCACAATCATTATGAGTGCTCCGATCATTGGAGGCACAGGTAACGGTATAAAAAGCGATAAAAGAACGCTATAAACACCCCAGCCAATCAATACCATGCTACGACGGTTAAGAAACGGGCTGGCATATCCAAAGTTATATCTTTTTGCCATCCACCGCATTATGCCTGCGAACAAAGATGGCATGATAACAACGGTCATGTACGGCAACCAGTACATGTCCAGTGTTAAACGATACATAATCATGTAAAGCCAATAATTCAGGTTTTCGGCAATATTCTGGAAAAGGCCAATAAAGTACTTCAGAGGCCCGCCGTGGTTAGCCATGTCGCTTGGGGGAAGCTGGTAAAAATCCTTTAGAGCTTTGTCAATCCCCGTATTTACAAATGATTCCGTATAATTGTCCCGCGCCTTTTGCAAAACCATAATGAAATCCTTTTCGCCGATCATCTTGTGGCCCCAGGCTATTTCCTTAAGTGCATTAGACTTGAAATACTCAACAGGGAAGAAGACAGAGATAAAGAGCAGTATCGCCGAGCTCCAGATGATCAGCGTCTTTATAGTCTTTGGCCACTTCTCTTCATTCAGCTTGTCAGACATTCGACCTCCCCAATCCTGGCCTTCCTCCCTGCCTGGATCATTAGTTCGTGAGTAAGCTTCCTCGGTAGGTTTATCCGTGAAGTAATTTCGTGCAGATTTAAAGCAAATTGAAGTTCACGGCTGACGAATAAGCCGAGCTCAATGATATAGATAGCAAGACGTTCCCAGTCATTTAGCTCCTCATCGATGTCCTGATGATAAGCCTTGATGGCTGAGCTCACGGCTGCACCAACACGCTCTTCATGCGCTAGCGTTTTCAACAGAGCCAACATTCGCACAGTGATGCCATCAACACATGGCCAGATCATGGTTAGCCCGTCATATGAGGCGAGATCATCTTTACGCTTTAATAGATTTTTGGTTTTAATCATAAAGACCCCTATGCGCTAATACGTGATGTTTCACCACGAACTTTCTGTTTTCGTTCGTAGATAGAAAGGAACTTTTTAGCCAATTTCCTGATACTAATTAGCTCTGAATCGTTCTTTGGCATTAAAATGATAGGTACTTTACCTTTAACAATTTTGTTTGCTTGATTAATAGCCATAAATTCTAGGTTTGGTAGCCAACCTAGCAATTGGGACTGGAATAGCTCGCCTTCTTCCTCCATCAAACGCTCCCCGACACTACCGGTAATCTGCTCAGGATCAGCGCCCGCGCTAGAACCATGACCACGCATAATGTATTTAAATTTAGTCGGGGGGACGCGCTTCATAATTGCTTCTTGGGCATCAGGGTCTGGTGTACGCAGCGCCGTAAAGTGGTTGGTATTGGTAACAACCTGCTTCATTTTGGCTTCTGAACCGAGGCGGGCTTCGAAGTCAGATGTTGATTGCGATGAAATAAATAACCGGAAACCAGCACCACGGGTTTTATTCAACATTTTAATGACCTGGTCGTTGATTACCTCTGCTGCTTCATCTATCAGTACCATAACTGAAGCCAAGTCCTGGCCACCAGGTTTCAAAAAGTTGTATACCGTAGAACTGACCGATGTGATATCGGAAAGGAAAATCGAACCCACAGCTGAACCCGTTTCTGCATCTGCAAGTGAATTCAACCCTAAATACAACATACCCCCGGTAGTGATGATATCCTGAATGTTAGAAATTGGACGCATGTCATTCAGTTCGTCTTCATCATTACTGTCAGGGGATAATAGTTCTGACATAAAGCCCTGGGTTAACTGGCTGAGTATAGGCATTACGTTCAAAATCATTTTCTGGAAGTGTTCGCGCTGATGGCCGAACATATCAATCCCCGCCTCAATAGAAGTATCACCTTTCCCTTTATTACCCTTAATATCATTACGATAAATATCAGCACAAATCTCAGCAATTTCTTTCGGGCCTTTAATTTTAGATGAGTATCGTTCAATCTTCGCCTGCAAGATGATGTCAAAATCCGATTCACCTAATGTCTTGTGCCCGAACTTAGTGATTGCCAGAATCAATAGCGATGCTAACGAAGAGATATCAGCGCTTAGTTGTGATTTGATATTACGGAGTGTTGGTTTGATTTCACAAATCTTCATCAACTCAACAACAGTAGTCAATGACATAATACCAAACGATACAAACGGGTCACTCGTACTGTCTGCTCGTTGAATAACCGATGTGATCCTGTTGGCAACTTCACCGGCCTGCGTGTAGTTAGTAATAGGAGAAATTCGAGCTGACTTCTCAGGATGAGCTAA
>NZ_LXEU01000102.1 GCF_001654985.1 Kluyvera georgiana ATCC 51603
CCCTAAAGAAACATAATTATATTTTGACGACCGATCTACCAATTCGAGACAAAACTTCATCCATTCTGCGAGCTCTTCGTCATTTTTTGGATCTATGAGAATAAGCGGTTGTTTTTTTAGTGCAGCTTGAAGAATAAGCAGTTTGAAATATGTTGTTTTACCTGAACCGGTTGTACCAGTTACCAGAGTATGCAATGTTAAAAGCTCTTCCGAAATACCGACCCATTCGGTTTTCTTACCAAGCGCATGTATCCAACCGAGACCCATGAAATTTTTTGGCGGCTTAGCTATAAATTTCTTGATATCACGTTTTATCAGCTCTGAAGCCAGTTGCCCTTCATTTTGCCCCCACTCAAAGCCCTTGCCGATTAGATAACTTTCAGGCTCACGAATCATCTGTTTTATAAATGATTTCATGTCCATGACGAGCGGTTTAGGTTTGCGTTTGAGTCGACGCTTATGAGTGTATATATCCCATGCCGCAGGGAGACTACGTATGCCATACGCGGCTTGTACGGCAACAGAAAGATAGCAGGGCAGTGATGGCATATTAAAAAGTGTATTAACCCCGATAGTGGCGGCTATGCCAGCTGTCCAGCCAAGAAGCTCAAGACCTTCAAAATTGGTGCGCCAACGTAAGTTATATTTCCACTCACTCATCTTTATCCACCATTTGATTATGCATTCTTTCACTATTAGGAAGAATGTAGTCAACACCGGTCTTTGAATAGAAATCAAAGTGCATAAGCATAATTTTTTGCAATTGAGTAATATCAATGCCGAGTTCATCTGCAATACGTCGCTTTAAGGCAACGCTTATGGCAATAACAGGCTCTCCAGAATGGGTTCGCTTCAACATACCTTTTGAAATCATCTCATTACATAAATCTGTAATGTCGTAATCTTTATCTGAAACATCAGTTAAAGCAGAGTAAAGCAGATGGTTAAACTTCCCGTCCATCAGCAAGTCGATATCATTATTAAGTTCTTTTCTGAGATAAAAGCACTTCTGAGTACGGTGAAAATAATACTGGGCTGGAGCTTCCATAAACCTTTGCCATAACCAGTTCGAGTCCTGAAGTAGCGAAAAATTACGTTCGTCAAAATCTTTATCAACAGTAATGATTAAGTGGCCTGATTCAATAAATAGGTCGTTTGCGTGGTCGGCAACATATTTAACGAGAAATTCTTTTGCAGCTTCAAGACCAGATACGTATAGCTGGCTGAATTTATCGTAAAATTTAACATTAGCCGGTACGTTGTCTGATGTATCCGCATGAGCCGAGTAACCATAATCGTTATCAGCTTTCACGTCATCCTGCCACATGGAATCATAATCTTGGTATATTGAATAATCATCTATTACCTCACCAGACTGTATGCCGGTGTCGGCAGCATCCTGGTGCAGCTGAATTTCCTTTATTGCCTGCCGGGTAGGTGAGCGCGTGGGCTGATCGATTTCATCGCCTGAAGTTGGTTCGTTGCTATTATACGTGTTGATGATTGAATGAAACTCAAGAGTTTCGTTCAGAGTTTTATGGTTTGGTTCTTTTGTAAATGAACCGGGTGCAGAGAACTCAATTTCTGTTTGTGCTGATGCCAGGGTTTCTTTGAGCGAAAGTCGGCGTTTGGGTTCATTACTCTCCGGTACTGGCTTTGGTTCATTAGCTTTGAGCTCATTTGGCTCACCGCTGACCACCGGCTCAGTTGTTGGTGAATTAGCGCCATCCTGACAGTCATTTGGATTTTTGGGACTGGTATGTCTTTCCTTAACACGATTGTAGTCTTCATCAGAAAGCAAATTGAGCTTATGCAACAGTTCGTGGGCGTTTTCCGGCGTAACCTGTCGGTTTCCAAAAATACTCGCCAGTGGCGATTCCTGTTCTTCATCAATGATTGTCCCACCCTGTAAAACTGAGGGATCGACTTCCTTCGGTATCCCGGCTGACGGAACAGGTTTCTGTCCAATGTAGGGTTCGCTTTCGACAAGTTTCGGCTGGTTTGGCCTCCCGGTCAGGTATTCCACCCATTTCCCTTCGATACGGATGCGGCTGCTGCATGGTAGAGGGTCAACAGTATCGACAAATAGTACTTCTGGAGATATCAGAAGGATGCAGCTCAGCGCCACTTTAGGGTCTTTGCTTTCTCTTGAGCTTTTATCATTCAAAATATGAGGGGCAATACGCCAGTATGCCGTGTCATCGTCCTGGTGAACGTTTGGTCGACAGAGATGATAACTCAGCATCAGGTCAGCCAGACTGTTCTGGGTTTGTGGAATAACAGAGCCGGAGTTCCTGACAGTCTCAATAATATCCTTGACCGCAACACCCCAGACGATGAATACGCCATAGGTAGTCACCCATACAGGGCTTCCTGGCTTGTTCGGGATCCAATCACCTTTTTTCAATCTATGGCGCATGGCATCAACAACCCGCTGAACCGCAGGTACGCCTGACTGGCTTGCACGAATCGCATCACCGGCGTATTGCCGCATATCATAGTTAACGGATGCTGAATCTGCGGCCTTAATGGTAGTGAGAATTTTGTTTTTGACGTCCTGACCACTAAGCTTTTCTGCATTGAGCTGCGCACTGGCATTCAGTGCCCGGGTCAGTTCATTGAAAATATCATTCCCGCCGTTGAGCAAGTAAACATGCATTTCTTTTGGCATGATCATCAACAGCATATTGCTCGTGCTGGAGGTGTGCTGACGGTGACGGCCTGGTTTCCATACAAGATAGTATCTTTTTACGTTGTTCTCTTTTGCCCAGATATGGATTGGTTCATGGCCTGGTGGCCAGTGAATTTTCCCGTCTTCGTTCCATACTTCAAAATCGGTAAATGGTTTCCCGAGGTCATGAAGTAGCCCACCAGCTGCAACTGCAAGTCGCCATGCTAATGCCCGATTTGATTTATGTACGGGAACCGCCATTGAATCGAACTCAATGTTTTTAGAACGCCGGATACACTGGAAACACACTTCTAATGAATGACGTAACAAACCGGTTGCAGCACGGTGGTGATGGTTTTCAGATGCAGGGAAGAGATGAACAAAGTTAGCGAAATTTACCAGCATTGGAAGAATAAGCTGATTGAACTCAGAGTCCCTTATATCCAGCTCTCGTTTAATCGCCATCACAAGCGGTTTCTGGTAATGACGTAATACGTACTCACCCGGTACTTGAGCCGGGAATCCGATTTCGCTTGCCGGATAGCGCATATTATCTCGTGAAGAAATGAGTTTTCCGATTTCTTCATCTACTGACGTATCGATTTCGTCACCGAATAGATCAGTGGTAGCCTTTTTGTTATCAGGCGAAAAGATATTCAGAACATTTTTAATGAGTCTCAGCATTAAAATATTTCTCCGGTTAAGTACCTTGTAAGTTAACTGATTGAGAGAAAATTCGTGCTGAAAAATGACGACGTTTTGTCTTCATAAAACATAACGTCAAGGGCAGGAAATTAAGATAATGACGTTGCTATCCAATTGGAGACTAAGCGATGAAATTGGCTAATAAAATTGTTTATCCCCTGCTGGTGGTTATTACCGGCGTAATCACCAGCGGTTGCAGTGGGTCAGGTAAACCTCAACGTACTTACCTCGACGAAACGCGCAATCTTCCGGCCAGGGCCGAGTACCCTTACCAGTATCAGTACTCAGAATCCTGGCGTAGTACTGAACGCGGTGGCGCGGCGATACGTTACCCAGGGTATGAGCACACGCTCGTGAGTCCGTATGCAATCAATGACCCATCAGGGAAGCGATATGTGGCTCATGACAATTACACCCAGGTCTTGCTCACTTCAGTGGCTAATACAAAGTATGCCAATGGGCCGCGTGGCACGTTCACCCAGACCCCAGCATTTTGCGGGGAAAATACCTTTCTCCTTCCTAATAACACACAGAACGCCAGCAGGGCCGAATACCTCCGCATCAAAGATAAATACTGCTCAACACCTGGTTATCGGTTAAGTGCCCACGAATTAAGTGTGCTTTCCAGTGGAGAACCGGAAGAGCTGCGGAAATATCGAATTCAGATGCAGATCGATAACCAACAACCTAAGTCCTAATCCATCTAAAACGCGAGGGTACAATGGATAAGCAGAGAAACGAAAAGTGCAGTTCTGGAAATAAATCGGTTTTTGCCTGGGCCGGGGGAATCGTTGTTGTAATCGGAATGATCTGGTTGATGGTAATTAGTTTTATCACGTACAAGACCCAGGTGATGACCAATCAACTGCTGGATAAAATGAGCACATCGCTGGCCACGAATCCCGTGGCTCAATCGGGAGCAAAGGGAAATCTTCAGGATGAAGTAAAAGATGCTCTCAAGTCTATCGCCGACCAAAAGCTCGCTGAAGAACGAAAGGCACTCTATAAAGGCTGGGACAAAGCAAATAAAAATACTGATGGCCGTTATATCTATGGCGAGCCGGGCGCTCGGTTTTCGCTGATCAACTATGAAGATCTGGAGTGTCCATTCTGTAAGCGCTTCAAAGAAACACCGAAGTATATCGTTGATACCGCGACAGCCGGGGCCGTAAACTGGGAGTGGCGTCACTACCCAATGTCATTCCATGAGCCGGTTGCATCGAAGGCCGCAGCTGTTGCTGAGTGTATTGCGGAGCAGAAAGGGCCGAGTGCTTTCTGGGCCGTTACTGATTACTGGTTTAACCATACTGAAACGAACGGTAAAGGTTTTAAGGATGCGGACAGTATCCCAGCACTGTTTGAGGTAGACCAGGCGAAGTATGATACCTGTATGGGCAGTACTGAAGTGATTAAGCGCATTAAGCAGGATATGGAGGCCGGTTCAGCTGCCGGTGTTGATGGTACACCAACAACGATTGTGCGAGATAATGTCACCGGTAAAGAAGTGTCTGTTGTAGGCGCACAACCCTTCTCAAAATTCGTAGAAGTGATCCAGGCTATGGTTACCGATTCTCAGAAAGACACATCGGGCGAAACCTCACCGTCCCAACCAGAAAAATAGAAATAAATAAGAGCCCTGAATTAAACCAGGGCTCTTTTTTCAAATTATCACCACTGAAACATTTCGTTCAATACGACTTCGGTATTCCTCTAATAGCTCCATTAACGAAGTATTGATGTTTACTGATTTCTTCGTTCTGGTGATGGTTACGTACAGCAGATTTAACTCATCAATTATTACTTCCCGGGGCTTCTTCATCACAACTGCTTCTATAATGGATGGAAAGTCGTCATTGATAATGACATGGTCAAATTCCTTTCCCTTCGATGTGTGGGCCGTGGTAACGAGTAGGTCAGCTTCCTTTTCTGATTTGGCTTCATTCATCCTCATGGTCTCAACCATTCCGGGGATATCGTCATACACTTCCATTAGGG
>NZ_LXEU01000103.1 GCF_001654985.1 Kluyvera georgiana ATCC 51603
GCTGTAGATTCAATCTGTCAACGCAACACCCCTTTCAATTATCTCTTTAGGTGTTTTGAACTTCAGTGTCTTTCTCGGTCTGTTGTTTAGCTGAGCTGCAACCTGATCCAGCTCATATTGAGTATATTGGGCAAGGCATGTCTTTTTGGGAAAGTACTGTCGGATTAGCCCATTAGTGTTTTCGTTTGTTCCCCGCTGCCAGGGGCTCTGAGGATCGCAGAAGTAAACTTTAACTCCTGTGCTGCCAGTAAATTCCAGATGTCTGGCCAGCTCCATTCCTCTGTCCCATGTCAGTGATCGCCGGAGTTCAGGTGGTAAGCTCAGGAATTTATCTGTAAGAGCCTGATTCACTGATAAAGCGTCTTTGCCCCTGAGTCTCAGGATGATCGTATAACGTGATTTTCGGTCTACAAGTGTGGCTATATGGGAGTTTTTTGTACCCGAGACTAAATCGCCTTCCCAGTGTCCCAGAGAGCGTCTGTTATCGATATGCCGGGAACGTTCGTGGATTGGCGTTCCGTTCACTATGTTGATAGTGCCTCTTTCACCTTTGCGAGTATGGCGCCTGCCATGACGGAGGCTGTGCGATCGGCGCAGGTGCTGTACGTTCAGGTGGTGTAGCGCTTCACGACTACGAAAGTAAAGCGTCTTATAAATTGTCTCAGGTGATATTCGTAGTGTTTTTTGACGCGGCTTCGTTCGCCTTAACCATCCTGATATTTGCTCTGGGGACCACTTCATCTCAAGCTTTTCCAGAACAAGCTCTCGCAACGGCATATTCTGATCCAGTAAGCACGGTTTTGGTCTTTTAGCCATCCTGTTGGCCCGGTTATTCGCATCAACGGCTTTGTAATAGCGCCTACCACGATTACGCTGAACTTCACGTGAGATTGTTGAAGGGCTACGATTCAGCATTGTAGCGATGGCTCGAATGCTCATTTTAGCTGACAGACCGGCTCGTATTTCCTCGCGCTCAGACAGCGTCAGGTGAGCAACAGCTCGCTTGCGCTCATTGGGTTTTATGCCGCCAGTATCTCTTAACATCGTGAAGATGGTCCCTGGTTTCGAACCCAGGATATTAGCTATCTCACTGAAGCCTTTTCCGTTCTTCCACAGTTCAAAAACAGATGTTTTTTCCTTTGCTGTAAATGTTCGTCTCATTCAACAATCCTCCGCAACTACATGTTTTCACATGACTGTTGCGTTGACCAATTGAATCTACAGCGGCGTACTTCGCAAAGCTGTCCGACTGAGGTACGCCTTTATCCGTGACAACTCCTGTTGCTGGCCTGTTCGCCTGCTCTGTCGGGTGCTGGATGTTCATCCCAGTGGTTTTTACGCCTGGCTTCAGCAGCCGCATTCACAACGCCATCAGGCAGACCTGAGACTGACAGGACAGATTAAACAGTTCTGGCTGGAATC
>NZ_LXEU01000104.1 GCF_001654985.1 Kluyvera georgiana ATCC 51603
TAGTTCCAAAACTCGATGTGAGTACTCATTTTTTAATGATGGTGCATGTGTTCTTGGATCGGTCATATTTTGAGGCATACTAATGATTAAGCTAAATTTATCTCCACTGATACTAGCTTTAACCGATGAGCACTCTAACAATAACAACTCACCAACACGCAACCCATAGTTGAGCATTAACCGTATAATTAAATAATTGCGAAATTGAATAAATCCTGAAGGGAAGGGGTTTAGAAGGTTATTTTTATGTTTTGAACTCGGTACGACTATGCGATATACATTTTCAACCATATCACCAGTCATGCTCTGAAATCCTTGAGTGACTCGAGAATAATACCGCTGATTGCTTCTTTCCAGAGTTTTAAAGTCGTCTTTACATATCAGCAATCGAGTGTTGAGACGGGATGCATGACGAGACAATTCTTTGGGCGTTTCATTTCGATAGTACGGAGATACATAGGTAGCAATCAGGTAGCCTATGAATCTAATCACTGCACGTACTCTAGAAGCATTTGTCATGCCGCTAGAATGTTTAAATGGCAGTAATCGTGGTGCGAAGCTGACCATGCGACCATTTTCTAAGTATTGAAAAAAATCTGTCATCTCCTGAATAGCGATTGCAGGGTCATGTCCCGAGCAGTAAAAGCTATAGCAGAATGTGGCTCTATGCTTCATGTACCAGAACTCATAAAAAAACTTAATCGCCTGGAGAGAAGCTGATTGAGTTGAAAGCGAGCGATACTCAAGATGGTCAACTAGATACCTAAGCGGATAAAGTGCTGGCAGACAGATTTTTACATCCATCAGAATCCAGTGCCTTCGGCCGTTTGAACTTACAATCTGGGTAAGTGAGTACATAGAAATACCCAACAATCAGCATGCGGTGTGAATCGCCAC
>NZ_LXEU01000105.1 GCF_001654985.1 Kluyvera georgiana ATCC 51603
GGAAGAAGCCCGCAGTGATATTTTTGATTACATCGAAATGTTTTATAACAGTAAGCGTCGGCATGGTTCTAGCGAACAGATGTCACCGACAGAATATGAAAACCAGTATTATCAACGGCTCGGAAGTGTCTAGATTATCCGTGGCGATTCAGTGAAGTAAATGTACGACAGACCTAATGTGAGAAAAGGGAGGTATCTCAAAATTCACAACATGCTGATTTCTGTGACCGCATGAGTGAACCATGAAGTAATAGACCTATGGAGGTTATTTAACATAATCTTTGTTATATGTACTTGAATTTAAAGGCATTTGTGTTTTAATCATTCATTGTGCGCACTGGGTTTTGGCTTGGTATGAGCTCCAATTGGCCTCAGATAATTGCGACACAGAAGCTGTCTTGTCTACTACAATCCGTTCAATAAGTTACGAAGTTTGCTGACTACAGTTTTGGCCCGGGTCAAATCTATCAGTTTGGTGACTCTTCTTTCCAATACACGCTATCATGTGGACTTACATTGTATGTGCCTTTATCTTGTAAGCCCTTGCAGTATTGGCCATCCACCGTCACAATTTAATCTGGTGGCTCTGGTTCATTTTTCGGGTGGTTTGTTACTTTTACCGTTGATGTTCCAGGGCTACCGACCTCTGCATATTACGTTTACATCTCTCTTGCTCGTTTACCCTCCAGATTTCAATCCGCTAGAATCGTTCCTGTTTAACACACTCGTAATTCACTTTTTATAGTCATTTCGCGGACATTAAATGTGCGCTACAGGTGCGCATTCCTTGCTTCATGATAGCTTACTATCTAAAATGACTGGGATTTTCGATACTTTTGAACATTTTAATGAGGTATATACCATGATGAACATCGCTTGTGATGACGGCTCAACGAACGTAAAACTTGCTTGGGTTGAGAATGGTGAAATCAAAACCCATGTTTCGCAGAATGCCTTCCGCGAAGGCTGGGCAACTCCCCTTGCATTTGGTGGTAAAACTATCCACAACTATCTTATTGATGGGCGGAAATTTACCCACGACATTGGCTCAACATCTGCAATTACAACAACCCATACCTCTTTCCAGTTCGACGCTGTTAGTCGTGTAGCAATTCATCATGCTCTTTTGACGTCCGGGCTTGAGCCACAGGACGTTGAACTTACAGTGACTCTACCGGTGGCCATGTTCTTCACGAGCGATGCACAGTTGAACGAAGCTAACATTGAAAAGAAAAAGGCCAACGTCATGGGCCCAATAAGCCTGAATAACGGCGAAACTTTTCATGTTGTAAAAGTTAACGTAATGCCTGAATCAGTACCTGCGGCTGAATATCTGATTGACCCTAAAACAACCACGCAGCTTACACGAACCCTGGTTGTCGATCTGGGGGGGACAACCCTAGACCTGGCCATCATTCAGGGGGCAATGGAGGGCATATCCGATATCTTTGGCAACAGCGATGTTGGCGTTTCACGAGTGACGAAAGCTGTTATGGCAGCGCTCCAGGATGCCCAGTCTCCAAGCAGTTATGCCATTGCAGATATCATCATTAAAAACCGTCATGATAGAGATCTGATTGCTTCTGCGGTCAATGATCACTCTAAAATCGATGCCATCATTGCTGTTATCGATTCTGAGTCGAAAAATCTGGCCGAAGCTGTTGCAGCTGATATCCGTCGTCAGAATAGCGTCCACAAAATCATCCTGGCCGGTGGCGGTGCTGAGCTCATCCATTCTCATATTGTCGAGCTATTCCCTAAGCTGGATGTCATCAAAGCGCCTGACGCGCAGCTCGCGCTCGTCAAAGCTATGGCAAGCGTCTAAACGAGGTCATGTGATGGAAGAAGATAAACGTTTACTCGTCTGGCTCCGGCCCGGCAATAATCCAGAAGACGGTAAAGCTCTTGATATTATGGAGCGCTTACCCCGACGCTCCCGGGGGGAATTTTACCGTAAGGCACTGGTAATAGCCTCTGCCTTGCATGAGCTCGACCCTCGGTTAATTAATTTGCTGGCAGCGCAAACTACGACATCGTTTAATGCCGAAACGCTGAGCAACATCCTGTCGCAAACGCTGGGCATAGCCGTTGAACGGAATTCTTCATCAGTGGAAACCCAGGCCACAGGTATCCGAGCAGCAACCACCATTGATTCGGATAAGCCTGCTGAGCAGAAAGAACAAATTCCTAAACCCTCCCTGATGATGCAAAACCTCAAACGTTGAATCAGAACCGGCTACTAGTAGCCGGTTTACTCACCTTGCTCGGTTAACAGGCTCAGGTAGATCCGCAACCCCTTATCCAGTGACTCTCTAATGGCATCTGCTGCTGCCCCTGCATCCCTGTTTGAAAGTGCGAGTTCAAGCGACGAGAAAAATATTGGCCATTTCTCCTCCGAGTCAGATTCGAACGTGTAACTCAGAGTTGGCCCCAGGTTAATCCAAAGTTGGGTGACGATTTTGAAAAATTCAGGCAGATCGGCGTGTATGTAAAGCTTCAGCCGTAGAGTGAGGTTGAGCTGGTGTGCCAGATAAACATCCCTTCGATCATATGCTGAACGCAGCTTTTGGCACATAGATAGGCATTCTTCAAAGCTCTTGTCATCCATATTCAGTACGGCCTTTTCTGCCAGTTCTGGCTCAATCAATCGCCTCATTCTCATGTATTCGTTGAACTGCTCACTGGTGATGACGGGCACGAAAAAGGCATGTGATGGGGTCAAAGCAAGAGCACTACTGGCAGACAAACGTATCAGGCTTTCACGGACGGGCGTGACGCTCATTTTCATAGCATCGGCGATGTTTTTTGTTACCACCTTATCACCGGGCTTGAGGTAGCCGAGGATAAGTGCGCATTTAAGGCGATCTTCAACTCGTCTCGTTAAGCTA
>NZ_LXEU01000106.1 GCF_001654985.1 Kluyvera georgiana ATCC 51603
CCCTAGGTCTTGGTCAAAATCGTGAGGAGTTTCCCAGCAATGAACATCTTCAAGCTCAGGTAGCCTGGACGGAGTGTAAAAAGCCCACGGCACTTCCGTACCTCGCAGTACCTCAAGTGCGTGTATCACCCGCTCAGGCTCGATTTTAAGCACGTCACTGTATGCTTCTATTCGATCACGTAACAGGCTGGCCATTACAGAGATTGTATGGATATCGATACCGGCTGCTTGAGCGTCCCTTTCCAGCTGCTCAATAACGACATCAATACTTGCTGGTGGTGCAGACATAAATAACTGCGTTGCGGCTTCTTGTCGTGACATATACGAAGGTTCCTTCGGTTACCGGTGACAGTAACCGATATTTTCCCCTCGCTACAGCTGGTCACGAATTTTTTCAGCTTGTACATCGGATACCAGAACACAATCACCTGTTGCAGAATTACAAACGTAATATTTTCCGTCCTGATGCTGCTGTAATTTCAGTTTTGTACCCGTAAGTGACACTGTAACGCCACTTGCTTCAAACTGCCCTTTGTTGGTGATGAAAAAGTTGTTTTTTGCGAGGGTTCCGGCTTTCAAATCAACGCCTCTGATCACTTCACCCAGGTCCCATTCGTTCATTACTGAGCGTTGTTTATGGATCAAGGAGCCAAGACAGACAAACACCACGACACTGATTGCAGCAAGACCCATAAGGTTTTTAAACGAATGGTGGGCTTTCAGGTCAAGCGTCTTCGCTTCTACCAGCTGCTCGGACGTTAACTGGACAGCTCGATTGTTACGCGAAGGACGTTTACGTTGGTTAGCAGTCATGGTTCACCTCTGTTTGAAGGAGAGATAATTTTAAACCTGCCAGTATATAAGCGATCTGAATTGGGTGAAGCGAATCATCAATGCTCATGGCCAGTCTACCCTTCTGATTGGTATCTACGGCTTTGCTGCCTCGGTACTGGTATCCATATCTCTTCCTGGCAAGTTCCAGGCCAGCCAGCATGTACTGGACTTGCTGTAACGATAATGAATCAATTTGCAGAGACTTGAGCCTGTTTTTTTGCTGGCACAGACCAAATAACTCCCTCGACTCGAAATCGTCGGGGTAAGAGTGTAGTAACCCATCAACTGAGCAGGCATTCAACTTATCGAATTCACGTTCAATACCCTCGACCGAGAAATGTCGGTCTCGAACGGACTCGACTCTACATTTGCTGAGCTGGCCATCTGGTGTGGCTACAAATATAGTTGCGCCTTCGGTCAGGTCTCCAGTCCAGTTTGTATGATTAGTCATATACGCTCCGTAATGGGCCTACTAAACAATATTATCACGGCTGAATATTTGACGAAGCAGTGCGCGATACGCGCCATGATAATGTTAAATTAGTCGTTTATTTGATAGCACCATTTTTCTCTGAATACTGTTCAAACCAGAAAACAATGGGTTTCTCTACAATGCTTATCTGGCCGAATCTTTCTGCCGTTCTGAAATTCATACTACTCTTCCGTGCCCTTTCAACCTGTAAACTTATTTGTTTGCGGAACATTTCCAGTGAATATGTTGTTTTGAGCAGATTGCAGGGCGCACAGGCTGGGAAAAGATTTTCTAAGCAGTTGGCACTTTCATTAAACACTTCACCGGTAGCCTTAAGCTTAAATTTCCCTCTGGCCGCAGCTTGCATATCCTGGACGGATTTCCTTAGCACAGGTTCTACGTGATCAGCGTGCCAACCTTTTTCTTTCAGTACCTCGCCACAATATGCACATCGACCACCAAATTTAGCCCTCAGTACTATTCTTTGTTTTTTTGACAGAGACATAATAAATTCCTTGTGGAACTAAGAGAATCGGCCATCGTCTATTGATTCAGCGATGTTGACTGCCAGGGCGTTATCGTCCAAGCCTGACAACGTTTCATAGCGAAAGACAGGAATGTGAGTTCTTTTAAAAAGGGCAATAATGAACTCTCCTTCAGGCTGAGCGCTGATAGCATCTTCATTGATCATTGCTAGCACTAGTTCCCCGGTATGCGCATCGGAGAGAACAAAATCGAACACGAATTCATCTGCGTACTGTTGCGCCTGAAGTACGTCAACCGGGGCAACCGGTTCATCTTCGAGCTCCAGCTCTACTAAGTCCCGGGCAAGCACCTGGGGTGCGATAATGTACTGACCATTGAACACCGCACTCAAGCGCACATAAAGATCCATCAGGACTTTTGGCAATATCGAATTTTTTTTGATGAAGTACTCGCTCAACCCATCAAGTGCGGCGTTCTCGTCGGCATCGGCATTAATATCTGCCTGCTGATCATGCTCGTCCAAAGGTTGCTGAGTTTGTTGTTGTTCTCGTTTTGTTCGACTCGCGTAGA
This sequence comes from Kluyvera georgiana ATCC 51603, assembly GCF_001654985.1. Classification (GTDB taxonomy): domain Bacteria; phylum Pseudomonadota; class Gammaproteobacteria; order Enterobacterales; family Enterobacteriaceae; genus Kluyvera; species Kluyvera georgiana. The sequence continues at coordinate 2,363 of NZ_LXEU01000106.1, forward strand.
TAAGTATGAAAGCTGCAAAGCACACAAATGTCAGAAATATTGCGAGAGCGATTATATATTTTAGAGTCATGGGTTCATTCCTATAGTCTGGAGATACTCAGGCTCCTTGAACTTCATATTTTCGGGTATATGCCGCATCACCTTTTTGATGTATGGTTGTTCAATTCTCTTAAGCGTATCTAATTGAGATTGATAATCCTTAGTTCTCAAATCATGCTCAGCACCCAGTTGTCCTAATAACGTCTGAAGTTTCTTTAAGGCTTTGCTGCACTGCACTTCGGCATTATCCAGCTTTTCAATATTTAACCAGGAGAGAATATCGATAACAGGATTTATAGTCAGATCGACAAACAGATCAAGCGTGTCATCTGGTAAATTTGAATCAATAGGTGATTGCCGGGCAGGCATTTCATCTGCTAATCGCTTAAGCGCACCCATAGCTCTCTTTAACAACTACTCGCAGAGGATGTGTCTATTGCTGAAAGTATGGATATTGCTTTACTGGTAGTAACCATATCCAGAAATTCAGTTGTGGAAGCACTATTACATTCATCCTTTGCTGTTTTTAATAGTTCACGGGCATTTTCTGCAAGTTTGAGTCGTCTGCCTGACTCGTTATATTTTATCTGAGCTTCTTTCCAGCAGTTGACTAGATGCTGATAAATCTCACAATCTGGTGATTTCGAAATTTCTTCCAACGAGGACATAACTACGTATTGAAGAAAGATGCTCCTGCATTTTGGCAGCAGCAGGTTAAGATGCAATTCACATTCGTTCAGCTTTTTTCGCGCCGGTGTCTCTCTGAAGAGACCAATAAATAGCGCCCACAATGAAAACTGACGATCTCTTGTCTCTTTAACCAACTCTTTAACTGCCAGGGCTCGGGCAATGTTAGCATTTTCAACCTGGCGTGATAACTCTTGGAGTTCTGTAGCTGTAATCATCTCTCAGCCCTTTAATGGAAGGTTTTTTCTGGTTGTTTGGCTTCTGCCGCGACACCTTGTTGTTCGTCTGACGGCGTTGTGATGAGTCCTGGGCTTTCACCCCCGAGGGCTTTTATCATTGTGTCCAGAACCTCCATAACAACAGAGGTAAACAAAACGAAATCGGCATCAAATCTTTGGGCGTGATCTTCTGGCGAAATGTCATCGTTCTGTTCAATAAGTTCTTCCGTAAAGGTCAGTCGTGAAAAGATGAAATTGTCATTCAGGATGAAAAACATCTGGTTCATCCAGCCCAGTGCAACCTTTGTCACAAGCTTTCCGGCCTCGATGTGATGAGCGATCTCATCACATATCAAATCCTGGCGTTTTGTTGTAACGACCCCCCCGTTTTCGAGCACATCTTTGAGCGTGGCTTCGTCGCATAAAGCTAGGCCAGGCGGCAGACTTCCTGTTTTGACCCACTCTGTTAACGTCAGTTCTACCGGCGTTTCCAGCGTGAATGGGATAATTGGAAGTGAGCCAATAGTTTTACGTAGCAAAGCTGTTACATCATCTGCTTTTTTATGGCTGGTGGTCTCAACAAGCAGTAGACGTGATTTAGTATCCACCCAAATGTTTGTAGTGCTGTATTTGCTGAAAGCCTTTGGTATGAGCTCAGCGAGCACGGCATCGTTGACGGCCTGGATCTCCATTTTCTTTAGCCTGCGGTTTTGCTCTTTCTCCAGTTTCTGAACCCGGGTTCGCACAATTTCTTTGATGGTCGCGGGAGGAAGTATTTTCGATTCGTGCTTAACAGTCAGAAGAATGAGATTATTCGACTCATGCTTTAACAGCTCGACATCTTCACCCAATGGCGGGATCCATCCTGACCGTGCCATATCATTAGGCCCGCAGGGAGTGTATTTCAACTCACTTAACTGTTCATCCAGCTTGTCTAATTCCAGAGCTTTTTGGATGCGGTAGACTACAAGGCTTTTGGGTTTAAATTGGCTCATCGTGGCCCTCAGCTGTTGCTTGATTAATTTTAATAAGGTCAGAGACACGCTCGCGGATCACGACACACTCCCAGTAAGTTAGAGGCTTAGAGCTCAGCACTTGTTTAAACTGCGCCACGGCAATATCAGGTGCTGTCCGATATTGTTCGGCGATATCCTGACAAAATTTCTCAGTCTCTGGGTTATGCAGCTTTTCAGAACAATGGAAGCGTTTCATGCCGCAGCTCCCTTTTTCGAGTTATCCGCTAATTTGACCGCGAAGATTTCTGAAGCTTTTTTCCCATCCCCGCTGCCTTTAAATATGCTTCTCCGGGCAGTCACACCATGAATAGCGAAGGCTTGATAAAGCTCACGAATATCAGGCGCATCGTGGCATGATGCGATGACATGAACCCCGCGTTCAGGCAGCAACTGGAGCAGTTTGGTAAGCTCAATCTGCATAGCGGGTGTAAAACCGCTGGCATGGTAAGCCGTGAATCTGCCGGGATTAACATATGGTGGGTCGCAATACACCACATCACCCGGGCGGGCCATTGATAGCGTGGTCTGGAAGCTGGCGCAAAGTAAAGTTGCTGAGGACATTTTCTCAGCCATTGCGTATAACTCTGTCTCTGGGAGATAGGGGTTGGCGTAATAACCCCAGGGGACGTTAAAGATGCCTTTCCGGTTGTATCGGCATAGTCCGCGATGGCCAAACCTATTCAGATAGATAAACAGAGCAGCTTGAGTGTCACTTGCACTATCATGATTATTGAACTGGCTTCGCAGCTCATAATAGGCGTCCTCAGAACGCCCGAGACAGTAAAGGCGTTTAAGCTCAGAAAGTACCTTTTCAGGCGACTTAAAAATACTCTGGTATGTATCGATCAGGTCGCTATTAATATCGGCCAAAATGTATTCTGGGTAATTCGTATTCATCATTACAGCGCCTGAACCGCCAAAGGGCTCAATAAGCCGACCACCTTTCGGTAGTACATGCTTAAGACTTGCCATAATGTTGTGTTTGGCTCCTACCCACTTCAGAACGCTTTTCATTTCATTCTGGCTCCAGAATATTAGGACGCAGTGATCGCGACCAATGGGAGCGAGATGGCATATAGCCATCCCGTCAGGAAGCTTGTTTTAACGTTATCACGCCCATGAAATTGGCTATTTCGAAAAGGCCGACAAAACGAGAGCGTTTTGTCAGACACGGACAGGCATGATGATGTCGTAATTGTTTTTGTTTACTGAAATCAATATGCCGGTCGTTGTATCACGCAAAGCAATCTGTGCGGCTTCTCCTTCTTCCGAACACGCCCCCAGGCTTGCCAGTGATTCCAGGAGGTAATCGGCATTCATACCGATATCAACAATTGTTTCGGGCTCGCCTGCCTCTTTCGCAATGTCCATCACCTCTTTGCAACTGATTGCATTTGAGCCGGGCGACTTAAGCTGTAGGGCGTTGTCTTTGAATGACATCACACAAACACTGGTGTTGTTTGGCGAGCCCTCTTTAAGCAATGGGGTTGCGCGTTTTAGTGCGGTGGTGAGTTCAGAAGGATCAACCTTAAACAGTTCAGTATTTTTGGCTACCGTGCTGGCCACGCGCTTCCAGTCCGGGTAACGGCCATCGACAAGATTTGAAATGACTGTATGGCTTCCGAGCGTAAATGTCAGGTTACGGTTGCTGTAGTCAATTTTGAATTGACCCTGGCTACCGCTCAGGATTTTATGGAGCACGGGGAAAACCCCGTTGGGTAAAATCACACCTGCATTCGTGTTACTGATAGAGGTAGGAGCTGTCGGAGATTGAATCTCATCGCCCACGTCATCGCTGAAGTCGATATCATGAGAACTGACGGCCATACGATGTCCATCAGTGGCTACAGCAATAAATTGGCCATTATCGATACCGAGGTAGACCCCATTCATATAAAAGCGGACATCGTTCTGAGCCGCAGCGTGGCTGACACGCTTGATAATCTGACTCAGCATCTGCGTTGGAAAGTAAACGCTGTAATTATGTTCCAGCGTCTCAGCCTGAATTTCGGGTATATGGTCTAAGCAAACCGGGATGTTATAGGAGTTTTTGTCGGTGCGAATGACAAGATGGTTTTTTGCCGCATGGAAGCGGACGTTAATTTCATCTTCGCCGCGCATGTTGCGGATTAAAGAAAAGAGTTGTGTTGCAGGTACTGATACGTCCATATCACCATTGCCCCCCGATACCGTCCCTTTACTGGTAATTTGGGCAGAGTTTAAGTCAATGCCAAGGGCAGAAAGACAATCCCCACGTAACCGCAGCGTGATCATCTCCAGTACTTTCATTGCAGGAGACCGGCGAATAACCATACACGGCATTTCGATAATTTTGAGAAGTGCTTCAGCAGAAATATCAAACCCTGGAAGCTCTTTAAATGATAAGCGTCTTGCCTTTGGTTGAACTGCGTCTATTGTAGATGCGTCTGTCATTTTACTGTCTCCCATAATTATCCGTGTTAAATTAATCGTACCCCCGGTCAATCAAGTGACGAATAGCAAATTATGAAAAAATGAAGTTTATTTGTGGTGACGGCGATAACCTAATTCAAACGCGAACTGCCATTGGTATTCATTTAAAGCACATCCAAGAGATGTGATGGCCTCAACAATTTCCTTTATAATGAGGTTGCCTGAATTCAATCTGTACTCGTAGTACCAACCTATATCAAATGCGATAAGCTGGAGGCGGAAAAGATGGATCTGAGGAACGTAACCAGTAACGCCGCTAAGCGCTTTTATATAAATGAGTTCCCCTTCCATTTCTGATAGAAAAACCATGTCAAGAATATTGGACGCGAAATTCGTCATGGTGAACATAAATTGAGCCTCTTTATTGAGCCTCGCGTAACACATCGGATGCCTTAAAGTAGCCGAGTCGGTGCATCATTTTATTGATCTGACCTACTTTGCCATCAGACCCTTCATACTTACTCAACCGGTGAAGTAAGATACGCATGGACATCAACACACTGTCTGATGCGTTATCACCACGGGTAAGTAGTTTATCAGTACTATCTGAGTATGACCCCGTAAGTGCCGCGCTCACCAAATCACCGGCAATAGCATCCGGGTGGCACAATGCCATCAAACCGATAATCAATGCCTGCCGATTAAGTTCCGTTTCTGTCAGGCCTGTTTTTGAAGTGAGTTCTGCTAGTAAATTATCAGTGCTCATTATCATGCTCCTTTTGCTTATGTTCTCCCGGTTGAATGGCGGAAGAGTCTTTACTACTGCGTGAAAATACATCCGCGACCAGAAATTTAGCTTTCTCTGAAGGACTCATAAATTTCCAGAGTTCATCAGGATATTCATCGTCATGCTTTTCAGATTTTTTCAATCGGGAGATTCCTTTTAATTTTGCAGCCATGCGGCTCCGTCCATACGGACGGATTGGCATTGTAAAATTTTGCTGCGAACTATCAATCAGACCAGTAAAGTGACGACCCATATAAATACCTCTAAGTGCAGTAGTTATTTTTTCCCGATTCAAAGCTCCGCCTTTAACGTCATACTACGGGATAGCATTACTGCAACGAAATATTCAGGGATTGTTTACGGCGTTTTGAAGGTGTTATCCATTACCGTTTTACTTCTCGCTACCCAGTCGTTTGCATCACTGCAATTGATGTTTGACGCTACGACCTGACGGGCGGATGTATAGATTGGACTTGCATAACCACCATTCCCGGCAACTACCAGACGGATACTGTTGAGATATGCGTAAACAGGATCCTGTAGGATTGTAGAATCGATGGATGCCTGCTGTTTACAGCTATCGCTACGCATCTTTACTACATCAGTTGCGACCATGACGCATTCAGGACATTCATTTTTAAGCTGAATGAACTGAGTTGGTGTCTGCCCCGCTGCTGGACTTCCATCTGCTCTAAGAGGAATATTGGCTTCAGCAATATTGATGCAGAAAGTCGATCCCGCAATTAGCGCCAGCAATAATTTCGTTTTCATATAACCTCGCCTTATTTAATTCAGATTTATCGAACTGAGCTTACTGCTTTAAGTGGTGAGTAAGAAAAAAAAAGGGTGACAAAACGGGGGGTGTTTTTTAACCTTAATCATATCCCATATGATTAGGTTGATTATGAACAATGCCAATATGCAGGGAGATGGTACTGAACATCGCCTGGAGCGCTTTTCCCGTATTCAGAAGGATGCGTTGGTACTTCTTCTTTTGTGCAAAGAAAAAGGCACTGCGATAGTGCCATTCACCAGGTTGCTGGGGTTTATTAACTCTGTTCCAGACAGCCAGGATGTAGCTGAGCCCAACCTACGTAAGTCACTCAAAACATTGCAGCAAAATGGCTATGTATGGAAGTACCGGAACAAAAACGATCTTACAGTTTCATTTGAGTTAACTTCATCAGGAGAACTCCAGGCAACTTCATTTCGGGTGCGAAGATTAGAGGCATGGGGCCAGGCAGACGAGTAAAACTCGTCTGCTGGTGGTTACACAGAAAGATACTTTTTACTGATAGTTAAAGCGCTGCGTCGTTTTAATGCAAATGGACGATTATCAGAAAGTCTGGAAGCATTACCGGCGCGAATGAATATGCGTTTCATCCTGCGGTCAAAATGTTCTTCTGACCAGCCGAAGGGATACGTACCCTTAATACCATCTATTGGCCCGGCAAGAATGCGAGCGGTTTCGCTACGAAGAGTACTTCCCCTTAAACCAAATGAGCTAAGTTTATTTCTTATCAGACTTACAGAAAATTTCCTGGGTTTTAAAACACCCTTAATACAGTACAGATGTTTACTCATAGCATTACCCTTTTATTATGGGAACGATTAGCTGCGCTGCATAAAGTAGATGGATTGGCGTTTGTTTTCTTCGATTATCTTCATTGCCTCTTCAAGCCATCCAGCATCTTCACCCCGGCTGGTTAGCTCTTTGTGCTTTAGTTTGAGTGCAAATACTGCGTCATCAGCACCGGCAGTAAACAATTCTTGTCTGACTTGTTGTGTGCTGGTTGTACCATTTATAACACCAACCATATAATTCACGATATCA
>NZ_LXEU01000107.1 GCF_001654985.1 Kluyvera georgiana ATCC 51603
AATCTCCTCGATACTGACAAACGGCAGTAACCGGTCAATCAGCATATGGGCTAGGTTGGTGATATTCAGCAGGAATAGGTTATCGTTCTCGGTGTCGCTTTTGCTTTTTACTTCTGATGCGGTAAACGACTGAACCCGGCGATTGTATTCGCACTGCCACTCCTTACAGGCACTGATCATCCAGTTCTGTATCTCTTCATCAGAAGCGTTGGATGATGGAATGTCCATCGCAGCAGGGAGAACTTGATCCCACGGGTAAACATGAGAATCAATCATCACGCCTTCCGCGTTACGCATTAACTCAGATAAAGCCACTATGATGCGGCGCATCAGATGGTTTTCAGTGAGGAGAGTAAACTCTTGTTTCGATGCACCAACGAGCTCGACGTTGAGTCCTGTCAGCGAGTCGTTAGTGTTTGGCATAGTAACAGGCCTCCTGCCCTAAAAGATGATTATGAACCAGTCCGTGGTCGCAGGGTTTAGTAGTGCCAGTCAGCGTATCCGATTTTACGCTTTCGTCTTGATCACCAGTGTTCACTGAGGGTAGTAAAGTTTTGACGACGTTTTTCATAAAGACCTTATACTGTCATGACAGTCGTATGTAATTTTAGATAAGTTCTATAAGACATCTCAAAAAATAATGGTAATCCGCGAGCAGATTACCATTCAGGCATTCATCAATCATAATATGCTACGGTTATTATTTTATAATACCGCACTGCTTTGCTATCTCGATAACATCGCCATTTTTTATGATGATACCCAGAGTTTGCGCATCCTCAATGTGTCTAGTGGCGCATCCACCGACAGCTTTAACCTGCTCGATGAGACGGTCTGAGGCAGCAGCAGTATACGCCAGTGTACTGTCTGGAGTGTTGAGACTGAACAGATAAAAGCCTGAGACAATTCCCAAAATTACCAGTAGTCCACTTCTGAGTATCGCCGAAAAAAGGGCCGCAACGCAAATTGCACCACCGGCATAAATAGCAGCCTGGCCATATGACATAGACCCATTTTCCAGTATCGTCTGGAGTGCGTTATTGAATTCATTCACGGCAATAATTCCCCATTAGTTATGATACAAATTAAAACAGATATGCTGCTAATCATTAAAAGGCTATCTCAGTTCCATAAGCACCAGTGCTTCCTGGAACTTCATCCTGATTTCCCAAATAATAATTTTCCATTGTTGGGGGCGAGTTGCGTGGTGTTGCTGGCCTCGCGTTCGTGTTTTGTGGCCTGCGGCTATAACTGGTATTCTGCCGGTGATCCTGCCCACGGTTCTGCTGGAGGTGACGACTCACCAGTTTATTACCGCCTACATTGACTTTGCGAAGAACATGCCCCTTCACGGGGTTGACAAGTACGTCCATAAAGAAGCGTTCTTTACCATCCTCCTTGATTAGGCGGGTACGCAATTGGGCCTCCAGGTACACTCCTGTCCCGACATGAAGATGATTGCGGGCCACATCAGCAAATTGACCAAGCAAAATGATCTGATAGTGTTCTTCCGTAATTTTCTCCAGACCAGATTTATCCTCCATTGAGGACTCAGATGTTGTTACATAAATCTTTGCGTAGATGCCGTGGGTAGGGTGTTGTCGGATTTCAGGCTCACGGCCTACAGTACCTTCGATAATTACTTTGCTATAGCCACGATTAGTCATACACCCTCCCCAGCTCTGTATCGGATGACATTATTATCAGCCTGTCCGGTCTGGTGACGAATGGTAATTCGTTAAATAATTGCACTGCACATCCATAAAAATAGTCAGGATATTAAGTTTGTGGTGAGAAGGACGGCACATCAGACAAAAAAAATCCCGGCCAGGCCGGGAAAGGTGATCTTTATGCCAGCGTACTCGCCAGCGTTCTCTTTGTTATGTCCCCATACTAAACATGTATGGCCCAGAGTGAAACAATTTTTGAAACCTGCAATGAAAATACATTGTGTTTCCATTTTGTTTACCTGAAAAGAGACGAAATGTATTATTGCTTGAGATGCCTTTTTGCCATACGTTTTAGGGTTTGGAGTATTGTTTGGTAAGCAGCGAGTTCATTTTTGTACTCAGCAATCTCCGTCTCATTCTTAACATAGTCGTTTTCAAGCTTAGCTATAGTATCAGTGTATTCTTGCATACTCTGTTCAACTTTTTTTGTTGCTGTACGAAACGCAGCGCTTTTAGTCGTTCTGATACCAACGGGGAATGTTTTCCCGATTTCCACGTCATGTTTATAGAAACTGCTGATGCTTGTATTCCAGACGCTTGGCTTTTTGTCGCTAGGCCGAATTTTGATAAATGTGATTCCAGGGATTTTATCCACAAGAAAAACAGTTTTTTCACTGCCTTCTGCCGCATTCTTTTTCATTCGAATTGTTTTTACGCCAACTTCTATTAATTCGACGCTGGTTTTTATTTTCGACGGGTTGTCTACGTCCATATCAATAAATACCCGCCAGCATGACTGGCCCTCTTTTATCGATGAAGGACACGCTTGTGGAAAATGGTCTTTGTACATGGTAAACCCCAACAACCTGAAATATGTAGGATAAAGATTAAGGGCATTTATGCTGCTTACGAAATTCGGGGCGACTCACTAATCACAGGGTGCGCTGGATTGACTCTGCGGCCTGTTGCCTTAGTGCGTTGCTGATACCAATTGCTTCAGCGAGATAAGCAAGATTATCCACCAGCACACATCGTGTCCCGGAACTGAGATCTCCAGTTACTCCCCAGCGGAGCATTTCACCAGGAGCCGGTTCATAATTATCCAGTTCACACTCAGGAAGGTCTACTGGCTCTCCCAGATAATCAATTAAGACCGGCCTGATATCGCTATATTCGGCATCAATACCAAGTGGCAGATCTTTCCTGACATATTGCCTCAGAACAAATAAATCCCTTTCGCTACATTGAGGGAAAATTCCAACCGGCAAGTTTGTGATAAGAATAGCTGCACCTTTTGAATCGCCAATTTCCTGAACGAGTTTTGCGGCGCACCAGACCGCCCCCTTCAGGAACTCCAGATTTTCATGCGATTGCTGTAATGACATATGACCTCTTTCTTATTGTCTGGCCCGCTTAAATCCATCGTTGCCATATGATTTAAAATACTCAGTAAACCCCTTATCGCTTTCACGAGTGTCGGCTGCGGCTTTCGAATTTGCCTCTTGCATGTCTCTTTCGCCTTTTTCCTGGCTGAGTTTCATGAAAGTCTTAATGTTATCGTCATTAGGGTCAGCCAGTACTTTCTGATAAGCCTTCTGGTAGCGCTCATCCAGGCTTAACCCTATTCCGAGACTCTGGCATCCGCTAATGCCGGTTATGAAAGCAATGATCAGAAACTTTCGTAGGTACGCACATTTCATCATTACTCCTACCGGGATGACCCGAGCATTTTGTTCCAGGCCGTAATCAGTGACTGAATCCCAGAAGTGGGCACAGGAGCAACCCATTTACAGCAGCTGAACCACAGGCGGTTAAACCGGTGAGGCATTTTCGTGATGTAGTTTTCCTTATACTCAAAGTTGTATTTATCACCAACGATGCGCGGAACTTCTTTGCAGAACGGACAGCGTTGAGCACCCGCGCTCATTTCAGGAACGATGATGAACTCGGTTTCCCCCAGCGTATCTGGATCCCACGGTTCGCGTTCACGCCAGCATGTGCCTTCTGGGAGCACGATATTCTCGTCGCATACGATGTATTCAAAGGTGGGAAATAACAGTTGATGAACACCGTGTTTACGCCAGCGCACTAACGCCAGAAACTCAATATGTTCTGAGCTATCGGCTTCCCGGGGAACAATAAAACGGTATACACCTGCTTTAGTCGGTAACCCTTCGCCCCGGATGCCAACTGGAGTCCAGCTTGGTTCTGTTGAGATACGGCGTAGTGCAGTCATAGTTACTCCCATTAAATTTTCTTCGTTCAATTTCCAGAATGAATCGATCTTTAAATCACTCTAACGGTAACTATTCCGATTACGAAATTCCGTTACCTTTAGGAATGATCGTGTTAACAGCCAGCATTGCATTTTTGAAGAAGTGTGCATTGCTACTTCTTAACTTAACAGAAGCATTAGAACTGACCGGGCTCAATGCCAGTAATGCGGTGCTGCGTCCCAGCCAGCGATAATATGAGAATAAACCCCACGAATTCAGGAATTCTCGTTTCATAATTGACATCAATTCAGATCTATCAGTCTGGTTAACTTTTGGGAACGTAATGAAAACTGCGCTATCCGGGTTCCGGGACAACCAACTGAAAACCTCTTCATTGGTGTAATAATACTTACCTTGCGTAAACACTCGCCCATTAAATCCTAATCGCACGACTGAGGACGGTATAATGTTATGGCAATAATCGAGCATGGGATATCCCATTTTCATCTGAGCGATATCAATGCGATTATCGCTCGGAATGCTTGCAGGTGCATTTGCATTTTTGAAACCGCGAGTACTGATCGAGTAATGACCGTCATCTGCATTCTGATAAACCCAGAATGGCTTGCAATACTCTTCTGAGTCTATAGCGGCTGTAAGATACGCTTCATCATAACTTTCAAATAACTTTTTTACTTTAGTCTGGTGGTCTGCAATATTTCTGGATTGAAGGTCTGGCCTGATTTTTAAAGGAATAGAATACACCGGTTCAAATGCCTTGACCGTATGGCCAGAACTCGTATGGTTTAGCAAATACCCAACCCACTCACGTTGAATTCCTTTTCCTATATACTCGCCGCTGTTCGCCCCTGCGTTGGTATCAAAACGCACGATAGATGTTCCACGCGCAGAAAGCATATTTTCAAATTCAGCACGGATAATGTTGGTATTTTTGCTAGTTAACGAATTCTGGAGATCATGCATATGTAGCCACCATTCATGTTTCAGCTTCGACTCTCACTATAATCACATGTTGAAATTTATTGTTACAGTGAGAATGAGGACGTTTTGCACCCAAAAATAAATAGCTTTTTCAACCGCAATTTGTGGGCATAAATGGTTTTTCTTAGCGTAAAAAAATAGCCGACTATGTCGGCTATTGTGACGATTCAACAGCTGGTGGTCAGAAAATGCACATCGAGGCGTATGCCGTCTTCTGGGAAACTTCAGTAGGGTTACGACCAATGAAAATACTACGGTTATTTTCTTTCTCGCTACGCATGAAGCGGTAGAGGTGGATGGCTACTCCATGAGCTTTCTGCACATCACGTCGGTGCAGCACAAGGTGCATTCTTTTTGGTGGTATGTGTGGGAAACGTTTCGCCAGAATTTGTCCAAGCACGTTAAGTGATTCACTGTTCTCGCGTAGCTGGTAAAGGTCTTCCACGATGAAAAAGATGTTATTCCCCCTGTCGAGTTCGTCAGGTACGGGGCACACTTTTAATCGGCACTCGATGACTTCACAACTCCAGTCACGATGAGGCAGAGACATGATGATGTTTTCTTTCTGCAAGACATTCGACATAAATCCCACCTCACGGTAAAAGCTGTATCAGTTTAACTCCCAAAACCCTTCGGCTGTGGGTTCTGCATTACGCACCGGCTCTCAGATTCCTTAAGGCTTTGATCCAGTATTATTCTTGAGAAATTTGAGTTCAGAACTACCCGGCTTCCCTTTTTGGGCCGTCTTGATAAATTCCCGCTCTTTGAAATACCACCGTTCAACAATTTGTGAAGATAGCGTATTGGATTCCAAGGCATAAGCCTGCAACTCCCTCCATGCAGCTATGTTATGCGGTTTGTATTTTGCCAGCTTAATATCCAGTTCTTCTTGCCAAGATCTGGCGCGTTTTGTAAAAACCTTTCGACCCAGCATTGGGAAAACCAAGAGCCCTGCTATATTGCCGACGAACTGTACAGACCAGTCAGAGGTTATGTAAAACCATATCCCGGCATTAACCGAAACCAGAACCAATAACCATGTTCCATACGCTCGCTGAAATGGAGGGAAGCAGTTATCTCGCCACATTCGAATACTTTTTCCAATGCTGTTCAGCAGGTTTTCGTTTGTTTTCATCAGTTATCTCTGTTCCTCTTCAGCATAGGCCGTTTGTATCAATTCAAACCTGTTCACCCTGACTACTTGAAGAACTATCTGATCGGTAATGCACCTAACCGGCGTAGTGCATCAGTAACCTCGTCTATGCCGAATAAAGACATTGGCGGGACTTTATCTCCAGAGATTGAGCAGGCTGTACACAATGCATTGTATGAGCTTACTCGTTCACGATGTAGAGACTGAAGGCTTACGATCAACAGATCTCGCTCTGGGCCCGTGGTAGCTCCTATAAGGTCAAATAAACTTTGTTTAACCACTTACGTAATCCTCCGTCAAAATCAGTCAAGAGTGCGCTCATTCTCCTCAGTTTCATTTTTTAATGAACGGAAAAGGTCGACAAATCAGGCGGTATTAAAGACACCATCGTCTTTTAGTCCCATCCGTGTGTATACATCATTAATATGCTTGTGAATATATTGAAGATCACTTGCCTGCTCATGCTGTCTGATACGGTCTTCATGGCGAGAATTGGATAACCGAATGCAACGTTCCCGTTGTTCAACAATGTACTCAGTACACTGGGTATGTTCAAACATGACCTCTCCCCATTGCCTGGCAGCGCGGAGATACAACCCTCTTTCTTCCAGGTCCCGGGCAAGTATCACCGATTTGGTCGCTGGTATCTGGTACATTTCTTCAGCGAGCAGGAACGCTGCTGCACATTTTCTTTGTCCCATATCTACCTCTACCCTTTGTATAGAGTCGACATCTGGGCAGAAGTGAATGAGATTAACTCTTCAACCTGCCATTCGCTGATACTCTCCTGGTGGATAACCGAGTCCAGAAGTGAGCAGAAGACCCGACCTTCACAGAAGGCATCGAATAAGGTTTGCCAGGCACCGGCGAATCGCCCGGCCAGTTTACTTCGCTGACGTTTACTGCGGCAGCGATGCAATTCTTGCTGAAACAAGGATTCGTTTTCCGCACTGCTTTTTTCATGCAGAGCATCCCATAACTGGTTGAACCGTGTTTCAGTACAATTTCTGGCCGTTACCATCGTCATAATATTTCCTTCAGAGGCGGTTAAGCCTGTATCAATGTTGCTATTTGATATCTATTTTCCACGTAATATTCAGGTGACGAAATCTCAGCTATAAATCGCTGATGGCTAATTAGTCTGACCCGCATTTCTCCCGGTTGTACGCCCCACCAGGTAGCACCCATTCTTTTGACATGTTAATGACGGGCAATGTATAGACCGGATTTACCGCTTGCAGCAGCGCTTCCTCATCCGTGATATTAATAGGAGAAATATTCTGGCTTAGATCCAGAACATTTATTCGTTTACGACTGATAGTGACCCCAAAGCGGTTTTCATAGTTGGCCATTGCGTGAATACGCTCGGGGAAATAATGTTTGATGGTTGCCCATATGCGAGCACTGTTGTATATACACGTTAAGCATGAACTGCGACCCCATCCAAGACGATACGGTACTGGGGCTGTAACACGATGTTTTGCTAAAATCTCCCAGACTTGTTCTTCAGACCATGCAAGTACTGGCCTCCAGGCATCAACTTGTCTTTTTTTGCAACTGCTGGTATGTGGCTCCAGTTGTAAGTAATTGAATCTATTAGAGCTTTCCGCTCTCCTTTCCCCCGTAATAAAAAGCACCTTTTTTCCGTCAAAGCGTCTCTGATTTGTGAGTGCTCGCCGACCAACATCAATTTTTAGTGCTGATGAGCACCAACGTGTTTTAAGGCTTGGTGATTGCTGAGGGAACCGAAGTCGCGTGGCGGGAGTGCTTCGCTGGATATCACGTTCCGCGATTATTAATCCATCTGGGGTTTCGATACATTGCGGGCGACTGTAGCCATTCTCTTTCAGCATCTCACCTTCCATTCCTCCCTGAAGCCAGGAGAACATCAACGGTATCTGAAATGTTGAAGCTATTTTGCGGTTGTAGTCGGCCATAAATGGCCAGTCCATTAAAGTACTTCCCTCGCGGCCATCAACATCGTGATGCCAGAGTTCCACCCTGGACAGATCGACCCCGATGTCAATTAAGTGGAGAAGGCAGGCTATGGAGTCTTTTCCGCCGCTAAGGCAAATGATTATCACGTCATAGCAAGATATGTCGATATCTGGAGCGTTCCTGTACGTTTGTCCTGATAGTGGCGTGGTGATGCCTGCTATGCTACTCAGTGCAGGAATAATAAAGTTATCGTCGATTAAATCACTCACTTGCCGCGCTCCTGCTCTGAAGTGAATTTGTCAGAATCGCAGCAAGTCTAGTCTCGCCTAATGATGAGGCCAGATCTGATAGCGCTAGTTTACCTGCTGCTTCCATACCAAGTGCCTTTACTCGACTGGTATCAAGAACTGCAATTCTTTGGCCTGTTGCCTTACAGACAAGCGCATATCGACATACGCTTAATGTGCGATGGATGATGAATGAGAACATTTGATTGTCGATTTGTGCGCTGAATTTGCAGATCACATTTACTTTATGCGTCAACCCATTCTGGATTATGATTGTTGCAACATCGTCTTTAGGCATATCTACCTCCGGCTTTTTACTAAGCCTAATACGACGCTAACAGCTGACGAAATTTGCTTACAGATATAACTTTCACTGCAAATATCGTGTTATGAGTGACTGATTACTGCTTTGGAGACAGAATGGATTTTTCTAAAACTACTGTAGTGAAACCCGGTTTAATTGGTGATAACAACGCGTATTGGGCGATGCACTTTTGCTCAATTATTGAAACCCTTTATGATAATAACCGGATGAAGGTACGTTTTAATTCCCCTCTCATGGGGAAACATACACCAACAATGAGAAACCTAGTTTCATTAGCTGGTGAAGGATATTTTTCTTTAATTAAAGATCAGTTCAGAAACTTCGGTCTACAAAATTTGCTCTGCCACTATCTGATGAGTTATGAAGGTAGAGAAGTCTTAAATACTATACTTATTAATTTGTCTGATTATCGCAATGTCGATATCCTCGCTAATATGAGCCAGTTTGGTGTATTCATTAGCTGCCGTGACTTTAGAAGTGGCACTAATTTTGCGGTAGAGCATAATCCTTATCTACTTGGCCATGAGAATGTCTTTTATAATTCAGTTTATAATAGCTTAAAGTTTGCAGATCTATGCATTCTTTTCCGTATGAGAACGAATCCTAACCAAGAATCAGCTACTTTGTTTGGCATTCTTGGAGAGGTCGAAGGAAACAATGGTCAGGACTTGAAGAGACCGGCCTTCTGGGGAAGGAAAGGTTTGTATTTGTCTTTTGGTATTGGAGTCAATCCTAAACCCAAGGGGGAAAAACGTTCTAATCAATTTCAGCTTAATGACTGTACTTGCCAGTGGGTAAACGCTGCTGATGGTTATAAATTTGTCGCTATTTTTGAGTCAGAACACCATCTTGTTACAGATTATCTCGATGCAATAGGTACTATTGAACACCTTAATAAATTTGGCCCCAACCATCCTTTTCTAACACATTATCCAGCTCGGCACATTCTAAACATTGTGAGAGATGGCTGGGATAAATCAGTTGATATATTGATTACTGAACTGCGACGTTATCTTGCGCCTAACGAATTAGCTTCGCTAGGAACAAATCCAGTAATACCCTTTATACCCTCATTCAAACATTAAAATAAATGGGGCTACGGCCCCATTTTTTACTCACGATATAAGATGTAATAACATTTTCTGACCTGCATACTGTTGTTCAGGTAACCACAAAGTGCTTCACGACCATCCTGACTACGACCTATCCATAGGCCAGCCAAGCGTTTATCTGGTTGCTCAGACAGTATGAAAATTTTGCTGTTAATAAGACCAATGAATGGGCGTTCTACTCCCTGGGGGACTACAAAATTCCCCAGCGGTTTGTAACTTTCCAGGTTCAATACGATCGCAGCTGTCTGGTCACTGGAATTGTCAGCATCGTCCTGTTGCTCGCTGGCAGCAGGTTGTTGGTAGTTTTGAGAAGGCTGCTGAGCATAGAAATCGTTCGGATCGATCGATTCTGCGCTGGTTATGAAGGGCAATAGTGCTAAAAGGCCAAAAACAGCTTTTTTCATATGTCCACCATAGGGTTATGCGTTTAAATATGATTAGGCTATCAGTACCAATGCTGTCAGGCTAAAAACAATGGGGACAAATTGAGGGCTTTTATGTTGTGTTTATTGCTATTTTTGTCCTGCAATAGCATCTATTTCACACAATACACAGTGACATTTAGCTGGTGGCTCAAGTCGTTCGAATTGCGTCAGATTATGCAGACGTAATCGAGGTATACGTCTGACAGCATGATGGCCACACGAAAGTTCAAGAAACCAGATTCGTCCGTTACGGCTCCCGTCCTGAACCTTTACGTTTACAACTTCTCTCCATATGCGAATCATGGCTAACCTTCTGCCGGGCTCGGTGGTTCATCGTTGTCCTGGGTAATTTTAACGTAATCACCCTGATTGATAACGATTACTTCATTAAGATGAGGGCTGTAACGTACCCTCTCTACTTCGTCGAGATAGTCCACATGTCTACGCGCCTTGTTATTCGAGAAGCCGAGCGCTTTCCCTATTGCGTGAACTGATGGCCCACGGCCACCATTTCTGTTCATGTATTTTTTGACATACGTGATGATTGCTTTCCTGTCACTGGTCATGTCCGGGAGTTCGGCAATGTCATCATGACCTTGTCCTTTCGCTACGCGCAGCGTCATAGACTTTCTTTCACCATCGATAATGATTCGTCCCTGGTCATGCAACTGCCGGATACGCCGGGAAACGAGCCCTTTTGAATACCCCAGAGAAGAACAGATCTGCTCGTAAGACGGTGCTGCACCCTGCTCTTTGATTTCTGTCACAATGAAATCAAAGAGCCTGTCCAGGTGGGCATTTGCTTTTGGGGCGTTCTGTGCTTTTCCAGAAACACTACCGGCGTTGTCTTCAGTCATATCCCTTCCGTCCAGTTGGTGGTTGTTAATTAATGCGGGCTATCGACGTTCTTCGTCGAACTGAGACTAAAAGGCACGACGTCCGCTTTTACATCAGTTAAGGAGTGATTACCGCAGAGTTGCCCTTTAACTTTAGTCAGGCCCACCAGCGCATCCTCAAGCAGTTCTGATTCCTGAGATGTCACATTACTACCCAGTTCCATACCGATTTTTTCGCCCGCGTCCTTGAGGATACTGATAGCACGATCGATAGATTCACTGTACATAATCGCCACCTTGTTCGTTTTGTTAACATAGCCAATTAGTGCGTGTTCAGCTATAGCTGAGTTGTTTTATCACCTGTTTATGCGGCCCTTTTTCTTGCCAGGCAGCGAGCTAAAACCCGTTCCCTGGCTTCATGCTGCTCATCGATACAAAGCTGAATTCCCAACCCCAGGATGTAACGCTCCTGAAGTTCTGCCGGATGGAGGAAATTGAGCGCGGTGAAACCAGCTGGCACGGAACCATATTTGGCCAGGCTGTCTTCGTAACGTCGCTGGGCTATTTCACAAATTAAGTTATATTGAGCAATAGCTGCCTCACGTCCAACTTGATTGAATATTTCAACCGCCAGGACTTCCGAACATGTCTGCATTTTTGCATCCGTTTTGTTTACCTGACATCAGTATCACCCCGATGTGCTGGCTAACGAAATTTACGGATAGATGAATGTAATGAGGGGAATAGAACGTAATGGAATGTTTATACTGAACCCAAATTATGGGGAGCTTGATAATCAAATGTGGAAGTCTGTTGAGAAGCAGACTTCCAGACTTGGTATTAACTGGTTTTCTGACTATTAAGCCAGCTGATTAGCTCATCTTGCGTGTCAAAAGACGCGACAAAGGTCTGCTCCTGATCAGGACGTTGTGCATCCCTTATCGCTCTGAATGGAGCTTCACCGCTATAGTAGAATATTGGCTCCGCACGGCGTTTGACCCATGCTGATTGCTCGCGCTCTGCGAGCTCGCAGGCTTCTTCGTAATTGTCCGCTACTCCCAGCACTGTCGAACGATCCCAAGCTCCTCCATTCAGGCATCGAACAGTGATTTTCCCGTCCGGGCAAGTAATGCCATATGGATGATCCCACCAGGCATCAAGCTGAGACTTTGAGCGCTTTTCATTAGGTGTATCGTCGAAGTTTTTAGGTAATACCGGATTAAGGGGTATGCAGTTTGGCACTTGGATTCTCCCTGTAGCCTGAATCTACAAATAGGCAGTAAGCAATGTTCGTCAGGTTAACATGTACCTCCTGTTAGGTAATTAAGTACTTCGTTCCATTTTCGATATTCGCGTTATCTGACTCATTTTCTCCGACTTCAGGAGATCTCCATGCTGCTACGTAAGCCATGTGAATCAGGCTTGTTTTTCGCCCCGCTTTGACCCCATTTCCATGATGTTCTCAAACCTCGCGCTGTTACAGTAGGACAACTGCTACTGACGAGGTGAATATGACCAGATACCTTGGATACTGCGCCCTTGCGCTCCTTACCGTCCTGCCGACCGCTTCGGTATATTCTGCTGTACAGAATGATACAATGGGCCTATACGCTCCCGATCCCAGCTACACACCTGACATCCAAAATTCAGCACCTGTAACGCCTTCTCCGGGGGATGACAGTCTGTACAGTGATGACGTACCCGATTCATCTACCGCTCCAGAAAGCACCATTACCCCCCTGAATAGCTTTGATGTTATGTCTTTTTCTATAGGGCCGGTAAGCCTGCGGATGACAGCTTCTGAAGCGATCACTGCTATCACTGACAAACTTGGCCAGTCTGCTGGTGAAGAAATTCAAAAGCGCTACAGTAACAACTCATTGAATAGTATTTTCTGGGGAGATGCTCACCAGGAGACGGTGGTCTATTTTATCCCCGATACGGCAGTTGACCCCATTGAGCCGGTGGCTTACAAAATCCGCTTTTCATTCAGCAACCCTGATCTCTTACTGAAGTCGGCGATCGAGAAATATGGAGAGCCTTCAGTCTCTGATGCCCAGAGAGGTCGTTATATCTGGTGCAAGGCACTGGCGGAGAAAACGAATAAGTGTGATGACAGTAAATCTGAGCTTACGCTGACAACGCGAGAAGTTGAAGACACTGGCATCCTGACTCTCAGCGACCCAACGGTCTCATTTGATGCCTCGCGGACTGCAACGGCCACCCCGGATAAAGACCAGGCTGCGACTGAAGATAACCAGGGGCCATTGCCACAGCTCTGAAGTCGTCCGTCGCTGTCCAGCATCCTTTTGCAGGATTACTAAACCGACTGAATTCGTCAGCCGGTTTTTTTATCTGAATTTTACATTAGCGTCTGAAAGTACGCTTTCCAAACGGGCTTATCTCTTTGACGTGAAAACCCGCATTAGTCAGCATCCTGGCCATGACAACTGATGCAGGAAGACAGGATGCCTCCACTTTATGGCCGGGAGTAGCATCCAGAATACTTTGCAACATGGAGCGCCCAAATCCTTTTTGTCTTTGACTCCTGGTAACACCAAACATCCTGATTTCCAGATGTGAAGCAAGTCCATTTGCACCATTTTTGCCCGTCAGTAGGGCAAAACCTATCGCTGCGCCATTATGTTGAGCATCAAAGACAAACAAGAAATCGGCGCAATTCTCTCCCCGTTCCCGCCTGGCAATGGCTTCTGAGATCTGACTTTCGAACTGAGACAGTCCGTCATCATCATCAAAGTTAAAATACCCATCCCGCATACCGTCGCGAATCACCGCTATGATAAAGGGAACATCCTGTTTGGTTCCAAAGCGCATTTCAGGGGCAGATAACACCGTCATCAGTTTGTCTCTCGTAACCGTTATTATTCCATCAATTTGATTACATGGAGGTAAAGAGGTCAATAGAAATGAACGGGGTATTTCGCTGATGACCATTTGATCGGTGTTAGTGGTTTCAGTAGCAGAGCCAGGAGGTATATAAGGCCAGCAAAAATGCCAGCCTTTTTCATTTAAACCGGTTTTCTTATGATTCTCTTGATCGGCATTCCTGCCTTATCAAAATATCGGGTTGGCCATATTTCTTGAGGTTCTTCACCAATTGCATTAGCGATGATGATCTCGCCTCTAGGCCAGTCACGTGTCAGTGCATTTGCCAGAGTGCTGCTTGAAAGACCGTTAGCCCTACTCAGTGAGGCAAGTGACAAACCTTTCTTATGTAGCGCAGCTATGATGTCTGCCTTATGCCAGTCCTGTTTTTCCATCTCCATTTCCTTTGGTGGTGAATCGGAACATGGTTTGCAGTACCAGCTAATGACGACTGGCGAGCCGTAAGGCTCCCACGCCCCGACCCACCATTGACAAAAAACAGGCGAGCGAGTGCGAACCGTTCAAGTACATGAACGGCGTGTCATTAGTCGGGGCTGCAAATCCCCACTCTTACGATTTAGTAAGGGCTACAACAGTTTACAGCATTTAAAGGGTGTATCAGAAGTGTTAATGCCGTAAGTTTGCGAGTCGGTTTGAAATTCAGATAATAACTATGCTTAATGGCCTGTTCAGGAAAGCACTTCGATGCTGTTCATATAGCCAAAGCCGAATATCCGCTTTCTGCCGATCCCGAAAGCGTATGCCTGTTCAAGTGCGCCGACATCTTCAATCACGCATTCAGCATCGTACTGGCTCATCGGTACAATGATCTTGTGGGATGTACGGCCAACGCTCCCGGGCTTAATAATATGGAACTTGGTGCTTCGAACGATACGTAACCGTCCACAGATCACTCCGGCCCGTTCCAGGTGATAGTGGATATAATCCGGGAGTTCATGGGCAGGTGGACAAATCTCTCTTTTCCGGCCTCCAGCTTCCTCGCGTCGAATAGTGGCCAGCGAGCCGCAGATTCGAATTTTCTGGCCAGACACAAACATGATTTCCTTCATGACTTCGCCAGGGAGCCCGAGTGCAACAGCCGTTCTCAGAACAACCTGGGTGTCGGAGGCACTTTGTTTGCGAGAGTAGAAGGTGTATGGGAGTCGCGACCCAGAACGTTCCTGGACTACCTTATCCAGTTGCTGGTGGATCCCATACACGTCACCTGGGGCGATTCTGAACCTGAGCGCACATTCAAAGTATTTCACGCCACATTCCTTGCTGAACATAATGAATTTTCAATATTAGTTTCAGGGTATGGCATGGACGGCGAGTGACGAAATTATGAGGGGGGAATACGGCCAGTCCTTTGGCCGGTGTGGTCAGAGAATCATTTCGATACTTTCGCCGTGGAATATACCGATCACATCTGTCTTGAGGCGGTTACTCCTCGGCTTTACTTCATTGGCCACGAACTCTGGCAATGGCCGAATTTTCACGTGCTCATCCTGAATGATAATGAACGGCATAGATGAAGCGGCAGAAAGACGCAGTATCTGGTCGGGGTGTTCAGGATCAGCCATCGCGATGTTTGCAGCTGGATGCACTTTAACCGGACGGCGTAAGCGAAGCTTTTCTTCCGGTACACGCGCAATAGCCTTAATCAACGAGTTGAGTCTGACTGATTTATCTTCATCTTCCTCGATGTCCTTGCCCATCTTCTGGAGCAACTCGATTTTGTTAACCCTGCTAAAAAGCGTCTTTTGCCTCCAGCCGAAACTGACCAGATTGACGTTAGCATTATCAAACATACGCAGCTGCCGATAGAGATGCAGGGTCATGACACCAGGGCAGGCGCTATGCAGCGCGTTGAAGCGCATGTATTCCGGTCGGCGATCACCACCGTAGTTTTCGATGATGTGGCGTTGAATGCTCTCTTTATGCTGGTTGATGGATGTCACCAAACGGGTAACCAGCTGAGAGAATTCCGCATCTGTATTGTCGTACCATAATACGCCGGTAGTGCGCCGAGCGGACTTCTGCGAATAGCCATCCCTGATATGCAGGTCAGCGTATGCCGCGCAGGCAGCATGGACAGCATCGTGTCCCTGTTTCAGCTCAGGCATGATGTGTTCGATGGCCATATCTTCTTCGCCATCAGCAACGGCTGGCAGGACGCAGACACTCGCCTTGAGCGGAAGCCGGGAACCCAGCACTCCACGAAGTTGTGTGATCTCGCTCTCCAGCGTCTGGAAAGTTGTTGAGATATTCATTTCTATCCCCGAAAAAGGGCTCTAAACTCCCTCCGCTGCACGGAGGACTGTATGTACATACATACTCATAACAAGCGAAACCGAGTATATCAAGTTCGTTTTGTTTACAGACGAATTTTATCGATGACGAATGAAGTTTTCACTGCTGATTAGCCAATCCTGACGCGAGGGATTTCATTAATGTTAGTGAGATAGGATGGTGACAATAACTCCCGCCGCATCGTCCAGTCTTTGTCGATGCCCTGGCCCGCAAACCATAATTTCCCCCGACCTGACCGGTTAATTCTATCCATCACGCCCATCAACGCTTCACCATTGGCAAAGAGTCGGTTCTCACCAAACAAATCGAGCTGGCTGGTGGCGCTATCATAAAAGTCAGATAGCATCACTCCGGCTTTATGGTATCGGTATCCCTCCTGCCAGATATGCCGGAGCCCTGCGACCGCAGCCGCAATGATTTCCCGGGTATCGGCGGTGGGGTTTTCCAGCTTGACTGTCTGCTGGCCACTGTAAGGGGCCGTTTTCGAATAGTAACTTGTGCCAATAAAAACCGTTATGCAGCGACAGTATTGCTTCTCTTCGCGCAGCTTCTCGCCTGCACGTTCGGCATACTCACACACCGCCTGGTGCATTGCTTCGTAGTGCTCTATTTTCTGGCCGAATGAACGCGAGCTGATGATCTGCTGCTTAACCTTCCTCACCTCTTCCAGGGCTATGCAGGACTCGCCATTCAATTCGCGCTGCGTTCGCTCCAGTACGACTCCAAATGTGTTACGGATAAGCGATGTTGGCGCATTGGCCAGATCGAGAGCAGTCCTGATGCCCATGCTGTTCAGTCTGGTGGCATATCTCCGGCCCACCCCCCAGACATCGCTTACGTCAATATATGGCAATAATTTACGTTGTCTTTCTGGACTGCTGAGATCAACCACTCCGCCTGTTTTAGTCCATGTTTTTGCAGCTTTATTTGCTAGTTTTGCCAAAGTTTTAGTTGTCGATATGCCCACCCCCACGGGTATATGGGTGCTCTTTAATACGGTTTTCTTTATTTCTCTTCCATAGTCATCAAAATTATAATTTTTCTGCATTCCTTCAAACGAAAGGAAAACTTCATCAATACTGTAGACCTCAGTATTACTGGAGAATTTAAATAATGTCTCACACACCCTACGGGAGATCTCCGCGTACAAGGCATAGTTAGAACTGAAAACATGTACACCGTTAGCTTCAAAGAATGCTTTCTTCTGGAAGTACACGTCACCATTCTGGATACCTAATTTTTTAGCTTCCGCTGAACGTGCCACGACCATGCCATCATTGTTCGAAAGGCATACAATTGGCTTGTTCACCAGATCGGGCCGAAAGACTCTCTCGCAGGAGGCGTAAAATGAGTTGCAATCCACCAGGCAGAACATCACAAGGCCTTGTACACGATGAAGGTCACCACGCCAAAAATGGCCAGTTCTTCGCCTTCTTTCAGATAGATCGGTGACATCCGGCTATTCATTGGCAGTAGCGCGGGAGCCGGGCTTAGCTGCAACCGCTTAATGGTGAAATCACCATCAACGGTCGCAATCACAATATCCCCCTCTTTCGCCTCAAGTGAGCTATCCACGATGACCAGATCGCCTTCGTGAATACGTGCCTCTACCATCGATGAACCTGTTACTCGTAAGAAGTAGGTTGCAGATGGATGTTTGATGAGGTGAGTATTTAGATCAATAAATTCATCAACATAATCGGAAGCGACTGAAGGGAAACCTGCGCTGACAGGCTCAACGAACAACGGGAATTGGCCTGGTGATTGTTGTGTCACTGGGATAAGTTTCATAATGCTCTGCTCTTCGTGGTGCTGTATATCCATACAGTATTATAGACAGGAGCCAGGAATTTTCGCACCTCCTTTTCCGAAAGTTATTTTCCGCTATCACTCTTCAGGTTTTTCTTATCACTTGTCCAGAAGTGGGTAACTGCACATAACAAATTGCAACCATATGATTCCTCAGTTCATTTTCAGAATTTACTCGTGCTTACTTCGTATACAATTCGGAATTTATCCGTACATTTTATAAGGAGTAATAACGATGAAGCAGTTTACAAATGAAGCAACTCAACAAATGCTGGCCGACTTTGACAAATCCCCTTTCTCTGACGCTGATCTGGCCGCAATGGATGTGGATGCTCGACAAATTATTGAGCAGAACGCTGAAAGGGATCGCCAACACCCGGTAACAGCAATCTGGCGTGTTGCGGTCGAGGGAAGCCTGACTGCGCGAGGTGGTGTCGTAACCGCTGTTGATAGCGCCAGGGTTATGGATCTAGGCAACGGTCAAATGGTCAAAATCGCAGTGGAGGGTGATGCAGTCACTTATACCGATGGTTCATCTGCACGGATTGTTTCAAGCGCTGGCCAGAAAGCTACACACTTCGAGAAAGGGCTCGCGCTGGTGGGCAGCGTACTGGATAACGGGGATGAAATTGTCTCGACCCCGCAGGACAGATTAGTGCTGTTATCGCGCAAAGGTATGGCTGAAGCCCCCGACTTTCTGGCAATACCCGGAGGCGTGACTCATGGGGTATCGAACTAACAATTATGGCCGGGGCCAGGCGCTCCACGGAGATAAAACCACCACAGGCGCGACCGTCCTTACTT
>NZ_LXEU01000108.1 GCF_001654985.1 Kluyvera georgiana ATCC 51603
GGGGTCAGTTTGGATATCGAAAATTATTGTACGTTAAGGCTATTTTTTGACCTTTCGACTTTAGCGGGTCTCAACCGACGAAACTTACCGGAAGCCGGTATCCGGTTGCTTTTCCAGATATAATCGCCTGTCAGATTGATATGCTCCCAGCCTAGCGGGGACAAATGCGACAGCAATTGATCGTTGATCTTCACCCCTTTACGCTTCAGGGCATCGACCGCTCTTTCCATATAGACGGTATTCCACAGCGAGATAGCTGCCGTCAGCAGCGTCAGTCCACTGGCGCGATAGCTCTGATTTTCCGGTTTACGATCCCTGATTTCACCCAGACGGTGCAGGAATACCGCGCGCGCCAGCGCGTTACGGGCTTCTCCTTTATTCAGTCCCGCCTGGACCCGCCGACGAAGTGCCGGATCGCGGAACCAGTCGATCATAAACAGCGTTCGTTCAATACGGCCAATTTCTCTCAGTGCTTTGGCAAGTCCATTTTGCTTTGAGTAGCTGGCAAGCTTTTTCAGCATCAGGGATGCCGTCACTGTTCCCTGCTTTATCGAGGTTGCCAGACGCAACACTTCACGCCAGTGAATTTCGATCTCTTTCAGGTTCAGGCTGGTCGTTGATATCAGTGACTGAAGCGCCGGGTACTGGTCTGCTTTCCCTTTGATAAACAGCTTCTTGTCATGGAGATCCCTGATTCGCGGACAGAACGCAAATCCCAGCAGATGCATCAGGGCAAAGACATGATCGGTGAAACCCGCGGTATCGGTGTAATGCTCCCTGATTTTCAGGTCACTTTCGTGGTACAGCAAGCCATCGAGAACATGGGTTGAATCCCTGACCCGACTTATTATGCAGGTGTAAAACGGGCTGTATTGATCCGAAATATGGGTATAAAACTGTCGTCCGGGCTCCTGCCCATATTTCGGGTTAACCTGTCCTGCGTAGCGGCCAGTGCTGCCTGTTCTGAAATTCTGTCCATCTGATGATGATGTTGTCCCGTCTCCCCAGAATGCCGCCAGCGGCCTTTTCCCCTGCGCGTTTACCAGTTCTGCAAGGGCGGCTGAATAGGTTTCGTCGCGGATGTACCATGCCTGAATATCTTCAAGTGATGATTTGGTACTCCCGGGGCAGGCTTCTGCCATTTTTGTCAGGCCAAGATTGATGCCATCCGCAAGAATGGTGGTGAGAAGCAGGCGGGTATCGGGACGGGTAATGTCATTTTTTATATGCGAAAAATGTCGGGTAAACGTCGTCCAGCCGTTTACCTCATCGAGAATTTCCGTGATTTTAGGGCGCGGTAGCATGCTGTAAACCAGCTCTGCCAGCGGTGAAACCTGCGCCGGTACGCAGTTATCCAGCGGAGAGACTTTTACGCCCCTGTCGGAAATTTCCACATCGGGCAGTTCACCAAGGGCTGCCATGGCATTGACCTCTTCAAGTCTGGACTGAAGCAGGGTCATACGGCTGGTAATGTACTCATGGTAATCAGCAGATACGGGCAGTGGCAGCGCCGGAGTGAGTTTGTCAAAGTCCTTTTCGGGAATGAGGTAATCATCAAAATTTTTGTAGCGCCGTGAGCCTTTAACCCAGATGTCCCCGGAGCGCAACGCTCCCTTAAGCTCGCTGAGCGCACAAAATTCATAATACTGCCGATCAATACCCGCAGGTGTAATCACCACCCTGTGCCAGCTTTCAGGGACAAACTCAAGCGGCGCAGTCGCCGGAACTTTACGTGAGTGCTTCAGGTACATATCCTTGATCACAACCAGCGCATCAGCCAGAGGTTGCGCTGCCGGGGTTGCGACTAACTGTAAAGTGGATAACATGCGTGGGGCATATTTCCGTAATATGCTGTATTTCTCGGTAATAATATGCAGCGGGTCAAAATTATTTTTTCTGGCGAGATGGCGTGTTTCCTCCAGACTGGCGACAAATTCAGGCCATGGGAGTATATTTTCTATTGCGAGCCATGGATCGTCACCGGAATCGCGGGCATCAGACAGCGCCTGACCGACATCGATGTACTGCCTCAGTTTTGACTGGATCAGCTTTCCGGTCTGCTGAAGGCGCTCTGCCTGTGTTCTTTTGGCTTTGCTGAAAAGGCTGTTCAGCATTCGCTCATGCAACTCAATCACTTCGTCTGTCAGTGTGGCTCTGGCTTCTTCCAGCACGCACACCAGGATCGCATGACGCCGGGTTGCTGAAAATCGGGTCAAATCACGGCTACTCATCTTCCGGCCTTCCCGCGCCAGTTTCAGCAACCGGTTCTGGTGAATGGTACGATCTATACCTTCCGGTAATGCCAGCGATTCAACGCTGCTGAGCCGATCAAGATGTTGCAGCACGTTCTTACCATTGATTTTACCCGGCGGTTGCAGAAGCCATGTCAGCCTGGAAGACTGATTATCCGATGACTCAAGTAAACGATCCAGGGCATCCCTGTGAGCCGGAGTTAACGGGGCATTCAGAGTCTGAAATACGATTTTATCGCCGCCTGCCATGGCCTCAGCACAGGTACGCTCCACGACATCAATCGCGGGGATTATTACGTTGTTCTGCCGGAGCCAGACCAGCATCTCTTCGGCCAGGAGAATACCTTTATCAGTACGCGTCGCCATCGACAGCAGGTGTGTAATACAGTCCTGCTGTATTTTGCCGGTAAATGCCTTCACGCCAAGATAGCGGTACAGTTCGGTTAAATGCTCGCGCCGGGTCGTATCCCTGCCGGAAAGGTAAGCAGGCCAGAGATCACCGGTAAGATTTAGCCTGCTGGCGATATGTTTCAGCAGTGCATCAGAGGGTGGGATTTTTTTATCCGGGGCAAAGCCAACATTTTTCAGATAGCAAAGAAGGACGGCAAAACCAAAACGGCTGGCGGGTTTACGGTGAGCACAGATAAGCGCCAGATCATGCTCACTGAAATAGGCCATCCGGGTCAGCGTTAACTCATCGTCTGGCAATGCCAGTAATGATTCTCTTTCCGACAGAGAAAGAATCTGCCTCCTTGCCATATAGTTTCCCTCATAAATTATCCGATGCGGTATTTTTAACAAAAATGGTTATCGCATAAGGGTACACCCTGACGGCATAAACAAAATGTGACGATACTCCATGAATGACATAACCTATATGCGATAGAATTAATGCAATAATCTAAATGCGACAATGCGGTTAAAAAATGTTCATCAGAGCTTATTTAAGAGCATCGACGGAAGATCAGTTCGCCGACCGGGCAAAAGAGATGCTGGAGCAGTTCGTTCAGGAGCGGGGGCATAAAATTGCCAGTTACTACCGGGAGAACATCAGCGGTACAAAACTTGACCGCCCGGAACTGGGACGCTTGCTGATGGACAGTCACCGTAATGATATTTTACTGGTCGAGCAGATAGACCGCCTGACCCGCCTGAGTAACAGCGACTGGAGGACGCTGAAAAAGCAGATCGAACAACACGAACTGCGGATTGTCAGCCTGGATGTCCCAACCTCATGGCAGGCACTGTCAGATAAAGACCCTTCGCAGGCTGACCCGATCACCCGCGCTGTGATAACCGCCATCAATAACATGCTTATCGATCTGATGGCCGCGATGTCGCATAAGGACTGGCTGAACCGCCGCCAGCGCCAGAAGCAGGGTATTGAACGGGCGCATAAACTGGGAAAATACCGGGGTAAGCAGGCCGATCAGGAGCGTCATCAGAAAGTCCTGTACTACCGTCATGTCAAGAAACTGAGTATCAGGGAAACAGCGGATGCGACAGGGTACAGTCCCTCCCAGATTTGCCGCATTCAGGCTCTTTATAAAGAAGTGACATCTGATTAAAAAGCAACATTGACAACTATGATATTCGTTCCCTCAAAAGGAGCCCTTGTCTATATCTCTCAGAGAAGAGGCGGGCGTCTCTGTGTTTATTCTTCATACTAGCCTTACAGATAAGCAATATGCCAGATTATTTCTGCCCTTACTGACTCAGGATTAGATTTTGTTCTTTACCGGTAGTATATAATTGACTGCCAGCAACATCATACACAATATGTCATTCATCACTGGCATTATCAAAACACCGGGCTCGGTTCCCTTCAAGTTGGAATGCGAACTGGATGGCAAGAGTGATTCGTTAGCCCTTGCAGGATACCGCACTCATCTACCTGCCGGGTGCCAGAACACCTTTCGCGCAAAACGGACAGGTGTTTCTTCAACTGCAACAATACTTCTATGCGTGCCTCCACCTGCTGGATATGATCATTCAGTAGTAAACTGACTTCGCCGCAATCCTGACCCGGATTGTCCCGCAGCGCCAATAATGTCCGTATTTCTACCAACGTAATGTCCAGAGACCGACAATAGCGAATGAATTGCAGGCGTTCGACATGAGACTCACTGTAGAGCCGGAAGTTACCATCACTGCGCGCTGGCTTTGGCAATAACCCCTCTTTCTCATAGTAACGAATAGTGACAGTTTCGCATTTTGTCCGCCTGGCAAGTTCACCAATCTTGATTTCCATCCCTCATCCTCATTTAAAACTTGACTCTATAGTAGCTATAGAGTTCTTAATGAACAACACATAAACCTAAATCACAGGAAACGCTATGAGTAACTGCAGTTCAAAGGGATGCGGTTGTTCGACCATACCGATGAGCCAACCCGCTTCGCAAGCCCAGCCAACAGCTGAAGTGGCTCAGGCCGTCTACCGAATCGAGAACATGGATTGCCCTACAGAAGAGGCGCTGATCCGGAGCAAGTTGGCTACATTGACGGGTGTGATTGACCTTGACTTCAATCTGATGCAGCGGACATTAACCGTGCGGCACGAATTGCCATCGTTATCTCCGGTTGAACAAGCTTTAAAAGCTATCGGAATGCAGACCGAACGCCTGGATAGCGCTTCTGGCGAACAGACGACCAGACTGGTAATTGCCAAAATGGATTGTCCAACTGAAGAGGTTTTAATCCGTAATAAGCTTTCAAAGATAGCCGGGGTGACCCGTCTCGATTTCAACCTGTTGCAGCGCACCCTGTCCGTGCATCATACTCCTAACACGATGCCCGAGGTTCTGGATGCGCTGAAAACTCTGGATTTTGAGGCTCAGGTACTTAATACAGAGGGAACCACCTTATCTTCGGCAGTATCGGCACGGGATTCTACCAACTGGTGGCCGCTTGGTGTTTCATTGGTAGCTGCACTGGCTGCGGAGGCTGTCTACTGGTTCCTGAATGGCAACCATTGGTCAGTCATTGTTCTGGCACTGGTCGCCATCTTAACTGGCGGTCTTTCTACCTATAAGAAAGGCTGGATTGCACTTAAAAACCGCAACCTGAACATGAACGCCCTGATGTCAATAGCAGTCACCGGGGCCATGTTGATTGGCCACTGGCCAGAAGCGGCGATGGTGATGGTGCTGTTTGCACTTGCTGAAGTGATTGAAGCAAAATCGCTCAACCGTGCCCGTAACGCCATCCGGAGCCTGCTTGATCTTGCTCCCGAACAGGCCACAGTGCAGCAGCCAGATGGCTCGTGGCGGGAAGTTGAGGCAAGCCAGGTCACCATCGGCAGCCGGGTTAGGGTTAAACCTGGTGAGCGAATCGCCTTAGATGGCGAAGTGAAAGTGGGACGTTCTACGGTAAATCAAGCGTCGATCACTGGAGAAAGCCTGCCTGTTGAAAAAGCACCAGGTGATCAGGTGTTCGCAGCCACCATCAATGAGTCCGGTTCCTTCGAGTATATCGTTACGGCTATCGCCAGTAACTCCACACTGGCCCGTATTATTCACGCGGTAGAAGCAGCACAAGGCAGTCGTGCACCCACCCAACGTTTTGTCGATAGTTTTGCACGCTGGTACACGCCTGTAATATTCATTGTTGCTATCGCGGTAGCGCTAATTCCTCCGTTGTTCTACTCCGCCGCGTGGCTGGACTGGATTTATCGCGCGCTGGTTTTACTGGTTGTCGCCTGTCCGTGTGCGCTGGTGATCTCTACGCCAGTGACTATCGTTAGTGGCTTAGCCGCCGCAGCCCGGCATGGAATTCTAATCAAGGGAGGTGTCTATCTTGAAGAAGGTCGTAACCTTCGCTGGCTGGCACTGGATAAAACCGGCACGATCACTCACGGCAAACCTGAACAGACCGATTTCGCCGCATGGGGCGAAGCGTCAGCGGCCAGTAGTCGAAGTATTGCTGCGAGTCTCGCGGCTCGATCCGATCATCCCGTGTCCAGAGCCGTTGCGCACGCAGCAAATATCGATGGTATTACGCTACGTGATGTTGCCGAGTTCGTGGCATTACCAGGGCGTGGAGTGAGTGGCAGCATTGATGGCGTAACTTATCATCTTGGTAATCATCGGATGCTCAAAGAACTGGACTATTGTTCACCTGAACTGGAACAGCGCATCGATGCAATGGAGCGTGAAGGGAAAACTGTAGTCATTCTGGTGAGTACAAAGGGGGCTCAAGCCCTGTTCGCGGTAGCAGATACCATCAAGGATAGCAGCAGGAGCGCTATCACGGAGCTGCATGCACTGGGCATCAATACGATGATGTTGACTGGAGACAACCAGCACACCGCGCACGCAATAGCCACGCAAGCCGGGATCGATCGTGCACGGGGTAACTTATTGCCACTGGACAAATTACACGAGATTGAGCAACTGACTCTGACGGGCAAAGTCGGTATGGTGGGAGACGGAATCAATGATGCACCAGCCCTGGCTCGTGCTGACATCGGATTTGCAATGGGTGCGGCGGGCACCGACACCGCCATTGAGACGGCGGACGTTGCCCTGATGGACGATGATTTACGCAAAATATCGACATTCGTGCGTCTGTCGCGTGTGACGGCTAAGACGTTAAAGCAAAATATCGTGCTGGCATTAGGCATTAAAGCGATATTTCTGGTACTTACTTTCTCGGGGCACTCGACCATGTGGATGGCCGTATTTGCCGACATGGGGGCCAGCTTGCTCGTGGTGGGCAACGGTCTTAGGTTGTTACGCCGATGAACTGGAAATTCATTTTCTATGACTGGTATGGTCTGAACGCCGAGTTATTCGAGGCCATCAATGCGGGGATGCCTGTCACGCTGGGACCGCTTGTGTGGTTCTTAAGTCTGGTGAGTAATTACTGGACTGCGCCATTGATGCTGCTTGGGCTGTGGGGATGGTCGAGATTTGCCCTCCTTCCGGCCCAGGCTAATGCGGTCTGGTATCGGTTCATCATTTTTAGCACCGCCATTCTTCTTGCCTTGTTGGCCACCAGTGTTTTGAAGCTGTGGCTCGATTTCCCGCGCCCGACAGCCGTCTTTGGCGAGTTGGTAAGCATCGCAGGTGAGCATGAGAAAAACTACAGTTTTCCCAGTGAACATGCGACTTATTCGGCGCTGGTTGTCGGCACTCTTTGGACGCTGGTCGGGTACCGTGGACAAATCTCTTTGGTACTATATGCTGTCCTCGCTGGATGGGCATGCATTGCTGCCGGGATATCATTCCCGGCTGATATACTTGCAGGCTGGTGCATAGGTTTGGGCTGCATTGTTATTGCAAGAACGCTGATAGCATTTATTGCTCCTGTATGGCAGACAACTCGCCACGCATCGTCCTTAATCTGGTATGGAGTGACTTTTTTTGCTTTCATCACCGATCAGCTAACAAAATTCGTTATCGTTCGCATATATTCTTATGGCGAACAGGTCGAAGTAACGCCATTCTTCAATTTAGTTCATGTCTTAAACCCGGGGGCTGCATTCAGCTTTCTGGCAGGAGCGGGGGGCTGGCAACGTTATTTCTTCATCACTTTTGGCTTAGCTTTCTCTGCCTGGCTAGCGTACATGCTGAAAAAACAGCTTTCACGCCCTGAGGCACTGGGATATAGCCTGATGCTCGGAGGTGCGCTTGGAAATATTGCTGATCGCATTCTGCGCGGGTCAGTTGTCGATCTTCTCGACGTCGGTGATGCTGCCAACTTACTGATTTAGTGTATGATGGTGTTTTTGAGGTGCTCCAGTGGCTTCTGTTTCTATCAGCTGTCCCTCCTGTTCAGCTACTGACGGGGTGGTGCGTAACGGCAAAAGCACCGCCGGACATCAGCGCTATCTCTGCTCTCACTGCCGTAAAACATGGCAACTGCAGTTCACTTACACCGCTTCTCAACCCGGTACGCACCAGAAAATCATTGATATGGCCATGAATGGCGTTGGATGCCGGGCAACTGCCCGCATTATGGGCGTTGGCCTCAACACGATTTTACGTCACTTAAAAAACTCAGGCCGCAGTCGGTAACCTCGCGCATACAGCCGGGCAGTGACGTCATCGTCTGCGCGGAAATGGACGAACAGTGGGGCTATGTCGGGGCTAAATCGCGCCAGCGCTGGCTGTTTTACGCGTATGACAGT
>NZ_LXEU01000109.1 GCF_001654985.1 Kluyvera georgiana ATCC 51603
CCCTAATCTTTGAGATGTAGTACCCTCTATACAGTGCGGATTTTAATTAATGGAATAAATGATTATGAGTGAAAATGATACAATCCAAAAGAAGTCTAAAAGCCAGATTAACAAAGCGGTATTCTTTACATCTGCTTTGTTAATTTTCCTTCTTGTCGCCTTTGCCGCTGTATTCCCGGATGTCGCCGACAAAAATTTTAAACTACTTCAGCAACAAATCTTCACGAATGCCAGCTGGTTCTACATCCTTGCAGTGGCCCTGATTCTACTGAGTGTCTCGTTCCTGGGACTCTCACGCTACGGTGATATCAAACTGGGTCCGGACCATGCGCAGCCTGATTTTAGCTATCACTCCTGGTTTGCGATGCTTTTCTCGGCAGGGATGGGGATCGGCCTGATGTTCTTTGGCGTTGCTGAACCTGTGATGCATTATCTTTCACCTCCTGTCGGCACTCCAGAGACCGTTGCGGCAGCGAAGGAAGCAATGCGCCTGACGTTCTTCCACTGGGGCCTGCACGCATGGGCAATCTATGCTATTGTGGCACTGATCCTGGCCTTTTTCAGTTACCGTCACGGTCTGCCTTTAACGCTGCGTTCCGCACTTTATCCCATTATTGGCGAGCGCATATACGGACCTGTAGGCCATGCGGTTGATATTTTCGCCGTTATTGGCACCGTCTTTGGCGTTGCGACATCGCTGGGGTACGGTGTTTTGCAGGTGAATGCTGGTTTGAATCATCTTTTCGGGGTGCCTATTAATGAAACGGTGCAGGTGATTCTAATCGTTGTCATCACTGGTTTAGCGACGATTTCGGTGGTGTCCGGCCTGGACAAGGGAATACGTATACTGTCTGAGCTCAACCTGGGCCTGGCAGTGCTGCTGCTGGCGCTGGTCCTGTGTCTGGGACCAACCGTGCTTCTGCTGAAGTCATTTGTGGAAAATACGGGCGGTTATCTTTCTGAACTGGTGAGTAAAACTTTTAACCTTTATGCGTATGAACCTAAGTCGAGCAACTGGCTGGGGGGCTGGACATTACTGTACTGGGGATGGTGGCTTTCATGGTCGCCGTTTGTGGGGATGTTCATCGCAAGAGTCTCGCGCGGTCGAACCATTCGCGAGTTTGTCACCGGCGTGCTGTTTGTTCCCGCCGGCTTCACGCTCATGTGGATGACGGTGTTTGGTAACAGCGCAATCTATCTCATTATGCACCAGGGGGCGGCTGATCTCGCCAATACCGTTCAGCAGGATGTCGCGCTGGCCCTGTTTAATTTCCTGGAGCATTTCCCGTTTTCTTCCGTGCTGTCATTTATTGCAATGGCGATGGTCATTGTCTTCTTTGTCACCTCGGCTGACTCCGGGGCAATGGTTGTTGATACGCTGGCATCGGGTGGCGTCGCTAACACGCCTGTATGGCAGCGAATTTTCTGGGCCTCGCTCATAGGGATTGTGGCAATCGCACTGCTGATTGCGGGGGGACTGAGCGCGCTGCAAACCGTGACAATAGCGAGCGCATTACCTTTCTCAGTGATTTTACTGATATCCATATACGGATTATTAAAAGCCCTGCGTCGGGATTTGACCAAGCGTGAAAGCCTGAGCATGGCGACTATTGCTCCGACTGCAGCGCGTAACCCGATTCCATGGCAGAGACGCTTGCGCAATATCGCTTATCTGCCAAAGCGCTCTCTTGTGAAACGCTTTATGGGCGACGTTATCCAGCCCGCCATGACGCTGGTTCAGGAAGAACTGAATAAACAGGGAACGATAAGCCATATAAGTGATACTGATGACGAACGAATTCGGCTTGAAGTCGATTTGGGCAATGAGCTGAACTTTATTTATGAAGTGAGACTTCGTGGCTATAACTCACCGGCTTTCGCCATGGCTGCAATGGACAATGACGAGCAGCAGGCTGAGCAACATCGATATTATCGCGCTGAGGTCTATCTGAAAGAAGGCGGTCAAAACTATGATGTGATGGGCTGGAATCAGGAACAGCTGATTAATGACATACTGGACCAGTACGAAAAACACCTGCACTTCCTGCACCTCGTTCGTTAATACAAAAATGCCGTCCTGCCGGGCGGCATTTATTTTCCCGAACTTAATACAAGGATATGCTGAATGATTTCACGCTGGCAATGGATTCTCAGGCAGACACTTAAAAAGCTATGGTTCAGGGCAACGTTATTTGCAATGGTAGCAATAATAACGGCCCTTTTATCTATTCTTTTTAGATCAATGATCCCAGAGTCAGTATCAGTGAAGGTTGGTGCGGAAGCAGTTGATAATATTCTGAACATACTGGCATCGAGTATGCTGGCGGTGACCACATTTTCACTGAGTATCATGGTCACCGCTTACGGTTCAGCCACTACTAATGTGACGCCCAGAGCCACGCGTTTAGTTGTAGAAGACGTAACCACACAAAATGTACTGGCCACTTTTATCGGTTCTTTTCTCTTCAGCCTGGTAGGGATTATTGCCCTCAATATGGGAGCCTACGGAGAAAGGGGTAGAGTCATTTTATTCATTGTAACACTGGTTGTCATTGCCTTAATAATCAGCACATTGCTTCGCTGGATACAGCATTTGACCTCTCTGGGCAGGGTAGGTGAGACAACAGCAAAAGTAGAACAGGCGGCGATCGAGACATTTATTGCGAGAGCAAAAAGTCCATGTCTTGGCGGATATCCATGGCTTGAGAACAATGAACAACCAAAAGGAACTGTTGCCGTATATCCGGAGAAAATTGGCTATGTTGAATATATTGACATGGTCAAGCTCGGCAGTCTGCTGAGCAATGATCCTCGTCATGTATATCTTGTGGCGCAGCCAGGCAGTTTCATACATCCATCGATGCCAGTTTTGTACCTGAGTTCTGGTCAGGAGTCATCAATCTGTACCGATTTACTTGAAACGATCATTGTCTCGGATGTGCGTTCATTTGCTCAGGATCCCCGATTCTGTCTCAGCGTCATGGCCGAAATAGCCTGCAGGGCCCTTTCGCCCGCAGTAAACGATCCCGGTACTGCGATTGATGTCATTGGCAGAGGTGTTCGAATACTCTCCGCTTACGCGCAGAATAAAATAGATGAAACTGAAGTGATATATCCTTCAGTACATGTTGCGCCACTTCAGATCAAAGACCTACTGGAAGACTTTTTCTTACCTGTTGCACGTGATGGTGCGAGTATGAGGGAGATTCAGATAAGAGTCCTTAAAGGACTGTCTATGCTGAGTAAGGGTTGGCCTGGGATGTTTGCTGAAGCCGCACATATACTGGCATCTGAAACATTAGAGCATGCAACTCGTACTGGTCATATAGCCCATGACGAATATCTTATAAAATCAATTTATTATAATTTATTCAGTGGCGAAAATCCTAATAAAAAACCATAGTTGCGGGACAAAGGATTTGTCCTCTGGCAAGGTGAAAGCAAAGCATTCCAGTGAGAATGAGCGTCTACTTTGAGCTGTGATTTCAACTGATGGACGCAACACAATTATTGAACTCACAGCGTGAAGCGGACGTAGCTAATTTTGCACAGCCCTCGATTAGAAAATTTAAGAATCCAGCCTTCAATGGTGTCATGGCGACAGGCAATACCCCAGTCCAGTGGCATATGAAGCCACATTGTCGCTGCCGGGAATTTGTTTCACCCATTATCGCACCGGAGAACAGGCAGAAGACGAAGCAGCGCTTATGGCAGCGATCCTTGCAGATGCAATGAATGCCGGAGCCGAACGAATGGCACAGAGTTCACGGGATGTCACCATTCACCGGATGATGGTCATGGTGGAGCGTCATTTACGCGCTGCAATCTATGCATCTACCACCTCGGCCCGGTACAGATACGCCCAGCGGCCATTGACCTTCACGTAGGTTTCATCCATGTGCCACGGGCAAAGATCGGAAGGGTTACGCCAGTACCAGCGCAGCCGTTTTTCCATTTCAGGCGCATAACGCTGAACCCAGCGGTAAATCGTGGAGTGATCGACATTCACTCCGCGTTCAGCCAGCATCTCCTGCAGCTCACGGTAACTGATGCCGTATTTGCAGTACCAGCGTACGGCCCACAGAATGATGTCACGCTGAAAATGCCGGCCTTTGAATGGGTTCATGTGCAGCTCCATCAGTAAAAGGGGATGATAAGTTTATCACCACCGACTATTTGCAACAGTGCCAATTTTTGTACGTTAAGCGCATTATTTAACCAATCTTGGTTCGTAAGTGGTTGATTTTGCGTCAGTGGCTATCGCTTTTAAGTTGTCGCTCTTGCAGTATCGCATTTAGGTTATCCGATTAAGGTCAAACCTCTGAAAATGCCGTATAGCGCGGGAGTACACCCTATTGCTATAGGTAAGTCTGTTCAAAAAACAGGCTTACCGTACAATAATTCTCTATATCCAAACTGACCCC
>NZ_LXEU01000110.1 GCF_001654985.1 Kluyvera georgiana ATCC 51603
CATTACCGCGAATGTGTTAGACGGTGTCCACCATAGAAAAGCCAGAAAACGAAATCAGATATTTTAGTCGCCACATATCGTGTCCTGTGATATTTGATTACTATCACCCGATAAGCGTATTAATAAATGCTGGCTCAACATTGGTGGATATTTAAATGGTCATATTCCTGATGACCTAACGTGGGAGTTGTGTCGGGCTTAAAGCTAATTCACCGTAAGAACAATTTTCCCAACATGCTTGCCGGACTCCATCAATGCATGCGCGCGTGCTGCTTCGCGTAACGGGAATGTGCTGTGAATCATGGGATGGCAACGACCTGCATTGAGAATCGGCCAGATATTTTTAAGCAAGTCATTGGCAATTTCGGCTTTTTCGACCGAAGTTCGTGCTCGCATCGTTGAACCCGTGACAACCGCTCGCTTCAACGCGAGTTCTTGCAGATCCACTTGATCTGCGAAAGCTCCGCCAAGGAAGCCAATGATTACCAGCCGGCCATCCATTCCTAAACTCCTCATATTTCGGGAGAAATAGGATGCACCCATTATATCGAGAATGATATCAACGCCACGGCCATCCGTTTGCTTCAAAATGAAATCAGAAAAATCAGTTGTCCGGTAGTTGACTGGCGTAGCGCCAAGCTCTGCGATCACATCGCATTTATCATCTGATCCAGCCGTCGCATATGCCTCGATACCGATTTCGCGGCATAGCATCAACGCGGTTGTGCCGATACCACTTGTTCCCCCATGAATCAGAACACTCTGACCCTGTGTTGCGCCACCAATCTTGAACAAGTTTGCCCAGACGGTGAACAGAGTCTCAGGAAGTGCCGCCGCTGCTATCATTGACATGCTGTCTGGCACCGGCAGTGTCTGGCTTTCCGGCACGATGCAATACTCACCATAACCACCGCCATTCGTCAGAGCACAGACTCGGTCACCAATCTTTACGCCCGTGACGCCTTCTCCAATTGATGAAACCGTTCCAGCGACCTCAAGACCAGGAATAGGGGTTACGTCGTCAGGCATAGGGTAATGACCCTGGCGTTGAATGACGTCAGGACGATTAACACCTGCGGCCTTGACGCGAACCAAAATTTCCCCAGCCTTTGGCACCGGAATCGTTGTCTGAACGGGCGTTAAAACCTCTGGCCCGCCAGGCTCAGAGATTTCAATGACAGTCATTTTATTCGCAGTATGTAACATGAACGTAAGTCCTTATGATTTTGTTTTTCGTTGAATTTCCCAACTACACTGTGTCTCATCACTAGCCACTTTTCTGTACGTTGCAGCACGTACCCTCTGCGGATTCCGATTTACTTGAACATCCATTCCGGTTTTATTTGAACACCTTGGATCAACGCATCGTTGGCTAAGGAAGTTGCGATTAAGTGGTCCGCAGCTCCCGATATGACGCCCCAAACCGTCCTTTATCGACGTCCTGTGGCTCAATTTTCCAATTTTCAGCCCAAAATCGTCTCTTCGTGGCTGATTTTGGCCCTGTTTCAGGCCAATTTCCTCATTTCAGGTAGATCTCGCCTGTGCCCGTATCAATTGGTCAACTCGAACCAGGTTCGCCAGGGTGAATAACATCGCCAGTTGACTGTCATTTTTAGCCAGCCCCTTGTACCTGGCTTTGACGAAACCAAACTGACATTTTACTATCCGAAATGGATGCTCAACCTTCGCTCGGATACTCGCTTTCAGGTATTCGTAACGGATGGCCAGCTTGTTCTTGCGCGGGTGTTGCTTCAATGCATTCACTTTGCCGGGACGCTTGGCGATAAGCCAGTCTGCGCTGACATCGCTGAGCTCATCGCGCTTTTCGGCCCCCTGATAACCAGCATCGGCTGAGATAAATTCTTCATCGCCATGCAGTAACTTGCCAACCTGATTGAGGTCGTGCTCGTTAGCCGCCGTGGTCACCAGACTGTGGGTCAGGCCACTTTTGGCGTCCACGCCAATGTGCGCTTTCATGCCGAAGTACCACTGGTTACCTTTCTTGGTC
>NZ_LXEU01000111.1 GCF_001654985.1 Kluyvera georgiana ATCC 51603
ATGCTGCGTGGGATTATCTTAAAGCACTTAATACCGGCCATCCAGGCGGTGTTATGTCAACGCACGCTAACTCTGCGCGCGATGCCTTTAACCGTATTGGGCTGCTTATCAAGGCGACCCCTATCGGCCGTATGCTCGATATGAGCGATATTATGCGAATGCTCTACTCCACCATTGACGTTGTGGTGCATATGGAAAAGCGGAAAATCAAAGAAATTTATTTTGACCCTGAATATAAAATGCAGTGTGTGAACGGGAGCCTGTAATGAAAAACTTAGCAACCTGGCTTCTGGCCGCAGCATTTACGACAGCCGCCCTGCCCGCCTTTGCGGTGGAACCATCCGTTCAGGTTGGCTACTCGCCTGAAGGAAGCGCCCGCGTTCTCGTCCTGAGCGCCATTGACTCCGCAAAAACCTCGATACGGATGATGGCTTATTCTTTTACCGCCCCGGATATTATGAAAGCACTGGTAGCAGCCAAAAAACGGGGAGTTGATGTGAAAATCGTAATTGATGAAAGGGGCAATACGGGGCGCGCCAGCATTGCGGCCATGAACTACATAGCGAACAGCGGCATCCCTTTGCGTACTGACAGTGATTTCCCTATCCAGCATGACAAGGTGATCATCGTGGATAATGTGACCGTTGAAACTGGCAGCTTTAATTTCACCAAAGCGGCCGAAACGAAAAACTCGGAGAATGCGGTGGTGATCTGGAACATGCCTAAGCTCGCTGAATCATTCCTCGAACACTGGCAAGACCGCTGGAATCGGGGGAGAGACTACCGTTCCAGCTACTGAATACTGACCGCCAAAAGGCGGTTTTTTTGTTCAAAGAAACTGATCTCAGTATCGCGCCCGGGGCAGCTGGCCAACGTCGCCGGCATCGCGCCGGCAAAAATCGAAAAACAGAAATATCAGCAAGATAGCTTAAACAGGTGTCGGGAAATTTCGTTGAGATATTTTGAAGGAATCACAGTGTAAGCAGGCGCTTTTTCAGGGAGGCGCGTTCTTGCGGGTTGCGTCCCTTGTGATTGGCGATGCGATCCGCCGTGGCGGCCTGGCGCTTGACGGGCCAGTAGGAGCGGCCATCCTTGCCCATCGACCAGACGCTGCTGGCCTGGTTTTCCAGCAGGGGCAGATGGGCGCTCAGGGCTTCGGGCGACGCGCTGGTCAGCGCCGTGCGCTCACGGGTGCGCCAGCGCTGATGCCAGAGCTTCTTGTCCTCGCGCTCGCTGCCGCAGGTCGTGTGCCCGACGATGGGTGTTTTGCGGCGGCTGCGGCTCATAACGTAGTGGTCTCCAAGAACATTCAGGACTGATCCCAGGCGTCGATGGTCAAGACCTGATCGGCAGGACAGGCGGCTACGCGGTCGGGAACTGGATGGTGTTCAGTCTCATGCCGACCCCATTCGATTGATCGCGTCGCTTGCGGCACGCTGCGACGCAAGGAGGTTTGCGACCTGGTTTAGCAGCCGTGTCCGCTGCATGTCTGTTACCTATCTCCCCGACCGCTCATTGGACCAACTCCAGAGATTGGGCTCTATCGCTCAGCCAATACGAAACCGGCATTGGCTGATGCCACAACCGAGACTAACACAAATGGCTCGGTACCTGTATTTCGCGCCCCGTGCACTTGGCCCGGTCTTGCCACGGCTATCTCACCTTCCCTGAGGGCACGAACAATCCCATTGCCCTGAAAGTAATCAGCCATTCCCGACAAAACAGTCCACGTGTCTTGGCCGTGAGGATGAATGTGAGCCGCAATTTCCTGCCCGGGATGGACATGCCAAACCACGATAATTGAGTCTCGGGTTTCAAGCACAACGGAACGAATAGGCTCGCCTTCGGACGGCTGAACATACTCGGCTACAGAAAATATTCTCGATTCAACAGTCATCGGAGATCCCTCTTTCACAGTTGTCGTTACGGTCTTCATCGTCGGCATCCTGACGCACGGCGGGCAATTGCTGGAGCAACGCCGGCAGCCATTCCTGTACCGTCTCCCACACCACATCGAGGTTGATGTCGAAATAGCCGTGAGCCATGCGATTACGCATATTGCGCATGCTGCGCCACGGCACGTCGGCATGCGCCTGGGTGAACTCGACGTAGCCATCCATCACCTTTGTGGCCGCCTCGCCGATGACGATCAGGCTCATGATGACGGCCTGCTGGGTGCGCTTGTCGGCCAAGAAGTCGTCCTTGGCCATCCCTTCCACGAAGCTGCGCGCATCGGTTGCGGCCTGCTGAATGTGGTCGAGGTAATCGGGCAGGCGGTTCTCGCTCATATCGGTTGCGCCTCCGCGAGCACCTTGGCCCGGAACTCCGGCGGCAGGTCGCCGGGAGTCAGCAGATCGACGTCAACGCCGAGCAGCGATTTCAGTTCTTCTTCCAAATCGCCCAAGTCCAACAACGTGGCACCGGGCAGCGCATCGACCAACAGGTCGAGGTCGCTGCCATCCCGGTCGGTGCCATGCAGCACCGAGCCGAAGACGCGCGGGTTCGCGGCGCGAAAGCGGCCTACCGCTTCACGCACTGCGCTTCGCTTCATGTCAAGCACAACAGACGGTCGCATGCGCATCCTTTCTTATCGAAACTCGTTGAGATGATATGCAATCAAGAATAGAATTTCAAGAACTATTTTCGAGAATCGCAATGCCTTGATTCCCGTGCCGCGCCGGTTGCCTTGGCGGGCTTGTCACAAACCTACGTTTTCAAGAAGAAGGAAACCGCATGCCCCGCCGTTCGATCCTCTCCGCCGCCGAGCGCGAAAGCCTGCTGGCGTTGCCGGACACCAAGGATGAGTTGATCCGTCACTACACGTTCAGCGAAAGCGACCTCTCCATCATCCGGCAGCGGCGCGGCCCGGCCAATCGGCTGGGCTTCGCGGTGCAGCTCTGCTACCTGGGGTCGTCTCAGAATTCGGAAAATAAAGCACGCTAAGGCGTAGTCACCCCGTGACTCCCCCGCGCCGATGCAGCGAGCTTCGTTCCGTCTTGCAGTGACGCAATCAGCGGGCAGGAAACGTTCCCTTTCCGCGCGTGGCAGGCGCACACCAGTTCAGACAGCACGGCCTCCATGCGTGCCAAGTCGGCCATCTTCTCGCGCACATCCTTGAGCTTGTGCTCGGCCAGGCCGCTGGCTTCCTCGCAATGGGTGCCATCCTCCAGCCGCAGTAGCTCGGCGATTTCGTCCAGGCTAAAGCCCAGCCGCTGGGCCGATTTCACGAACCGCACTCGTGTTACATCCGCCTCGCCATAGCGGCGAATGCTGCCATAGGGCTTGTCTGGCTCCGGCAGCAGGCCCTTGCGCTGGTAGAACCGGATGGTCTCCACATTGACCCCGGCCGCCTTGGCAAAAACGCCAATGGTCAGATTCTCAAAATTAATTTGCATATCGCTTGACTCCGTACATAACTACGGAAGTAAGCTTAAGCTATCCAAACCAAATTTGAAAGGACAAGCGTATGTCTGAACCACAAAACGGGCGCGGCGCGCTCTTCGCCGGTGGGCTGGCCGCCATTCTTGCGTCGGCCTGCTGCCTGGGGCCGCTGGTTTTGATCGCCTTGGGGTTCAGCGGGGCATGGATCGGCAACCTGACGGTGCTGGAACCCTATCGCCCGATCTTCATCGGCGCAGCGCTGGTCGCGCTGTTTTTCGCCTGGCGGCGCATCTACCGCCCGGCGCAAGCCTGCAAACCGGGTGAGGTCTGCGCGATTCCCCAAGTGCGAGCTACTTACAAGCTCATTTTCTGGATCGTGGCCGCGC
The DNA here is from genome assembly GCF_001654985.1 of Kluyvera georgiana ATCC 51603. Classification (GTDB taxonomy): domain Bacteria; phylum Pseudomonadota; class Gammaproteobacteria; order Enterobacterales; family Enterobacteriaceae; genus Kluyvera; species Kluyvera georgiana. Next base: position 3,768 of record NZ_LXEU01000111.1, read on the forward strand.
TGGTCCTGGTCGCGCTCGGATTTCCCTACGTCATGCCATTTTTCTATTAATCACAGGAGTTCATCATGAAAAAACTGTTTGCCGCCCTCGCCCTCGCTGCCGTTGTTGCCCCCGTGTGGGCCGCCACCCAGACCGTCACGCTGTCCGTACCGGGCATGACCTGCTCCACCTGCCCGATCACCGTCAAGAAGGCGATTTCCAAGGTCGAAGGCGTCAGCAAAATTGACGTGACCTTCGAGACACGCGAAGCGGTTGTCACGTTCGATGATGCCAAGACCAGCGTGCAGAAGCTGACCAAGGCAACCGGAGACGCGGGCTATCCGTCCAGCGTCAAGCAGTGAGCCACTGAACCCGAACCTGGGGCGATCATGGGACTGATTACACGCATTGCCGACAAGGCTGGCGCGCTTGGCAGCGTTGTTTCCGCGATGGGATGCGCTGCCTGTTTCCCGGCTATCGCCAGCCTGGGCGCGGCCATCGGCCTTGGCTTTCTACAGGAATACGAAGGGTTGTTTATCTCCAAGCTGCTGCCGCTGTTCGCAGTCGTGGCTTTGCTGGCGAATGCACTGGGCTGGCTGAGTCATCGGCAATGGTACCGCAGCCTGCTCGGGATGGTCGGCCCAGCCATCGTGCTGGCGGCCATGCTCTTGTTTTTTGGCAATTGGTGGACGGCGAACCTCCTCTATGTCGGTCTGGCCTTGATGATCGGGGTGTCGATCTGGGATCTGCTCTCACCGGCCAACCGCCGCTGCGAACTACCACCCAAACACGGCTAACTGCATTGGCAGTTGCCGAAACGAAAAGGAACGATGCAATGTATTTGAATATCACCGGAATGACCTGCGACTCGTGCGCGACACATGTCAAGGACGCCCTGGAGAAAGTGCCGGGCGTGCTGTCGGCGCTCGTGTCCTACCCGAAAGGCTCCGCGCAACTCGCCACCGATCCCGGCACCTCGCCAGAGGCGCTGACCGCCGCTGTGGCCGGCCTCGGCTACAAGGCCACACCCGCCGATGCCCCATCCACTTCAGCGCGGGGCAGACTGCTTGGCAAGGCGCTGGGATGGCTGGGCGGTGGCGACAAGGCTGGTGGTGATGGGGACGGACTGCACGTCGCCGTTATTGGCAGCGGCGGAGCCGCGATGGCGGCGGCGCTGAAGGCCGTCGAGCAAGGTGCGAACGTCACGCTGATCGAGCGCGGCACCATCGGCGGTACTTGCGTCAATGTCGGCTGCGTGCCGTCCAAGATCATGATCCGCGCTGCCCATATCGCCCATTTGCGCCGTGAAAGCCCATTCGACAGTGGCATCGCGGCGACTGTGCCTGCGATTGATCGCAGCAAACTACTGGCCCAGCAGCAGGCGCGCGTCGATGAGCTGCGCCACGCCAAGTACGAAGGCATCCTGGACAGCAACCCGGCCATCACCGTGCTGCATGGTGAAGCGCGTTTCAAGGACGACCAGAGCCTTGCCGTCCGTTTAAACGATGGCGGCGAGCGTGTGGTGGCGTTCGACCGCTGCCTGGTCGCCACGGGTGCCAGCCCGGCCGTGCCGCCGATTCCGGGCCTGAAAGAGTCACCCTACTGGACTTCCACCGAGGCCCTGGTCAGCGACACCATTCCCGAGCGCCTGGCCGTGATCGGCTCGTCTGTGGTGGCGCTGGAACTGGCGCAAGCCTTTGCCCGGCTGGGCAGCAAAGTGACGATCCTGGCACGCAGCACGCTGTTCTTCCGCGAAGACCCGGCCATCGGCGAGGCCGTTACAGCCGCGTTCCGTGCCGAAGGGATCAAGGTATTGGAATACACGCAAGCCAGCCAGGTCGCGCATGTGGACGGCGAATTCGTGCTGACCACCGGGTACGGTGAAATACGCGCCGACCAGCTGCTGGTCGCCACTGGCAGGGCACCGAACACGCGCAGCCTGGCATTGGAAGCGGCGGGAGTCGCTGCCAATGCGCAGGGGGCCATCGTCATCGACAAGGGCATGCGCACCAGTACGCCACACATTTATGCGGCTGGCGACTGCACCGACCAGCCTCAGTTCGTCTATGTGGCGGCAGCGGCCGGCACCCGTGCTGCGATCAACATGACTGGCGGCGATGCGGCCCTGGACCTGACCGCAATGCCGGCCGTGGTGTTCACCGACCCGCAGGTCGCCACCGTGGGCTACAGCGAGGCGGAAGCACATCACGACGGGATCGAGACCGACAGTCGCACCTTGACCTTGGACAACGTGCCGCGTGCGCTTGCCAACTTCGACACACGCGGCTTCATCAAGCTGGTCATCGAGGAAGGTAGCGGACGGCTCATCGGCGTGCAAGCGGTGGCCCCGGAAGCGGGTGAACTGATCCAGACGGCGGTGCTCGCCATTCGCAACCGTATGACCGTGCAGGAACTGGCCGACCAATTGTTCCCCTACCTGACCATGGTCGAAGGGCTGAAGCTCGCGGCGCAGACCTTCAGCAAGGACGTGAAGCAGCTTTCGTGCTGCGCCGGATGAGGAAAAGGAGGTGTTCAATGAGCGCCTACACAGTGTCCCGGCTGGCCCTTGATGCCGGGGTGAGCGTGCATATCGTGCGCGACTACCTGCTGCGCGGATTGCTACGGCCGGTCGCGTGCACCACGGGCGGCTACGGCTTGTTCGATGACACCGCGTTGCAACGGCTGCGCTTTGTACGGGCTGCCTTCGAAGCGGGTATCGGCCTGGACGCACTGGCGCGGCTGTGCCGGGCGCTGGATGCTGCGGACGGTGACGGTGCGTCTGCGCAGCTTGCCGTGTTGCGGCAACTCGTCGAGCGTCGGCGCGAGGCCCTGGCCAGCCTCGAAATGCAACTGGCCGCCATGCCAACCGAACCGGCACAGCACGCGGAGAGTCTGCCATGAACAGCCCAGAGCACTTGCCGTCTGAGACGCACAAACCGATCACCGGCTACTTGTGGGGCGCGCTGGCCGTGCTCACCTGTCCCTGCCATTTGCCGATTCTCGCCATTGTGCTAGCCGGCACGACGGCCGGCGCGTTCATCGGGGAGCACTGGGGTATTGCAGCCCTCACGCTGACCGGCTTGTTTGTCCTGTCTGTGACGCGGCTGCTGCGGGCCTTCAAGGGAAGATCATGACCGCTTCCCAGCCAGCCGAGAGTGGGCAGCTTTGAGCTTCGCTACCAATCTGGAGGAGTACCACCATGAACGCAAACGCCCCGAACACTGCCAGTTGCACCACCTGCTGCGTATGCTGCAAAGAAATTCCGCTCGATGCCGCCTTCACCCCGGAAGGCGCGGAATACGTCGAACATTTCTGCGGGCTGGATTGCTATGAACGCTTCCAGGCACGCGCCAAGGCCGCGACAGAATCTGACATTGCGCCTGTCCCTGGCGGTTCGCAGCCGTCAGATTGAGGCATACCCTAACCTGATGTCAGATGTTGAGCACAAACAACGTCAGAGTAGGGTATTAATTTATATTTATTGACACATTCAGCCAAGGGTAATAGATTTCATCCTGACATTTTTACCTTTGGAGGCATCTTGCAAGGTCAACGTATCGGCTACGTTCGCGTCAGCAGCTTCGACCAGAATCCTGATCGACAACTGGAACAAATAGAAGTCGGCAAGGTATTCACCGATAAGGCTTCAGGCAAGGACACACAACGTCCCGAACTTGAAAGGCTGCTGGCCTTCGTCCGCGAGGGCGACACCGTGGTGGTGCATAGCATGGACAGGTTGGCACGCAACCTTGATGACCTGCGCCGCATCGTCCAAGGGCTGACACAACGGGGCGTGCGCATGGAGTTCGTCAAAGAAGGGCTAACGTTCACCGGCGAGGACTCACCGATGGCCAATCTGATGCTGTCGGTCATGGGAGCCTTTGCTGAGTTCGAGCGCGCTCTGATCCGCGAACGTCAGCGCGAGGGAATCGTGCTGGCTAAGCAGCGCGGGGCCTACCGGGGACGAAAGAAATCGCTGAACAGCGAACAAATTGCCGAGTTGAAACGGCGAGTTGCGGCAGGCGACCAGAAAACCTTGGTGGCCCGTGACTTCGGCATCAGCCGCGAAACTTTGTACCAGTACCTGCGGGAAGACTGACCATGCCACGCCGCTCAATCC
>NZ_LXEU01000112.1 GCF_001654985.1 Kluyvera georgiana ATCC 51603
AATATAGCAGTCCGGGTGCAGCCCTTTACCCACCTTCTTGGCGATCTCCATCATTTTGCGCTTACGGGCTTCGAACTGCTTACGGTCGAAGTCACGCACGATATAGTGCATTTCGGCGCGATCTACCGTGCCCTTGATGCTGGTCAGATGATAGAAACCTTCATAGCCTTCGGTTTTTTCCGGGCTTTCATCGGCCGGCACTTCCGCATGAATACGCGTCGCCAGCGACAGCGCGTTCACCATTACCCCTTTGGCCGTGCCCGGGTGGACGTTGTTGCCGACAATTTTGATGGTGACCGAAGCCGCGTTGAAGTTTTCATACTCCAGTTCACCCACGCCGCCGCCGTCAATGGTATACGCCCACTGAGCGTTAAACGCTTCGACATCGAAATGTTTCGCCCCTTTGCCCACTTCTTCATCCGGCGTAAAGGCCACGCGGATATCGCCGTGCGGGATGTTCTGCCCCTTCAGCACCGCCAGCGCGGTCATGATTTCGGCGATGCCGGCTTTATCATCGGCGCCGAGCAGGGTTTTACCGTCGGTGGTAATCAACGTCTGCCCCAGCAGTTGGTGCAGCACGGGGAACATCACCGGAGAAAGCACTTCATCGCCGATGCCCAGCGCGATATCGCCACCGCGATAGTTTTCAACGATCTGCGGGTTAACGTTCTTACCGCTAAAATCCGGAGCAGTATCCACATGGGAAATAAAACCAATCGCCGGAATGTCGCCGCTGACGTTCGCAGGCAGGGTGCCCATGACCGTCCCCTTCTCGCTCAGCGTAACGTTCACCAGCCCCATCGTTTCTAATTGCTCTTTGAGCAGATGTAACAGTTTCCACTGCCCTTCGGTACTCGGCACCTGACGCACGCCGGGCTTCGATTGCGTGTCCAGAGAAACGTACTGCAAAAAACGCTCAAGCAATTTATCCATGTAGCCACCCTCACTTTTTGTGACAACATTATCAATAAGCCATAAAAGACAAATATTGCGTCAGGTCACTTTTAGCCCGGCAAAGGCAACTTTTTTTCCCCGAACGGCATCTAATCGTCAGATATTCCTATAGGAAGTTTAACAAGGATTGGCGATTGAGCACGTTTGCCGTAGAATGCCAGCCCTTATTAATACGTATCAGACCTCTAAACGTCTAAAGGTGGTTAACCACAAACCCCGCATCGCCAGATTTTTTTCGATGCGTTTACATGGGACAGAGTAATAAATTGAATACAAAATCGCGTTCGCTGTCACCGCTGGTGGAACTGGTGGGGATTCGCAAGGACTTCGATGGTAAAACGGTCATTTCGGATCTCGATTTGACCATCAATAACGGCGAGTTTCTCACGCTGCTTGGCCCCTCTGGCTGCGGCAAAACGACCGTCCTGCGCCTGATTGCCGGGCTGGAGAGCGTCGATGCCGGGCAGATCCACCTGGAAAACCAGGATATCACCCACGTTCCGGCTGAAGATCGCCACGTCAATACCGTCTTTCAGAGCTACGCGCTTTTCCCACATATGACCGTTTTCGACAATGTCGCCTTTGGCCTGCGCATGCAAAAAACGCCGGCCAGCGAAATTGCGCCGCGGGTGAATGAGGCCCTGCGCATGGTCCAACTGGAAGAGTTCGCACAACGTAAACCGCATCAGCTTTCCGGCGGCCAGCAGCAGCGCGTCGCCATCGCCCGCGCGGTGGTCAATAAGCCTAGCCTACTGCTGCTGGATGAGTCTCTCTCCGCACTCGACTACAAGCTACGTAAGCAGATGCAGAACGAGCTTAAAGCCCTGCAGCGTAAGCTCGGCATCACCTTTGTCTTCGTCACCCACGATCAGGAAGAAGCGCTGACCATGTCAGACCGCATCGTGGTGATGCGCGACGGTAAAATTGAGCAGGACGGCACCCCGCGTGAAATCTACGAGGAGCCGAAAAACCTGTTTGTGGCTGGCTTTATCGGCGAGATTAACCTCTTCGACGCGACCGTCATTGAACGCCTTGACGACCAGCGCGTGCGCGCTAACGTTGAAGGTCGCGAGTGCAATATCTACGTCAATTTCCCGGTCACCGCGGGACAAAAGCTTCACGTTCTGCTGCGTCCGGAAGATCTGCGCGTCGAGGAGATCCACGACGGAAATGAGCTGGAAGGGCTTATCGGCTATATCCGCGAACGCAACTACAAGGGCATGACTCTGGAATCGGTCGTCGAACTGGAAAACGGCAAGATGGTGATGGTCAGCGAATTCTTCAACGAAGACGACCCTGATTTCGACCACTCGCTGGACCAGAAAATGGCGATCAACTGGGTCGAAAGCTGGGAGGTCGTACTGGCTGATGAAGAGCACAAGTAAGTTCCAGAACGTGGTGATTGCCACCATCGTCGGTTGGCTTGTGCTGTTTGTGTTCCTGCCCAACC
>NZ_LXEU01000113.1 GCF_001654985.1 Kluyvera georgiana ATCC 51603
GTGTGCCCGGAGTTCAGGGCGGGCATGGATGCTCAAATGAACCACGAGTCTGTCTGGAATATTGAAACGGCAACTCATGACGAGAAGCCCAACAATCCCACCGGGTGTGACGGTGGAGAGCCTGAGCGGCAGTGACCTGCGGCATGCCCGCAGGGTGATGTAACCCGCTGACAACGGGGATTGAGGCGAGATCACTAAGCCGAGATGATCCTCAAGGTTGAGTGCTGAAAGGCTGAAGAACATGAACCCGTTAATCCGCCTCTGTGGGTTGAAAATGTCACCACGGCCTACGTGATCTGACAGGCCGTGCAGGAGGAACTGCCAGTGATACGTAAGCACTGTCGGTCGAAGGTGTTTTGACATGTATGCAAAACACCGGGGCAGCAGCGCCTATCACGCTCGCGTTGCTGACTTCTGCCAACTTGCGGCAAGCAAGGATAAAGAGTGCGACGGGCAGCCTCCTCAGTATGTCTGAGTCCAGGCAGGTGAACCGGGGAAGGTCAGTGACGGATATTAAGGGGGCATGGCCCTGATAACGCACTGGCTGGCGGAGCTTCCGTAGTAGTCCGCGGTGGGGAAAGCCCATTACATGGCGAAGGGAAGCAGTTTAAATATGTTTGCGAAGTGAATTAACTGACCCAATGAGGTGAAGACCTTTGATAATCAGCGAAATGCAACGCAAGCTTGCCACATGGGCAACAGCCGATCCGTCCCGACGGATTGAACGGCTGCTGCGTCTGATAACACAACCAGAATGGCTGGCTGATGCGGCGCGGATCACGCTTTCATCAAAGGGGGCGCATACCCCCGGCGTTGATGGCGTGAACAAGACAATGCTACAGGCCAGACTGGCTGTTGAGCTACAAATCCTCAGGAATGAATTACTCTCAGGTCACTACCAGCCCTTGCCCGCCAGACGGGTTTACATTCCTAAAAGCAACGGCAAACTGCGACCACTGGGCATCCCCGCGTTACGGGATCGTATTGTTCAGCGAGCCATGCTGATGGCGATGGAACCAATATGGGAGAGTGATTTTCATACGCTCTCATATGGCTTCCGGCCTGAGCGCAGTGTCCACCATGCGATCCGAACGGTGAAATTACAGCTCACTGACTGCGGTGAAACACGGGGACGCTGGGTAATTGAAGGCGACCTGTCCAGTTACTTCGACACCGTACATCATCGACTGCTGATGAAGGCTGTACGCCGCAGGATCAGTGATGCACGTTTCATGACTCTGCTGTGGAAAACCATCAAGGCGGGGCATGTTGATGTCGGTCTCTTCCGGGCGGCCAGTGAAGGCGTACCGCAGGGCGGAGTGATCTCGCCGTTGCTGTCGAACATTATGCTGAATGAGTTCGATCAGTATCTGCATAAACGCTACCTGAGCGGGAAAGCCCGAAAGGACCGCTGGTACTGGAACAACAGTATCCAGCGAGGTCGAAGTACAGCGGTCAGGGAAAACTGGCAATGGAAGCCCGCTGTGGCGTACTGTCGGTATGCCGATGACTTCGTGCTTATTGTCAAAGGCACCAAAGCGCAGGCGGAAACCATCAGAGAAGAGTGCCGAAGCGTACTTGAAGGCTGTCTGAAACTCAGGCTGAACATGGACAAGACCCGGATCACCCATGTTAATGACGGTTTTATCTTTCTGGGTCACAGGATCATCCGTAAACGCAGTCGTTACGGCGATATGCGGATGGTCTCGACGATCCCGAAGGAGAAAGCCAGAAACTTCGCTGCGTCGCTAACGGCTTTGTTATCAGGCAATTACAGTGAAAGCAAAATCGATATGGTTGAGACACTCAACCGGAAACTGAAAGGCTGGGCTGCGTTCTATCAGTTCGTTGATTTTAAAGCCAAAGTATTCAGTTATATCGATCGAGTGGTGTTCTGGAAGCTGGCTCACTGGCTGGCCCGAAAATATCGTAAAGGTATTGCCTACCTGATGAGGTGGTGGTGTAAATCACCGAAACCGGGGCAGAGTAAAACGTGGGTTTTATTTGGTAAAACCAACCACGGGAAGCTCAACGGTGAAGTACTTTATCGGTTGGTCGGGCAAGGCAAGAAGCTGTTCCGCTGGCGCTTGCCAGAAGGTAACCCTTACCTGAGGACAGAAGCCAGAAATACGTATACATCGCGTTTCACAGAAGTGGCAATGGCGTTTGCCAGTGTTTAAATGGAGAGCCGGATGCGCTGAAAGGTGCACGTCCGGTTCGGAGAGGAGAGGCAGGGAAATAGTGCGACTACGCCCTGCCTCTTACTCTACT
>NZ_LXEU01000114.1 GCF_001654985.1 Kluyvera georgiana ATCC 51603
AAATTTAGCAGTATGGCACTAAAATTTGGGGCAGTTCGCTACTCGACAGAGAGTAGGACAAAAGCGAAAGCTTTTGAACGTTGCGAAGCAACGGCCCGAAGGGTGAATCACAAAGTGATTCATAAACTGCCAGGCATCAAATTGCAGTAAACCGGGATGAATAATCCGGGTAGTGACAAAGAAATTCGGTGGAGCGGTAGTTCAGTCGGTTAGAATACCTGCCTGTCACGCAGGGGGTCGCGGGTTCGAGTCCCGTCCGTTCCGCCACTTATTCAATATTAAGCCTGCTAAATTAGCAGGCTTAATGATAAGAAAATTTAGGGGCGTAGCTCAGTTGGTAGAGCACCGGTCTCCAAAACCGGGTGTCGCGAGTTCGAGTCTCTCCGCCCCTGCCATCTATAATCCTTTGCTTCGGCGAAGGATTTTTTTTGCCCAAAATTTACCTTCCTGAAAGGCCCATCGCTGTTCTCCGGGCCATAAAATGATCGCTTTAATCAAAAAACGTTGTTTTTCAATATGTCGCGAATTTGTGCTTGTTTATCGCTATTTTGCAGCCAGATTGCGTACAAAGGCCGCAAAATAGCAGCGCCGTCAGTCACCGGATATAAGCCATCCTGCTCTTGCGCCCATGAAACAGGCAACCAGGTGCAACCTTTTAGCGGTACCAGTTGAAGGCGTGCCAGGCTGGCCGAACTGGTAGTCAGCAAAGGAATATCGTCAGCAGCGATAAGCCCCACTTCATGCTGATGGAAATCGGCCCCCCACTCCAGACGCAGATAGTTCAGATTGGCTTTGGTCGTTTCTGGGGAAGCACAGTACAGCTCAAGCTCAAAATGGCCCAGTAGTTGGCTGCTGAATTCATCCATCTTGGGCGCTTCGGTAGTGAGTAAGAGATCGAGTTGGCGCTCGTGCAACTGCTTAACCAGCGACTGACGCTGGGCGATCCGCGCCTCAAACTGCAGAGAATTATCTGCCTGATAAAGCCGTGCCAGCCACTTATTGAGCATGCACTCCCACAGCGAAGCGCTCGCACCGATTGAAAACTCATTGTGTCGCGAGGTGTTCGCCACTTCTTTACGCGCAGCCTGCCACGTACTCATCAGCGTTTCGGCGTAGGGGAGAAGTTTCTCTCCCGCCGCGGTTAAACGGATGTTATTACGATGGCGGGTAAACAGGTTGACGCCAAGCTGATTTTCTAACTGACGGATTCGAAAGCTCACCGCAGATTGTGTCAGATAGAGCGCTTCTGCAGCTCGCCCGAAGTGGCGAGTTCTGCTCACTTCGAGGAAAGTTTTCAGCAATTCGGTATCCACAGCTTTCTCCGCAAAATTTTTTGTCGTAATGATTTAAATCTTTTGTTTTACACTCTGTCAAGCGTATCTAATACTCCGCGCCATAAATAGCTCGGCCAAAGAATTAGGAGCGTGTAGGATGGCGGAAAGCTTTACGACGACTAATCGTTTTTTCGATAATAAAAATTATCCGCGCGGGTTCTCTCGTCATGGTGATTTCACCATCAAAGAGGCGCAGCTGCTTGAGCGTTATGGCTTTGCCTTTAACGAACTCGATCTTGGCAAACGCGAGCCTGCCACCGAAGAGGAACAGCAGTTTGTCTCGGTATGCCGCGGTGAACGTGAGCCAGCGACGGATGCTGAACGCGTATGGACCAAGTATGTCACGCGCATTAAGCGTCCGAAGCGTTTCCACACCCTGTCTGGTGGTAAACCGCAGGTAGAAGGCGCTGAAGACTACACCGATAGCGACGATTAATAAAAAAGGGGCCTT
>NZ_LXEU01000115.1 GCF_001654985.1 Kluyvera georgiana ATCC 51603
TTACCTTGTTACGACTTCACCCCAGTCATGAATCACAAAGTGGTAAGCGCCCTCCCGAAGGTTAAGCTACCTACTTCTTTTGCAACCCACTCCCATGGTGTGACGGGCGGTGTGTACAAGGCCCGGGAACGTATTCACCGTAGCATTCTGATCTACGATTACTAGCGATTCCGACTTCATGGAGTCGAGTTGCAGACTCCAATCCGGACTACGACATACTTTATGAGGTCCGCTTGCTCTCGCGAGGTCGCTTCTCTTTGTATATGCCATTGTAGCACGTGTGTAGCCCTACTCGTAAGGGCCATGATGACTTGACGTCATCCCCACCTTCCTCCAGTTTATCACTGGCAGTCTCCTTTGAGTTCCCGGCCGGACCGCTGGCAACAAAGGATAAGGGTTGCGCTCGTTGCGGGACTTAACCCAACATTTCACAACACGAGCTGACGACAGCCATGCAGCACCTGTCTCAGAGTTCCCGAAGGCACCAAAGCATCTCTGCTAAGTTCTCTGGATGTCAAGAGTAGGTAAGGTTCTTCGCGTTGCATCGAATTAAACCACATGCTCCACCGCTTGTGCGGGCCCCCGTCAATTCATTTGAGTTTTAACCTTGCGGCCGTACTCCCCAGGCGGTCTATTTAACGCGTTAGCTCCGGAAGCCACTCCTCAAGGGAACAACCTCCAAATAGACATCGTTTACGGCGTGGACTACCAGGGTATCTAATCCTGTTTGCTCCCCACGCTTTCGCACCTGAGCGTCAGTCTTCGTCCAGGGGGCCGCCTTCGCCACCGGTATTCCTCCAGATCTCTACGCATTTCACCGCTACACCTGGAATTCTACCCCCCTCTACGAGACTCAAGCTTGCCAGTTTCAAATGCAGTTCCCAGGTTGAGCCCGGGGATTTCACATCTGACTTAACAAACCGCCTGCGTGCGCTTTACGCCCAGTAATTCCGATTAACGCTTGCACCCTCCGTATTACCGCGGCTGCTGGCACGGAGTTAGCCGGTGCTTCTTCTGCGAGTAACGTCAATCGCTGCGGTTATTAACCACAATGCCTTCCTCCTCGCTGAAAGTACTTTACAACCCGAAGGCCTTCTTCATACACGCGGCATGGCTGCATCAGGCTTGCGCCCATTGTGCAATATTCCCCACTGCTGCCTCCCGTAGGAGTCTGGACCGTGTCTCAGTTCCAGTGTGGCTGGTCATCCTCTCAGACCAGCTAGGGATCGTCGCCTAGGTGAGCCGTTACCCCACCTACTAGCTAATCCCATCTGGGCACATCCGATGGTGTGAGGCCCGAAGGTCCCCCACTTTGGTCTTGCGACGTTATGCGGTATTAGCTACCGTTTCCAGTAGTTATCCCCCTCCATCGGGCAGTTTCCCAGACATTACTCACCCGTCCGCCACTCGTCACCCGAGAGCAAGCTCTCTGTGCTACCGTTCGACTTGCATGTGTTAGGCCTGCCGCCAGCGTTCAATCTGAGCCATGATCAAACTCTTCAATTTAAGTTTGATGCTCGTGAATTAAACTTCGTAATGAATTACGTGTTCACTCAGAGACTTGGTATTCATTTTTCGTCTTGCGACGTTAAGAATCCGTATCTTCGAGTGCCCACACAGATTGTCTGATAAATTGTTAAAGAGCAGTTGC
>NZ_LXEU01000116.1 GCF_001654985.1 Kluyvera georgiana ATCC 51603
AGCGCATCAGGAAGAGAATATACAAAACCCGGGATCTAGCCCGGGCGGATATCTTCGATTACATTGAAGTGTTCTACAACCGGGCCCGGCGCCACAGTCACCTCGGCGGCGTCAGTCCGGAGGCCTTCGAACAGGCCTCGTCGTGAGGACAGAATTTGTCTACGGGCGTGGGGTCAGTCCAATCAACGGCTCGGAAGTGTCTAGATTATCCGTGGCGATTCAATTATTCTAAAGTTTTCGACCGCTATACACTCTTATCATTCTTTGTTAATCGTTTATTAAGATAATAAATATAAGGACGAAACCATGAACGATGTCATTCGTGACTTTTTCAAAATGGAATCAGCTGGTGGTATTCTTCTCGTGATTGCCGCGGCAATTGCGATGACCATTGCTAACTCACCGCTGGGCGAAACTTATCAATCTGTACTGCATACTTATGTATTTGGTATGTCAGTTTCTCACTGGATTAATGACGGCCTAATGGCTGTTTTCTTCTTACTCATTGGCCTTGAAGTTAAGCGAGAGCTGCTTGAAGGTGCGTTAAAATCAAAAGAAACCGCAATTTTCCCTGCGATTGCAGCGGTTGGCGGTATATTAACTCCTGCTCTTATTTACGTAGCCTTTAATGCCAACGATCCTGAGGCGATTTCTGGTTGGGCAATTCCAGCGGCGACAGATATCGCTTTTGCTTTAGGTATCATGGCGTTATTAGGTAAGCGTGTACCAGTAAGCCTAAAAGTGTTCTTGCTGGCGGTTGCTATCATCGATGATTTAGGTGTAGTTGTTATTATCGCGCTATTTTACACCGGTGACCTGTCGACCATGGCGTTGCTTGTTGGCTTCATCATGACTGGTGTCCTATTCATGTTGAATGCGAAGGAAGTAACAAAACTTACGCCATACATGATCGTCGGTGCGATCTTATGGTTCGCGGTGCTTAAATCTGGTGTTCACGCAACATTGGCAGGTGTAGTGATTGGTTTTGCTATCCCACTAAAGGGAAAGCAGGGCGAACATTCTCCACTTAAACATATGGAGCACGCGCTTCACCCATACGTGGCATTTGGTATTCTGCCTCTATTCGCATTTGCCAATGCGGGGATTTCGTTAGAAGGCGTATCGATGTCAGGTCTAACTTCAATGCTGCCACTCGGTATTGCTTTGGGTCTACTGGTTGGTAAGCCTCTAGGTATCTTTACCTTTAGCTGGGCAGCGGTAAAAATGGGCGTTGCTAAGTTACCTGAAGGCGTTAACTTCAAGCATATCTTTGCGGTATCTGTGTTGTGTGGTATTGGCTTTACAATGTCTATCTTCATTTCCTCTTTAGCGTTCGGAAATGTAAGTCCTGAATTTGATACCTATGCTCGACTCGGTATCTTAATGGGTTCTACGACAGCAGCATTACTTGGCTATGCCTTACTGCACTTTTCTTTGCCTAAGAAAGCGCAAGCGTAAGATAAAAATGAGCTATTTTGTAAAGCCTCCCAATCGGGATAACACCGATCAGTTAAGGCATTGATCAGTTGAACGATCCTACGGATGGTTAACAATACCCTCAGTACACTAATTGCTGAGGGTATTTTT
>NZ_LXEU01000117.1 GCF_001654985.1 Kluyvera georgiana ATCC 51603
CGACACGTTATGTTGAAAAGGCCGCTGCGAAAATCTCTCTCGCAGCGGCCTCTTTAGCATAACGTCATTGTGCGAACCACTATTTAAATAGCGACCTGATTTTCTCATTGTAATTAGCTTGAAAAAACATCTCTACCTCTTTATTAACCAATCCTTCAGATGCCTTGATGTCTATCTCAGCATTCATATCATCTAAAGTAAGATAGCTTTTATCATCTCTGCTTAATATTAAATAGCTCATGCTATTGGGTTTGACAATAACCTCTGTCGAATCAAAAAATGTCTTTCCACCGATGACCGTGCTGTTCGCATGGTACTTTTCATATATTTCTTGTTTGGCCTTCTCTTGGGTTTATTCATCGGCAAAATCACTTATATTTGATATCTCCCCCCAAAAAGCATGGATTGAATCCACTCTATAATTGGCTTTAAATATCATTGGAGAGTTTAGCTTATTTACAAGCCTAAATTTATATTGGATTTTACCGTTAAGTTTCCTAGCATCAACCAATTCTATTGGATACTCTTTTTTGGCAATGTCGTAGTTTTTTATTATTATGTCGTTTCCAAATGGGGAAATCAGAAAACCGTTGTTTTTGTAATCACTGTAAAACAAAGAGTTATGGATATATCCTATTGTTTTTTCAGGAGAATCCCCGCTGCTTATCATGTAGCTTAATGCGCCTAGTACCGTTGTGAATAGAGCAACGGTGAACGTTAAGACCCCAGCACTGGGAGGGACTACATCTTGTGTTAGATATACTTTCCCGTTTGTATCTTCTGATTTTATCCGCGGCTTTATTTTTTTCTCTAATTTCCTTGCACCTTCAACCAATATCACCATTGATATTTTCTCAGAGGGGAGGACTCTATCTATATGTATTTCACCATTCTCATTTTTATAATCATAAGTAGATGATAAAACACTACAACTTAATCCATTTGGCATTTTTATAATTACGTTTTTTTCTTTATCCTTCCCATTGTTATATATGCTAGAGTTTATTGTAAACGCATTGTCGGCAATTGAAGTATTTTCAATAGAATTCCAGCATGACAAATAAAGCTGTCTCTTTCTGAACAAAGACAACAATTTGTTTAAAATGAGAGCGACAAAAAATGAAATTATAACCTTCAATGTGTTCGACAAAATATCTTGCATTTTATTTCTCATTTTTATTTCTTTAGCAAATTATTCTGATTTTTTATTTCGGCTCAAAGTTAGCTCTGAGCCGATTTATATACATTACTTGTTTTTTATTTCGCACATGTTTATATAGTGATCTTCTGCTGCATCAACAATTTTAGCCAGACTTTGCCTTTCCGGGCCATCACGACCATCCAGCCCCTCACCCTCAGGGCGATTAAACTTAACAAAATCATAAACTTTTTTGACAAGAGTTCTTGCCAGTTCAGCTCGCGCAACTGGATTATCATTGGCTTGTTCATTCAGCCACTTCTCAATTTCGTTATGCATTTCTGATCCTTTCGAAAGGTAGTGGGGTATTACTGCTGTGTTTTGTCGATTTTGTG
>NZ_LXEU01000118.1 GCF_001654985.1 Kluyvera georgiana ATCC 51603
ACTTCACCTACATATCAGCGTGCCTTCTCCCGAAGTTACGGCACCATTTTGCCTAGTTCCTTCACCCGAGTTCTCTCAAGCGCCTTGGTATTCTCTACCTGACCACCTGTGTCGGTTTGGGGTACGATTTCGTGTTACCTGATGCTTAGAGGCTTTTCCTGGAAGCAGGGCATTTGTTACTTCAGCACCGTAGTGCCTCGTCATCACACCTCAGCGTTAGTAAGCGTCCGGATTTACCTAAACGCTCCGCCTACATGCTTAAACCGGGACAACCGTCGCCCGGCTAACATAGCCTTCTCCGTCCCCCCTTCGCAGTAACACCAAGTACAGGAATATTAACCTGTTTCCCATCGACTACGCCTTTCGGCCTCGCCTTAGGGGTCGACTCACCCTGCCCCGATTAACGTTGGACAGGAACCCTTGGTCTTCCGGCGTGCGGGTTTTTCACCCGCATTATCGTTACTTATGTCAGCATTCGCACTTCTGATACCTCCAGCATCCCTCACGAGACACCTTCGCAGGCTTACAGAACGCTCCCCTACCCAACAACACATAGTGTCGCTGCCGCAGCTTCGGTGCACAGTTTAGCCCCGTTACATCTTCCGCGCAGGCCGACTCGACCAGTGAGCTATTACGCTTTCTTTAAATGATGGCTGCTTCTAAGCCAACATCCTGGCTGTCTGTGCCTTCCCACATCGTTTCCCACTTAACCATGACTTTGGGACCTTAGCTGGCGGTCTGGGTTGTTTCCCTCTTCACGACGGACGTTAGCACCCGCCGTGTGTCTCCCGTGATAACATTCTTCGGTATTCGCAGTTTGCATCGGGTTGGTAAGTCGGGATGACCCCCTAGCCGAAACAGTGCTCTACCCCCGAAGATGAATTCACGAGGCGCTACCTAAATAGCTTTCGGGGAGAACCAGCTATCTCCCGGTTTGATTGGCCTTTCACCCCCAGCCACAAGTCATCCGCTAATTTTTCAACATTAGTCGGTTCGGTCCTCCAGTTAGTGTTACCCAACCTTCAACCTGCCCATGGCTAGATCACCGGGTTTCGGGTCTATACCCTGCAACTTAACGCCCAGTTAAGACTCGGTTTCCCTTCGGCTCCCCTATACGGTTAACCTTGCTACAGAATATAAGTCGCTGACCCATTATACAAAAGGTACGCAGTCACACCCGAAGGTGCTCCCACTGCTTGTACGTACACGGTTTCAGGTTCTTTTTCACTCCCCTCGCCGGGGTTCTTTTCGCCTTTCCCTCACGGTACTGGTTCACTATCGGTCAGTCAGGAGTATTTAGCCTTGGAGGATGGTCCCCCCATATTCAGACAGGATACCACGTGTCCCGCCCTACTCATCGAGTTCACAACCTGTGCATTTTGGTGTACGGGACTATCACCCTGTACCGTCGGACTTTCCAGACCGTTCCACTAACACAC
>NZ_LXEU01000119.1 GCF_001654985.1 Kluyvera georgiana ATCC 51603
GGCCTAATGCTGGTCACTTAAGGTGACCAGCAGCCTTTCTATCCGGATACTTTTTGCATTTTGCTCTCACTTCTCGTGGGTAACTTCGTTCCCTTCTTAGCGGCAACACGCAGTGCCTCGCCTGCTCGTAAAACCTTTTCAGTTCCCCCGGTACGGTTCCCGGTGATGCCCACGGCAGCGTTATCAGTAACCGCATCATCTCCGTTATTGCACTGCTGAAGCTCAGCTGATATGGCAGATAATCTCCTTTCAGATGGAACGCCATCCTCACCATCTGATAACGCACCAGATTATAGGTCAGCAGCACACCCCACAGCTCCTGTCGCACCATCTCCGGTAACCGGCTGCGTAGCGTCCATCTGTTGCACAGCAGCCCCTGCTTTGCTTCCCGGTAACCCAGCTCGATTTCCCACCGGTGCCGGTATAACTCAGCCACATCGGCTCCCGGATAACGGCAGGCATCTGTCAACGAAGTCAGTATCTGCCGCTCCACGCCATCTATTTTTCTTGTCACCAGTCGCGCCGTGATTTCCTCCGGCAACCCTGACCATTGTTTTTTCGCCTGAGGCGTCGTTCTTATTCTGACCAGACTATCCTGTCGCCCCAGTTTATGGATGACGTCATATTGCACATTCTTTTTCAGCGGCAGCAGCCAGTGCCTGTTTTTACCTGCATTCTGCCAGTGGTGCAGCAGTCCGGGTGAGTAAAAGCCTTTATCGAATAGCGTGATGCTGTTATCTGATGCGCTGGCGCTCAGACGGGCCGCCAGCCGCATTTCATTGACGTCGTAGCGGTCAAATTCACTGCCCTGTATCAGGTGACTGCTCAGCTCCATCAGGCACACCATCCTCACCTGCGGATACCCCCTTTCGCCGTGCTGATTTGACGCTTTACCGAAGGCCTCGTTATTTTCCGGGGTGTCCTGTACGCGCCAGACCACGCCATCAATGCCACAGAGTCTCAGCCCGTGCCAGTGCGGATGATTTGCCTGCTCATGCCAGTGTTGCTGAGTGAGCTCAAACAGTTCCCTGACGGCATTTTCCCCCAGCGTCTTGCGACGCTGAATAACAGAGCTTCTGGCGGTAAAAGGTGAGCCGGAACTGTCCACGATATCCATAAGATTAACAATTTCGGTCAGCGGGCGGTTGCAGAAAACGGACATGCCGACGACAAGCCATATCATTGACTCAAGGGGCAGTTTGCGTTTGCGCAGGGTGACGGTATCGGAAAGGGTCAGCGCCTGACGGATAAGGTCTTCAGGAATGAGGTCGGCGAGATTGCGGGCCTGCTCAGGAGAGGCGAGATTGATGATGCCGAGGGCTTGTGAGAGTTCCATTAAAAAGGGTCCATGCAGAGACATGAACCCTTTGTACATCAACTGTCGGATCGGTCAACCGATCCTTAAACGATCGGCATTA
>NZ_LXEU01000120.1 GCF_001654985.1 Kluyvera georgiana ATCC 51603
CCGAGCATGAGCCGGCGTGGCAACTGCTGGGATACTCATTCTAATATACTTTCAAATACCGGATCGGACTGACCCGTGCTGGGATTGGCTCGAATGCCTTTGTGTTGACCTGTCGTCCGATTCTGGTATTTCCCGGGCATAGCCGGGCCCAGCGTTTGTGACCTGATAGGAGCTTTGTGCTGCATCTTGAGTGTCCTGTCCTGCGATGGGGATGGTTGTGCTACTGATATCTGGGAGGTAAACCATGCAAAACAATTTTCAATCTCCTGAAAGCGTGATCCTGGGTGTCGATACACACCTTGATATTCATGTCGGTGCTGTTATCAGTCAGGCGGGTAAGCTGCTTGGTACTCACATTATTCAAACAAATCAAATTGGCTATCAGGAGCTATTTGATTGGGCTAAATCTTTTGGAGTTCTCGAACGAGCAGGTATTGAAGGAACCGGAACTTATGGTGCTGCATTAACACGTTTTCTTATTAAAAATGGTATTTATGTTGTTGAAGTTAACCGACCAGACCGCTCAAAACGCCGCCTTGAAGGAAAGTCAGATCCACTGGATGCAGAGAATGCAGCCCGCACCGTACTTTCGGGGAGCAGCAAAGCCATACCCAAAATGCAATCCGGCGCGTGTGAAGCTCTCCGGATAATTAGCGTTGCCCGACGTAGCGCTGTAAAAGCCCGTACTCAGGCGATTAACCAGCTTCGTTCGCTGCTGGTTAGTGCACCGCAGGATGTCCGCGACAAACTCTGGAAATCGAAACCACACGAGTGCGTAGCTGCCTGTATTAACTGCGAAGTATCAGAGTACTCTCCACTGCGTATAGCTCTGTACAGCACGCTTAGAAGCCTTGCGAAACGATGGGGGGCACTGACTGAAGAGTTGAATGAACTGGACGAATCGCTGGATAAACTGACCCGTAAATATGCCAGTAACCTTCGTAGCCAGTTTGGCGTAGGGCCACAGACGGCAGCCACACTGCTGGCAGTTGCAGGTGATAATCCCGAACGTTTAAAAAATGAAGCAGCACTGGCATCGCTTTGTGGCGTAAATCCGCTGCCAGCATCATCAGGAAAAACAGTCAGGCACAGATTAAATCGAGGTGGCTCACGTGAAGCAAACAATGCCCTGTGGACAATAGCCCTTGTGCGTATGCGAAGTGATCCGCGGACAAGAATCTATGTCGACAGACGAACTGGTGAAGGGCTATCGACCAAAGAGATCCTGAGATGTCTAAAACGCTACATCGTCCGTGAACTCTACCCATTGATTTTATCAGATCTCACATATGCCAATCGCCCGCTCTTGACATAGGAGCGTCAATGCGGTGGCCGAATCGTTCTTCAGTTCACTGAAAAAAG
>NZ_LXEU01000121.1 GCF_001654985.1 Kluyvera georgiana ATCC 51603
AATTAATTAATTTGAGATAACCATGAAAACTGTAAAAAAACTTCCTTTAGCTATGGCGGTTATTGCCGCACTTTGCCCTCTTTCCTCTGTAATGGCACAAGAATTTACTCAGGAACAAATCGACGCCATTGTGGCCAAAGCCGTCGATAAAGCACTGGCGGATCGTCAGGCCAAAATGGACGCTGCTGCCGCGAAGAAAGTGGATCTGGAAACCAACCCGCAAACCGCGGCGGCGACGCCGGATATGGCGGTACCGTTCGGCCTGAAGTTCAGCGGCTACGCGCGCTACGGCGCGCATTTCCAGGCGGGCGATCAGAAATACGTCGGCGTGGACGGCTCTTATAACGGCGCCTCGGCGATCGGTCGTCTGGGTAACGAAGGCAACGGCGGCGAATTCCAGCTCACCAAGGCCTTCAAGAGCGAAAAAGGCGCGATCTGGGACATCAACGTGATGTTCGACCACTGGAGCGACGAAGTGAACCTGAAAAAGGCCTACGTCGGCGTGACCAACGTGCTGGAATCCAACCCGAACGCCTATATCTGGGCCGGTCGTGACTTCCACCAGCGTCCGCAACAGGGTATCAACGACTACTTCTGGATGAACCACGACGGCCAGGGCGCCGGGGTGAAAAACTTTGATATTGGCGGCGTGCAGTTCGACGTGGCCACGGTGGCTCAGGTGAAATCCTGTAGTCCGGAAGTGATGGCCGATGAGTCGAACCCGTCGCGCATCACCTGTACCGGTAACTCCGACACCGGTGACGACGGCCACTACGCGCTGACCACCAAAACCCACAACATCAAAGCGGGCCCGATCGACGTAGAGGTGTACGCCAACTACGGCTTCGACTCCAAAGCGGTGGATAACGACAAGCAGCTCGATGCCTGGCAGGGCGGCCTGCTGTTAAGCCATACCAACAGCGATGACAGCGGCGTGAACAAGGTTATCCTGCGCTACTCCGATAACTCGGATAACAGCGTGTTCAACAAAACCGACGGTCTGACCGCTATCTACGCCAGCTTCGAGGGTAACTACAAGTTCACCCAGCAGGCGCAGGTGGAATACCTGCTGGCGTTCCACGACTACGACAACAGCAAAGACAACACCGACAACCGTAAAAACTACGGCGCGATTGTGCGTCCGATGTACTTCTGGAACGACGTGCACTCCACCTGGCTGGAAGCGGGTTACCAGCGTGTTGATTACGACAAAGGCGGTGACAACCACGGCTGGAAGCTGACGCTGTCGCAGAACATCGCGATCGGCATGGGCCCGGAATTCCGCCCGATGCTGCGCTTCTACGTGACCGGCGGTCAGGT
>NZ_LXEU01000122.1 GCF_001654985.1 Kluyvera georgiana ATCC 51603
GGTTCATCGCAGGTTAGCGTGAACCAATAGAAAACGGCAGTCAGAACGTTTAGGTTTGTATTCGCCAAAACACACCCTGAACCTTCAAAACTGCCGTTGCCATGAATGCTAACCTGACTTCTCTTTTCTGGAAAGGGTTCAGTGTCTCTTCCTGCACTGAAATGACTCCCGATACTCTGCTCATTCGCCTCCAGCCTCTGACTTCCCGGCCCCCATATTGTCGTGGATGCAACCGCAGCACTCCGCATATTCACGACACTTCCCTGCGACGTGTCAGAGAGCGTGACCTGCTAAACTGGAAGGTCTGGCTGGATGTACCCGTTCGCCGCTTACGCTGTTCATCCTGCGGTATTATGACCGAAAAAATCGACTGGCTGCCTGAGCGTCAGCGATACACCTCCACCCTGTCGGCGTGGGTTGAATCTCTCGTCCGGTTACTTCCGATTAAGCACGTAGCCAGTCTGACCGGACTGCACTGGCATACTATTAAAAACATTGATTACCGGAGACTGCTGCGGGAAGTTCATGAACCGCAACGGCACAGTCTGCGCCGTCTGATGATGGACGAATTTGCCCTGTTTAAAGGACATCGTTACGCCACTGTCGTGGCGGATGCTGATACACAGCAGGTGCTGTGGGTGGGCGAAGGGCGTAGCAGAGCCGCCTTTCGCCCCTTCTTCACCTGGCTGGGGCCAGAGGGATGTGCTGCCATCGAATCCGTTGCCATGGACATGAACACGGCGTTCGATCTGGAGGTCAGGGAGCACTGCCCTCAGGCGCAGGTGGTCTATGACCTGTTCCATGTGGTCGCAAAGTTTGGCCGCGAGGTTATTGACCGCGTCAGGGTCGATCAGGCCAATCAGCTACGTGATAATCCGAAGTCCCGGCAGGTCATCAAACGCAGTCGCTGGCTGTTGCTGCGCAATCCGGAAAACCTGCCAGCAGGACATGATGTCAGGCTGTCGGAGTTACTGGAAGCCAATCAGCCATTAAATACAGTTTATGTGATGAAAACGGCACTGAAAGAGCTGTGGTATGCCCCGACTGAACAGGAGGCGAGTCAGCGGTGGAATGACTGGTACAGACAATCACAGGAAAGTGGCATAAAGGCGCTGAAGCAGTTCGCTGAAAAACTAAAGGGATACGTGGGCGGGATAATAGCGAGTGCGACACACAGACTAAATACCAGCGTACTGGAAGGGATGAACAATAAGATCAAAGTGATAAAGCGAATGGCATACGGATACCGGGATAACGACTACTTCTTCCTGAAAATAAAAGCAGCGTTCCCCGGTAAAGCGCGATGAACC
>NZ_LXEU01000123.1 GCF_001654985.1 Kluyvera georgiana ATCC 51603
TGTACGGTCCGGGGACATGGTAGACAGGTGTTCGGGGACATGGTGAACACTTTTTAACACTCTTTACCCATGGTGATCGACTTTTTCTTCAGGTCGATCACCCCTACTTTTGTGCTGTACCACCACACTTCATAACATCCATCCTCCTGCGTTTCCTTCAGCCCGACCCGTTCTCCCCTGAACGCCTTACCCACCTTCAGACTGATGCCTTTTATGCTCAGCTTCCCGATGATATCGACCTTCCTTACCATTACCCCCTCGTCATATTCCGGTGGCACCATGACGCCACTGTATTGCCGTGCAGACGGCTGATACCGGGAGGCCGGCACCGCCATATCCAGAGCCTCGTGCGGCCGCTCAAGGTTATAGACTGTCCGCCAGTGCTCGAAGGCGCGCTGCAGTTCACCGCTGTCCGCAAACCACTTCCCCTGCAGCACTTCCGCCTTCAGGCTGCGGTGAAAACGCTCCAGCTTACCCTGCGTCTGCGGATGGTATGGCCGGGAGTGGCCTACCCGGATACCCTGGCGCATCAGCCACAGCTCCAGCGCTGTCCAGACACCGGTCGTGTCGCCCCATGGCGCGCCGTTGTCCATCGTCATCCTGTCCGGCAGACCGTAGCGTTCAAACACGCTGACCAGTTGCTGCTGCACGGTCTCGCGTCGTTCATCGGTACAGGGTGCCAGGCACAGGGAGAAACGGGAGTGGTCGTCCAGCAGGGTAAGCGGATGGCAGCGGCCGCCGCCAAAGGGAAAGTGGCCCTTAAAGTCCATCTGCCAGAGCCGGTTCGGCGCGTCATGTTCAAACCGGCCTGTGGCCGGGATACCCGGCACTGTTCCCGGCAGCAGGCCGTGGCGGGCCATCAGGTTATGGACGGTGCTGAAGGCGGGCATGCGGTGTCCCTGGTCTTCGAGCCAGCGCTTTATCTTGCGCGCGCCCCAGCGTTCATACCGGTCATGGGCCATGCGCAGCAGGTAAACGATGTCGTCTGGCGAGCGGTTAGGAGAATGATGAGGCGTGCGGGGCCGATCGTGAAGACCGGCCCCGCCTTCCAGAGCCCAGCGGTGAAGCCACTTGTAGCCGGTGGCGGGAGATATGCCGTAAAGACGGCAAAGAGCACGGATGTTCGCCCCGTCCTGCGAGGCGAACAGAACAAACTCAGAACGTAATGACATGGTATCTCTCTCATCCCAGGGCATAAGTGACTCCATAAGCGGGTTCTTATGCCTTAGTTGTAAGTGTCTACCATGTCCCCG
>NZ_LXEU01000124.1 GCF_001654985.1 Kluyvera georgiana ATCC 51603
AGCTGTAATGGTTCCTGTCATTGATGAAGGCGATGCATCACAAAAATCTTTGACAGGAGGAAATACCATCATCATTAATCCTTTTACCAGTGAAGTTAACCATAATTTCTGACACCAATGTTAAGCATAACCATACTGGTTACATACAGGCTATCAACTTATTGATGGAGACTAACAACCGAATGATAATTACTTGCTAATAAGGAACCCCAAATGCAATCTAATAGAATAAATTCAAAGAAGGTCCTTGGAAGGCCAGAGGGAAGTAAATACTTTTTTCTAATTCAAAATGAGAAGAAAAAGCGACTTTCTCAATCTAAGGTAGCAAAGACTTTAGGAATAAGCCTTTCCACAGTAAAAAGATACTGGGCTAATGGTATCTTTGGTTAATTTTAATTGCAGAGCAATATCGTGCTGATTTCCCCGCATAGATGTTGGCTTGATGATGAATATACTTGTTGTAAATATGGAGTTATATCATGGTTCTCATGGTGAGCATGTGCTCGCCTACAGAAAAAATATTGAACAGGTAATCAATCAAGCTATCAGTGAATTTCCAAGAACAATGGCTTTACGTGTTGATGTTCATTATCCCCCCATTTTAGACAGAGGTGATACTGTTTGTTGTTTTCCTAATCTGGAGCCTGGAGCGATATCCCGTTTCCGTAATGCATTAAATGCCATGCTGGAGGCCAATGAGAAAGCAAGAGCAGCTAACGGCAAAAGAATATATCCAAACCGTGTTCGTCATGTTTGGGTACGGGAGTTTTCCGAAGAAGGAAAATGTCACTTTCACCTTGGTCTTTTTTTTAATAAAGATGCTTATTACCATTTAGGCGATTATGGAGCTGAAAACCATTTACGGATGATGATTATAAGGGCATGGTACAGTGCTTTGGGTTTAGAGTTAGATGACTATCATGGGCTGGTCCATTATCCTGAAAACTGCCGCTATATATTAGATGTAAATGACCGTAGCTTTCACGGAGAGTATACCAATCTACTGTATCGACTAGATTATTTAGCCAAGCTTGACACCAAACAATTCGGTGATGGTGATCGTAACTTCGGCTGTAGCCGGGGATGATACTGCTTACAATGATGGCCTTTAGGATGAGAAAGGCCATTACTTTCTCAATTACTCATAGTGTATTTGTCGTAATTTTATCTGATACATAGCATTAAGTGTCCCGAAAATATTGGAGACTAA
>NZ_LXEU01000125.1 GCF_001654985.1 Kluyvera georgiana ATCC 51603
TAAGTCACCGGCGGCTTGCCTGCCACACATTGAACATTACAGACCAATTAGCACTTTGTCACCGGGGAAAGATGTAAAGATTATGTATAAATAGATTGGCTTAGAAGTGACATTTCAACTTTGGAGAAACAGGTGACATTTTAAACTTGCTTTAACAAAATTTTGGGACTGACCGAAACAAAAAGGCCAGCCCCGGAGGGCTGGCTATTCAGTACAGGGCAATGACAGGTTTCTTGATGCCGCAGGCGTGAGCGTAGCGGGTCAGTGTGTCGATGCTGGCTTTGGTGATGTTGTTTTCCAGGCGAGAAATAACCGGAGGTGTAACCCCCATGCGTTCAGCAACCTGCGCTTTTGTCAGGTTGTCATGCTTGCGCCATTCAGCAAGCAGCTCCCTGAGCTTTTCCTTACGTTCTTCTTCCTGCCATGCAGCGCGATATTCATCGTCCTGCATCCACTCGTTATGCAGTTCTTTATGGCTTACCAGTTTCATTAAGTACCTCCGCTAACCGCTTTTTGGCGAGATCGATTTCTTTCGCTGGCGTTTTCTGTGACTTCTTGATGAAAACACGGAGCATGATGATGGTATTGCCTTTGTGGTATACCCAGATTCCCCTGGCTATGTCCGTCCCCATCGTGCGGATCTCAAAAAGTCCATCGCCCAGGGGCTTCGTGTCCGGCTCCCGCAGTAATCGGGCGTCATACTCCAGTTTGCCGATGAGACGGTCAAACTTCACCCTGATTTTTACGGGTAATGCTGTGGCTTCTTCCCTGGCTTCCGGGTGATAAACAACGCTAAACATGTGACCTCCCATTTCTATTAATATTAACCTATAGGCTAATTTCAGACAAGGTAGAATTAACCTATAAGCTAATTTTGTTGGCAGTTATCGTGGCTACCCGGTCACTACCCTGTTAGCGTGAGTTTTCGTTCCACTGAGGAACGGGGATTTATGCGCGTTAGCGCATGTAAGGCGGCAGGATGAAATGACAGGTAGCACCGAGGGTTAGCCGCCGATACCAGTGAGGGATCGAAAGGGATCGCCTATCCATCCCTTCACCCTGCAAAGCCATATTCCGCTAAAAGCGGCTCAGAGGCTTTTGTGCGCGGTCGGAGTGGTCACAACAAGGCGAAGCCGCAGTTGGGGCGTATCTCCGCGTTAGCGGGTCGTAAGAGCCGCTTACGAGCGTGTA
>NZ_LXEU01000126.1 GCF_001654985.1 Kluyvera georgiana ATCC 51603
CTGGCAGATGAATTACCACCTGACCATCTCGCCCCCGCTCTGGCGGGCCGGACTGCGCCAGAATTTCCGCATCTTTCAGCAGCAGGATATCCAGGCTATCTCCGCCACCCTGCTTGATGAAAATGGCATCACCGACTGGACCCCTTCCTTTTATGAATCTCATCCGGCGCGTGAATTCTGCGTACAGTATGGTGAAAGCGACCTCACCTTTCTCTCCCGACTGTGGGCCGAAGAAGGCATTTTCTATTTTGACTGGTGCTCACCGACCGGAACGGAGCAGAAGCTGGTGCTCTGTGATGATGTGGCAGGCGTCTCCGCGCTGCGCTCCCTGCCCTTTAACCCGAACACAAGCAGCGAAGTCTCCACGGAATGCGTTAGCGAGTTTCGCTACCGGGCGCAGGTTCGTCCCTCTTCCGTGGAAAACCAGGATTACACTTTTAAAACCCCCGGCTGGCCCGGCTACTTCAGCCACCAGGCCACAAACCTGAACGGTCAGCGCACTCAGTACGAAATCTTCGATTATCCGGGACGCTTCAAGGACGAGCAGCACGGACAGGATTTTGCCCGCTACCTGGCTGACGGCTTCCGCCACGATGCCGAAACCGCCGCCGGGGTCAGCAACTCGGCGAAGCTGTACCCCGGCAAACGCTTCACCCTGACTGGTCATCCTTCCCTCACCCTGAACCGCGAGTGGCAGGTCACCGGCTGCGTACTGAAAGGTGAACAGCCTCAGGCACAGCACGGCAAACAGGGCCAGGGAACCACGCTGAGCAACAATTTTGACGTCATTCCGGCTGACCGGACATGGCGCGCCTCTCCCCTGCCAAAACCCTCCGTGGACGGCCCGCAGAGCGCCATCGTCACCGGTCCCGCTGGCGAGGAAATCTTCTGCGATGAACACGGTCGTGTCCGGGTGCGTTTTCACTGGGACCGCTATTGTCCGGGCAACGAAGACAGCTCATGCTGGATACGGGTGTCACAACCATGGGCTGGTGCCGGATTTGGTCACCTCGCTATTCCCCGCGTAGGCCAGGAGGTCATCGTGGACTTCCTTAACGGCGACCCCGACCAGCCCATCATCATGGGGCGCACGTACCACCAGGATAACCGTTCACCGGGTAGCCTGCCGGGAACAAAAACGCAGATGACCATCCGCTCGAAAACCTACAAA
>NZ_LXEU01000127.1 GCF_001654985.1 Kluyvera georgiana ATCC 51603
GCAACAGTGCCCCTAATCGTGTTCAGCAGAATAGCCGGAGGAAGTTTCCTACTGTCGATAAGAAAGGATTGGCACAGGGAGTGTGAATATCGAAACACCATCACAGAATAATGCCAGATAGAAATGCGATAGTAGGGGTGGATATTTAAATAAGGAGCATCCCGACTTAAAATGAATATGACTGCGTAACCAGGCGCAATAAAAAAAGCGAAAGAATCGCTTTTATTCTGGTTGTTTTTTCGAAGAGTGACCGTTTTCTGAGATGACAAGAAATAAGGAAGTCCTATGATCGCTAGCGGAATAGTTCAAAAACTGAATGCGCAAATGAATCAGGAGTTTTATACCTCAAATTTGTATCTTCAGCTCAGCCAGAGGTGCAGCGAGAATAGCCTTAATGGCACCGCACTATTTTTGCGTCATCAGGCGCAAAATACGGTGACGCAAATGATGCGCATGTACGAATACATCAAACAGAGCGGCGCCACGCCGGTGTTACAGGAGCAACACGCCCGGTGCGGTGAATTTTCCACGCTGGAAGATCTGTTTGAGCAGACGGTAAGCGATTACCAGAAGCGCATTAATGCGCTGACCTCTTTGACGGAAGACGCCCAGGCAGCAAACGATAAGTCAGCGATTAACTTCCTGAAGCGATACAGAAAAGAGGAAATCGTGGACGGGACGCTGTTGCAAATCATTCTGGATGAAGTCCGCAGCGCTAAAAAAGCGGGCATCAACATGCAGCAAACCGACCACTATCTGGTTGGCGTGATCGATCGCTATCACTAAATCAATTTCGCAGTACGAGGAGGTTTTACGCCTCCTCAGAAAATCTGTTTTACATCAGAAACAGAGGTTTATGCCAGTGAACATTTGATACCCAACACGTCATAGTGATTTTTTAACTTAGCGTTTTTATATCGTGCCAAAAATGTCTCTGCTTGTGTCTTTATATTAAGG
>NZ_LXEU01000128.1 GCF_001654985.1 Kluyvera georgiana ATCC 51603
AAGACTCATATTTTACACCTTAGCTATGACATTTTGGTATCCGTCATACTCAGGATTGTATTTTTCATTAATTGGAAACTCTGGTTCATTCTCAAGAATCACAACATTAGATAAAGTTTCTATATCAAATGTTCTAAACTCAGGGAAATTAGGCGCGGTATCAGTTACACCAGCAGTTTGCACTATATGCAACTTTGTAGTTTCAACACCATCACTTTTACGGCGCATTATAAAAATAGCATGGACGTTTCCGATTCTTTCACCAGCTACTTTTCCAGGCTTGTTATATTGGAATGAAATAGGTTTTCGTCTTTGGACTGACTCTCTTAACAATTGCAGACTCATATCAACTTCCTTTTAGGTCGTTTAGTTAGCGGCAATACATCAATCTTCATCGACAAAATTAATAACATCCGTACAAATGTGTCAAGGTGTTTCTTGCCATTTTTTGAGCAATTGCAAGATCTTAGCGCCGTACAGAAAAGATCAAAACATCGCATTAGCAGCTCTGGCTAATTTGATCTCTGCCTCTTCTTCCTGCTTTCGAGCTAACCAGGCTTTACCCTCTGGAGTTGCCAGAAATTTACGGGCATGAATCTTACGGTTGTTGCGCTTTGTCGCGGCGCTTTTGGTCGCGTTTGCCATATTCTCACCTCAATTTGCAAATTTTCTATACGGATCAAGATACTGGAGGCTATACAAAGTTGAGGAACAATGACAAATACAAAACCTTTGGGTAATACTTCCCCTTTACGTGCCGTGATGGGCACATAAGAAAACGGGGAGCGTAGCGACTTCGTTAGAAGATCCGGCAATGTATCAATTGCGTGATTTATCAGGTGATCGTTGTGTTCCGGTGATCGCTACCGTGGCAGAGCCTGATTCTTTACCG
>NZ_LXEU01000129.1 GCF_001654985.1 Kluyvera georgiana ATCC 51603
AAGAACCTATCCCAAAAGGAATTGTCAGATAATACAATATGATAATTTCTGAGGGCGAAGCGTGGCGGGCAACAAGTGGCAGATCAGTGATGGACTCTGGGAGAAAATGGCTCCACTCATCCCGGAGCATAAAACTCAACACCCGCTGGGTACGCACCGCAAGCGGGTTGATAATCGCGCTGCAATGAACGCCATTTTCTTCGTACTCAGGACGGGCTGCCAATGGAATGCGCTGAATGCCACCGGTATATGCTCGTCAAGCTCTGCTCATCGCCGATTTCAGGAGTGGCGAGATGCTGGAGTATTTGAACGCTTCTGGCAAAATGGGTTGCTTGCTTGCGAACAGTTGGACTCTATTGACTGGTCGTGGCTGTCGATGGATGGTTGTATAACCAAATCACCGCTGGCAGGCTCAAAAAAACAGGCAGGAACCCTACAGACCGGGGGAAACAGGGCGTAAAGCGCAGTCTGATGACTGACGGGAACGGGCTACCGCTTGCACTGGTTGTTGCCGGAGCAAATACGCACGACATAAAGTTGGTTACGGATACGCTCGATGCCCTCCAGACGGGCAGACCGGGCAAGAGGCTCCGGTTGTGCATGGACAAAGGGTATGAAGCGGAATGGCTGGAATCGTATCTGAAAAGTCGTCGCTATGAACCTCATATCCAGTCACGAAAGGATGAGTCAGAGGCCATCAAATACACGGATTTTAAGGCTCACCGCTGGGTTGTAGAGAGAACACACAGTTGGATGAATCGCTACCGCCGTGTCCTGACTCGTTGGGAGAAGAAGGTCGAGAATTATGAGGCGATGCTGCATTTTGCCTGTGGTGTCATTGTCTGGAACAAAACCCTATTGGGATAGGCTC
>NZ_LXEU01000130.1 GCF_001654985.1 Kluyvera georgiana ATCC 51603
ACCATCATGAATTTCCGCCACCTGCTCGAGCAGCATCAACTGGCCCGTCAATTGTTCAAGACCATCAATCGCTGGCTGGCCGAAGCAGGCGTCATGATGACCCAAGGCACTTTGGTGGATGCCACCATCATTGAGGCACCCAGCTCGACCAAGAACAAAGAGCAGCAACGCGATCCGGAGATGCATCAGACCAAGAAAGGCAATCAGTGGCACTTTGGCATGAAGGCCCACATTGGTGTCGATGCCAAGAGTGGCCTGACCCACAGCCTGGTCACCACCGCGGCCAACGAGCATGACCTCAATCAGCTGGGTAATCTGCTTCATGGAGAGGAGCAATTTGTCTCAGCCGATGCCGGCTACCAAGGAGCGCCACAGCGCGAGGAGCTGGCCGAGGTGGATGTGGACTGGCTGATCGCCGAGCGTCCCGGCAGGGTAAAAACCTTGAAGCAGCATCCGCGCAAGAACAAAACGGCCATCAACATCGAATACATGAAAGCCAGCATCCGTGCCAGGGTGGAGCACCCGTTTCGCATCATCAAGCGGCAGTTCGGCTTCGTGAAAGCCAGATACAAGGGGCTGCTGAAAAACGATAACCAACTGGCGATGTTATTCACCCTGGCCAACCTGTTTCGGGTGGACCAAATGATACGTCAGTGGGAGAGATCTCAGTAAAAACCGGAAATAACGCCAGAAATGGTGGAAAAAATAGCCTAAATAGGCTGATTCGATGTGTTTGCGGGAAAAAAATCGGCCCAGATCCGCGAAATTTTAATCAGCGAGTCAGCTTGGGAAGAAATGACCTGCTTATTCGCACCTT
>NZ_LXEU01000131.1 GCF_001654985.1 Kluyvera georgiana ATCC 51603
CCGACCTTTGCAGTGCTCACACAGATTGTCTGATGAAAATTAGCAGTAAGAAAATCTCTGCAGGCTTGTAGCTCAGGTGGTTAGAGCGCACCCCTGATAAGGGTGAGGTCGGTGGTTCAAGTCCACTCAGGCCTACCAAATTTCTGCTGATGCTGCGTTGCGGCGACACTCACATACTTTAAGTATGCTTCGTGTCACCACGCCTTGCCTCAACGGAAATTAAGGTTGATGAGATTTTAACTACGATGGGGCTATAGCTCAGCTGGGAGAGCGCCTGCTTTGCACGCAGGAGGTCTGCGGTTCGATCCCGCATAGCTCCACCATCTTTACTGCAACAACCCAAGAAAACTTCAGAGTGTACCTGAAAAGGTTCACTGCGAAGTTTTGCTCTTTAAAAATCTGGATCAAGCTGAAAATTGAAACGACACACTGTGTCTGTTCTCCGTAATAAGAACAGATAAAAGGTGTGTTCGAGTCTCTCAAATTTTCGCAATCAGAAGTGAAACATCTTCGGGTTGTGAGGTTAAGCGACTAAGCGTACACGGTGGATGCCCTGGCAGTCAGAGGCGATGAAGGACGTGCTAATCTGCGATAAGCGTCGGTAAGGTGATATGAACCGTTATAACCGGCGATTTCCGAATGGGGAAACCCAGTGTGATTCGTCACACTATCATTACGTGAATACATAGCGTAATGAAGCGAACCGGGGGAACTGAAACATCTAAGTACCCCGAGGAAAAGAAATCAACCGAGATTCCCCCAGTAGCGGCGAGCGAACGGGGAGCAGCCCAGAGTCTGAATCAGCAT
>NZ_LXEU01000132.1 GCF_001654985.1 Kluyvera georgiana ATCC 51603
TCAGCGTTCCCGCTGGAGTACCGAACTGCTGGCGATAAAAATCCGTGATGTCACCGGTTGTCCGCTACATGCCTCAACCATCCGGAGATGGTTACCTGCTGCCGGGCTGGTATGGCGCAGAGCAGCGCCGACACTGCGTATCCGTGACCCACACAAAGAAGAAAAAATGGTCGCTATCCATGAAGCACTGGCGAAATGCAGTGCGGAAAATCCCGTGTTTTACGAAGATGAAGTGGATATTCATCTCAACCCAAAAATCGGTGCTGACTGGCAGTTACGCGGGCAGCAAAAACGTGTTGTCACACCGGGCCAGAATGAAAAGTACTATCTTGCCGGTGCGCTGCACAGCGGTACGGGAAAAGTCAGCTACGTAGGTGGAAACAGTAAAGGTTCATCTTTATTTATCATACTGTTAAAACATCTTAAGGCGACATACCGGCGGGCAAAAACGATTACGCTCATTGTCGATAACTACATTATCCACAAAAGCCGTGAAACGTTGCGCTGGCTGAAAGCAAACCAGAAGTTCAGGGTCATTTATCAGCCGGTTTACTCGCCATGGGTCAATCATGTCGAACGGTTGTGGCAGGCGCTTCATGAGACAATAACCCGAAATCACCAGTGCCGTTCAATGTGGCAACTGTTGAAAAAGGTTCATCACTTTATGGATACCGTCAGCCCATTCCCCGGTGGAAAACACGGGCTGGCTAAAGTGTAGCGGTATTAGGAACAGTTATTTAGG
>NZ_LXEU01000133.1 GCF_001654985.1 Kluyvera georgiana ATCC 51603
CCGTGGCCTTTATTAAAGACATAGGTATCGTCGCCGCTGCCACCAGAGAGTTTATCGTTGCCGGTGCCGCCGTCGAGGGTGTCATTGCCGTTGTTGCCGTTAAGGGAGTCGTTACCGGCATAGCCGTAGAGGGTATCGCCGTTATTCCAGCCGCTGAGGGTGTCATTGCCGTCGGTCCCGTAGACGGGGAAGCCCATGGCGGTGAGATCATCCATGGACAGGGTCTGGTCATCAAGGGTGATGCTGACACGCTGGTAGCTGGCAGAGCGGAAATAATCGGGCAGGGTGACGGTATCGTCAGTGCCGTAGGCGTGAATGATCAGGTCGTAACCGGACTTTTGCATGACGAGGTCGGCGGCGGTAGCCCCCTGGAACACAAGGGTGTTGATGGCGGAGGTAGCAGAGTCAGAAACGGTGTCGTGACCGTGGCCTTTATTAAAGACATAGGTATCGTCGCCGCTGCCACCAGAGAGTTTATCGTTGCCGGTGCCGCCGTCGAGGGTGTCATTGCCGTTATTGCCATTAAGGGAGTCGTTGCCGGCACCTCCGTCGAGAATGTCATTGCCATCATAGCCGCTCAGGCTGTCGTTGCCGGCATAACCATAGAGGGTATCGGCGTTATTCCAGCCGCTGAGGGTGTCATTGCCGTAGGTACCGTAGACGGGGAAGCCCATGGCGGTGAGATCAGCCATGGACAGGGTCTGGTCGTCGAGGGTGATGCTGACACGCTGGTAGCTGGCTG
>NZ_LXEU01000134.1 GCF_001654985.1 Kluyvera georgiana ATCC 51603
TCGTCCATCGCGATCGGGTGGATCAGGGTAACAACCATTTTGATGTTGTCGCCCGGCATTACCATCTCAACGCCTTCCGGCAGTTCGATGGTACCAGTCACGTCAGTAGTACGGAAGTAGAACTGCGGACGGTAGCCTTTGAAGAACGGAGTATGACGGCCGCCTTCGTCTTTGGACAGAATGTACACTTCAGATTCGAACTTGGTGTGCGGCTTGATAGAACCCGGCTTAGCCAGTACCTGACCACGTTCGATTTCTTCACGTTTGATACCACGCAGCAGAACACCAACGTTCTCACCAGCACGGCCTTCGTCCAGCAGTTTGCGGAACATTTCAACGCCAGTACAGGTAGACTTAGCGGTGTCTTTGATACCAACGATTTCAACTTCTTCGCCAACTTTGATGATACCGCGTTCTACACGACCGGTAACAACGGTACCACGACCGGAGATGGAGAATACGTCTTCGATCGGCAGCAGGAACGGCTTGTCAATCGCACGCTCTGGTTCCGGGATGTAAGAATCCAGGAAGCCCGCCAGTTCGATGATTTTCGCTTCCCACTCAGCGTCGCCTTCCAGCGCTTTCAGAGCAGAACCACGAACGATCGGCGTGTCGTCGCCCGGGAAGTCGTACTGAGACAGAAGTTCACGAACTTCCATTTCAACCAGTTCCAGCAGCTCTTCGTCATCAACCATGTCGCATTTGTTCAGGAACACGATGATGTACGGAACGCC
>NZ_LXEU01000135.1 GCF_001654985.1 Kluyvera georgiana ATCC 51603
CGAGTCGCTGTCGGAATCAGAGTCGCTGTCCGAATCGGAGTCGCTGTCGGAATCCGAGTCGCTGTCGGAATCAGAGTCGCTGTCGGAGTCTGAATCGCTGTCGGAATCAGAGTCGCTGTCGGAATCAGAGTCGCTGTCGGAGTCTGAATCGCTGTCGGAATCGGAGTCACTGTCGGAATCGGAGTCGCTATCGGAATCTGAATCACTGTCCGAGTCGGAGTCACTGTCGGAGTCCGAGTCACTGTCGGAGTCGGAGTCGCTGTCCGAGTTGGAGTCGCTGTCGGAATCGGAGTCGCTGTCGGAATCGGAGTCGCTGTCGGAATCCGAATCGCTGTCCGCGTCGGAGTCGCTATCGGAATCCGAATCGCTGTCCGAGTCGGAGTCACTGTCGGAATCGGAGTCGCTGTCAGAATCCGAATCGCTATCCGAGTCGGAGTCGCTGTCAGAATCCGAATCGCTGTCCGAGTCGGAGTCGCTGTCTGAATCAGAGTCGCTGTCGGAATCAGAGTCGCTGTCGGAATCAGAGTCGCTGTCGGAATCGGAGTCACTGTCGGAATCGGAGTCACTGTCGGAATCGGAGTCACTGTCGGAATCGGAGTCACTGTCGGAATC
>NZ_LXEU01000136.1 GCF_001654985.1 Kluyvera georgiana ATCC 51603
AGGGAGGTGGTGATTGATCCTGTAAGGCTATAGCCTGAAGAATACCCATGTCGGAATATCTTTGCTTACTCACCACAAGTAAAAGGAGACAAACCGACATGGGGCTTTACAGGAGTTCATCACATGTATATTGGCGTTGCAAATACCACATAGTCTGGACGCCCAAGTACAGATTCAGGATCCTGAAAGATAAGCTGGGCAAGGAGCTGTACAGGACGATCTATATCCTCTGTGGAATAAAGGATTGTGAGGTTTTGGAGCTAAATGTTCAGCCTGATCATGTGCATCTGGTAGTAATCATCCCACCTAAGCTCTCGATATCAACTCTGATGGGCCATCTAAAAGGCCGAAGTGCCATCAGGCTTTATAACCGTTTTCCACATATCAGGAAGAAGCTATGGGGAAACCATTTTTGGTCCCGAGGCTACTTTGTCGATACGGTAGGGGTGAATGAAGAAATTATCAGAAGATATGTACGGCATCAGGAGAAAGCGGAACAAACGCATGAACAGCAGATGGAATTGCTAGAGTAATAATCGAAAGTTGACAGTAGCCCCCCTTACAGGGGGCATTCTCAAAAGCCACCTTCTCAGAAGGTGGTCTTTTAC
>NZ_LXEU01000137.1 GCF_001654985.1 Kluyvera georgiana ATCC 51603
AGTTTGCCATGATCGCATTCAATCACGTTGTTCCGGTACTTAATCTGTCGGTGTTCAACGTCAGACGGGCACCGGCCTTCGCGTTTGAGCAGAGCAAGCGCGCGACCATAGGCGGGCGCTTTATCCGTGTTGATGAATCGCGGGATCTGCCACTTCTTCACGTTGTTGAGGATTTTACCCAGAAACCGGTATGCAGCTTTGCTGTTACGACGGGAGGAGAGATAAAAATCGACAGTGCGGCCCCGGCTGTCGACGGCCCGGTACAGATACGCCCAGCGGCCATTGACCTTCACGTAGGTTTCATCCATGTGCCACGGGCAAAGATCGGAAGGGTTACGCCAGTACCAGCGCAGCCGTTTTTCCATTTCAGGCGCATAACGCTGAACCCAGCGGTAAATCGTGGAGTGATCGACATTCACTCCGCGTTCAGCCAGCATCTCCTGCAGCTCACGGTAACTGATGCCGTATTTGCAGTACCAGCGTACGGCCCACAGAATGATGTCACGCTGAAAATGCCGGCCTTTGAATGGGTTCATGTGCAGCTCCATCAGCAAAAGGGGATGATAAGTTTATCACCACCGACTATTTGCAACAGTGCC
>NZ_LXEU01000138.1 GCF_001654985.1 Kluyvera georgiana ATCC 51603
TAAAAAATACCCGGCAGCGTGGAAACGCTGCCGGGTATTTTAAAACCGCAATGCGCGATTACCCCTGATGAGGCATGAGCTCCGGATGGCCTTTCACCGGCGGTTTACTGCTGGTCAACGCGGCTTCATCCGCACTGATGCTGCCGGAGTTATCCGCCCAGACGCCTTCCTGCGTTTTTGTCACCTGCTGATGCTGTGCATTCAGATCCTGGCCCATCGCCGCGATGTGCGTGCTCTCGGTACCGCCGCTGTTATCCGCCCAGGGGATGATGGCGTCCTGCGCAAAAGCCATACCGGAAATCAGCGTCGCAGCCAGCGCTGCCGTTGTCAGAATCGTTTTCATATCTCGCACCTCTATTTATTAGCATGCTACTATTTTACACAGTGATTATTATTCAAGTGACGGCAAGATATAACAGAACGTTTCTCGAAGGGACAGCTGATACAGGGCAATATAACGGGATCGTCGCGTACAGCGGACGTTGGCCAATTGAGCACCGCCGGCAATATGTTACCAGCATCACAATCTTTGCTACGCTTCGACACAGCTTTGTGACCGAAGGCATAAAAAAAGCGGCCCTCA
>NZ_LXEU01000141.1 GCF_001654985.1 Kluyvera georgiana ATCC 51603
CAAGTTTCGTGCTTAGATGCTTTCAGCACTTATCTTTTCCGCATTTAGCTACCGGGCAATGCCATTGGCATGACAACCCGAACACCAGTGATGCGTCCACTCCGGTCCTCTCGTACTAGGAGCAGCCCCCCTCAATTCTCCAGCGCCCACGGCAGATAGGGACCGAACTGTCTCACGACGTTCTAAACCCAGCTCGCGTACCACTTTAAATGGCGAACAGCCATACCCTTGGGACCTACTTCAGCCCCAGGATGTGATGAGCCGACATCGAGGTGCCAAACACCGCCGTCGATATGAACTCTTGGGCGGTATCAGCCTGTTATCCCCGGAGTACCTTTTATCCGTTGAGCGATGGCCCTTCCATTCAGAACCACCGGATCACTAAGACCTGCTTTCGCACCTGCTCGAGCCGTCACTCTCGCAGTCAAGCTAGCTTATGCCTTTGCACTAACCTCCTGATGTCCGACCAGGATTAGCTAACCTTCGTGCTCCTCCGTTACTCTTT
>NZ_LXEU01000142.1 GCF_001654985.1 Kluyvera georgiana ATCC 51603
GTGCTGCCATTTTATGAGTCGCAGGGCCTGCCAATGCTGAGAATACTGACCGACAGAGGCACGGAGTACTGTGGCAAAGTGGAGCAGCATGATTACCAGCTTTATCTGGCGATAAATGA
Organism: Kluyvera georgiana ATCC 51603; assembly: GCF_001654985.1. Classification (GTDB taxonomy): domain Bacteria; phylum Pseudomonadota; class Gammaproteobacteria; order Enterobacterales; family Enterobacteriaceae; genus Kluyvera; species Kluyvera georgiana. Next base: position 120 of record NZ_LXEU01000142.1, read on the forward strand.
CATCGACCACACGAAAACCAAAGCAATGTCACCGCAGACCAACGGTATCTGCGAGCGGTTCCACAGAACGATATTGCAGGAATTTTATCAGGTGACGTTCCGTAAAAAGCTGTATGGAGATCTCGACACATTACAATTGGATCTTGATGAATGGCTGGTTCACTATAATAATGAGCGAACTCATCAGGGAAAAATGTGTTGTGGGCGGACGCCGATGGAAACATTACTTGATGGAAAACGCATCTGGGTTGAGAAGAATTTAAGCCAGATGTAATCTGACAGACACCTGTATAAATAACCGGTAACTGTCAGGTCAGGTCTGAGCTAA
>NZ_LXEU01000143.1 GCF_001654985.1 Kluyvera georgiana ATCC 51603
GGGTGATGCTGCCAACTTACTGATTTAGTGTATGATGGTGTTTTTGAGGTGCTCCAGTGGCTTCTGTTTCTATCAGCTGTCCCTCCTGTTCAGCTACTGACGGGGTGGTGCGTAACGGCAAAAGCACTGCCGGACATCAGCGCTATCTCTGCTCTCACTGCCGTAAAACATGGCAACTGCAGTTCACTTACACCGCTTCTCAACCCGGTACGCACCAGAAAATCATTGATATGGCCATGAATGGCGTTGGATGCCGGGCAACCGCCCGCATTATGGGCGTTGGCCTCAACACGATTTTCCGCCATTTAAAAAACTCAGGCCGCAGTCGGTAACCTCGCGCATACAGCCGGGCAGTGACGTCATCGTCTGCGCGGAAATGGACGAACAGTGGGGATACGTCGGGGCTAAATCGCGCCAGCGCTGGCTGTTTTACGCGTATGACAGG
>NZ_LXEU01000144.1 GCF_001654985.1 Kluyvera georgiana ATCC 51603
TTTTGCTCTTTAAAAATCTGGATCAAGCTGAAAATTGAAACGACACACTGTGTCTGTTCTCCGTAATAAGAACAGATAAGCGGTGTGTTCGAGTCTCTCAAATTTTCGCAATCAGAAGTGAAACATCTTCGGGTTGTGAGGTTAAGCGACTAAGCGTACACGGTGGATGCCCTGGCAGTCAGAGGCGATGAAGGACGTGCTAATCTGCGATAAGCGTCGGTAAGGTGATATGAACCGTTATAACCGGCGATTTCCGAATGGGGAAACCCAGTGTGTTTCGACACACTATCGTTAACTGAATACATAGGTTAACGAAGCGAACCGGGGGAACTGAAACATCTAAGTACCCCGAGGAAAAGAAATCAACCGAGATTCCCCCAGTAGCGGCGAGCGAACGGGGAACAGCCCAGAGTCTGAATCAGCTT
>NZ_LXEU01000145.1 GCF_001654985.1 Kluyvera georgiana ATCC 51603
AAATAACTGTTCGGAATAGTAGATCACTTTGAGGGAACTCAGCCCGAATTGTGCGATCTGATCAATCGCTGAATATCCCAAATCACCAACCGGACTGAGCGATGCCGATCATAGCACCAATTTCCCGTGACGAACGACGCCTGATGCAGAAAGCTATCCATAAAACGCGTGATAAAAATTATGCCCGCAGACTGACCGCCATGCTGATGTTGCACCGGGGCGAGCGCGTCAGTCATGTGGCCAGAACACTCTGCTGTGCCCGCTCATCGATTGGTCGCTGGATTAACTGGTTCACTCTGTCTGGTGCTGAAGGCCTGAAGTCATTACCGTCAGGACGTGGCAGGCGCTGGCCGTTCGAACATATTTGCGCATTGCTGCGTGAGCTTGTGAAGCATTCTCCCGGCGATTTCGGTTA
>NZ_LXEU01000146.1 GCF_001654985.1 Kluyvera georgiana ATCC 51603
CGTTCCAGCGGTTCAGACGTTCGAGCGCAACATTGATTTCGTCTTCAGTCGCATCACGCAGTTCGCCTTGTTCTTCGATAGACTCCAGCAGATGCATGCCCGCCGCACGACCAAATACAACAAGGTCAAGCAGAGAGTTACCGCCCAGACGGTTTGCGCCGTGAACGGATACACACGCAATTTCACCCACGGCAAACAGACCAGGAATCAGAACGTCTTCGCCCTGCTCATTCACAGTCAGTGCCTGGCCGGTTACTTTGGTCGGAATACCGCCCATCATGTAGTGGCAGGTTGGGATAACCGGAATCGGTTCTTTAACCGGGTCAACGTGGGCGAAGGTACGAGAAAGCTCGAGGATGCCCGGCAGGCGGGACTCAAGAACTTCTTTAC
>NZ_LXEU01000147.1 GCF_001654985.1 Kluyvera georgiana ATCC 51603
GACCAGGACTTGAAATACGCTTTTCCCTTAATCACACCGGAAGACACGCCTTTTTGAAATCCTGGCGTCGCGGGTTCATTACCCTGACTGGTGGAAAAGAAAGACCGGTCTTTCTGCGCCACCATTGTTTTACAGATAAATACCGTTGCGGTTCCGTTCTGTAAATCGCGGGCATACGCCGTATTGGAATAGGGAACCACTATCGGGCCGACCGGCGGTGGTGGAGGGGACCAGCACGGGTCGGGAAATGCGCCTGCTGATTTGCCGTCTGTCGCTTTGGAACAGGCCTCGCGCCCGTTGATAAAGACATTTGTGTCCATACATTAATTCTCTGGATAATCGCTGGAGTGGGACTGCCACTGAACAATTGCCGCCG
>NZ_LXEU01000148.1 GCF_001654985.1 Kluyvera georgiana ATCC 51603
AGTACTAATGAACCGTGAGGCTTAACCTTACAACGCCGAAGATGTTTTGGCGAAAGAAAGACATCGATTTCAGCTTGATTACAGATTACATCGACATGCTAAAGCGTGTTGATAAACAGAATTTGCCTGGCGGCTGTAGCGCGGTGGTCCCACCTGACCCCATGCCGAACTCAGAAGTGAAACGCCGTAGCGCCGATGGTAGTGTGGGGTCTCCCCATGCGAGAGTAGGGAACTGCCAGGCATCAAATTTAGCGTGCTGATATGGCTCAGTTGGTAGAGCGCACCCTTGGTAAGGGTGAGGTCCCCAGTTCGACTCTGGGTATCAGCACCACTTTTTCGGTTAAAGTTTGGCACTTAGTAAAGAATTTGTC
>NZ_LXEU01000149.1 GCF_001654985.1 Kluyvera georgiana ATCC 51603
CGCGTTCCGTAGATCTTTTTCTTTATCCGTTCACGTTTCAACAACTGGAAAAAACTTTCTGCAACCGCATTATCATGGCAGTTACCGCGACGGCTCATGCTACCCTCCAGGCCGTGTGATTTCAGGAACGACTGCCACTCATGGCTTGTGTACTGACTGCCCTGATCCGAATGAACCAGCACCTGTTTTTCGGGATTACGCCGCCATACAGCCATCAGCAGTGCGTTCAGGACAATGTCCTTTGTCATCCGGGATTGCATGGACCAGCCGATAATTTTGCGTGAGAACAGATCAACAACAACGGCAAGATACAGCCAGCCTTCGTGGGTCCT
>NZ_LXEU01000150.1 GCF_001654985.1 Kluyvera georgiana ATCC 51603
TGGCGGCTGTAGCGCGGTGGTCCCACCTGACCCCATGCCGAACTCAGAAGTGAAACGCCGTAGCGCCGATGGTAGTGTGGGGTCTCCCCATGCGAGAGTAGGGAACTGCCAGACATCAAATTAAACAAAAGGCTCAGTCGAAAGACTGGGCCTTTTGTTTTATGTGTTGTTTGTCGGTGAGCGCTCTCCTGCCCAGGACAAATCCGCCGGGAGCGGATTTGAACGTTGCGCAGCAACGGCCCAGGGTGGCGGGCAGGTGGAGGTTCGCCATAAACTGCCAGATATCAAATAAGTAAAAAAGCCCATCCTGACGGATGGGCTTTTTTACGT
>NZ_LXEU01000151.1 GCF_001654985.1 Kluyvera georgiana ATCC 51603
GACTTTAAGTCTCCTGAAGGAACGTTGAAGACGACGACGTTGATAGGCTGGGTGTGTAAGCGTAGCGATACGTTGAGCTAACCAGTACTAATGAACCGTGAGGCTTAACCTTACAACGCCGAAGATGTTTTGGCGAAGAGACGATATTCAGCTTGATTACAGATGACATCGACAGGCTAATGCGTGTTGATAACAGAATTTGCCTGGCGGCTGTAGCGCGGTGGTCCCACCTGACCCCATGCCGAACTCAGAAGTGAAACGCCGTAGCGCCGATGGTAGTGTGGGGTCTCCCCATGCGAGAGTAGGGAACTGCCAGGCATC
>NZ_LXEU01000152.1 GCF_001654985.1 Kluyvera georgiana ATCC 51603
TCGTAGGGGAACCTGCGGTTGGATCACCTCCTTACCTTAAAGAAACGTTCTTTGAAGTGCTCACACAGATTGTCTGATGAAAAATAGCAGTAAAGAATCTCTGCAGGCTTGTAGCTCAGGTGGTTAGAGCGCACCCCTGATAAGGGTGAGGTCGGTGGTTCAAGTCCACTCAGGCCTACCAAATTCGTCCCGCGGATTTGAGGGAGATTCACTATACGATGGGGCTATAGCTCAGCTGGGAGAGCGCCTGCTTTGCACGCAGGAGGTCTGCGGTTCGATCCCGCATAGCTCCACCATCTTTACTGCAACAAACC
>NZ_LXEU01000153.1 GCF_001654985.1 Kluyvera georgiana ATCC 51603
ATAGCAGTAAAGAATCTCTGCAGGCTTGTAGCTCAGGTGGTTAGAGCGCACCCCTGATAAGGGTGAGGTCGGTGGTTCAAGTCCACTCAGGCCTACCAAATTCTTCCTGATACCGCGTTGTGAAACGACTCGCATACTTCAGTATGCTTCGCCGTTCCACGCCTTGTCTCAGAAAGCATTACGGTTTTAAGAGATTCTGTCAAACGATGGGGCTATAGCTCAGCTGGGAGAGCGCCTGCTTTGCACGCAGGAGGTCTGCGGTTCGATCCCGCATAGCTCCACCATCTTTACTGCAACAACCC
>NZ_LXEU01000154.1 GCF_001654985.1 Kluyvera georgiana ATCC 51603
GGGTTTAACAGACACCTCAGAGTCATTTAAGATGGCTTAAAGAGAGGTGCCCATGAGCGGTAAGCGTTATCCCGAAGAGTTTAAAACTGAAGCAGTCAAACAGGTTGTTGATCGCGGTTATTCTGTTGCCAGCGTTGCAACACGTCTCGATATCACCACCCACAGCCTTTATGCCTGGATAAAGAAGTACGGTCCGGATTCTTCCACTAATAAAGAACAGTCAGATGCTCAGGCCGAGATCCGCCGTCTCCAGAAAGAGCTGAAACGGGTTACCGACGAACGGGACATATTAAAAAAAGC
>NZ_LXEU01000155.1 GCF_001654985.1 Kluyvera georgiana ATCC 51603
CTCCGGAAGACGGTTGTTGCGCACGTATTCGGTGAACGCACTATGGCGACGCTGGGGCGTCTTATGAGCCTGCTGTCACCCTTTGACGTGGTGATATGGATGACGGATGGCTGGCCGCTGTATGAATCCCGCCTGAAGGGAAAGCTGCACGTAATCAGCAAGCGATATACGCAGCGAATTGAGCGGCATAACCTGAATCTGAGGCAGCACCTGGCACGGCTGGGACGGAAGTCGCTGTCGTTCTCAAAATCGGTGGAGCTGCATGACAAAGTCATCGGGCATTAT
>NZ_LXEU01000156.1 GCF_001654985.1 Kluyvera georgiana ATCC 51603
GGGATGCGTCTATGGTTATCGCAAAATCCATCTGGATCTGCGTGACAGCGGGCAACAGTGCGGAGTAAACAGAGTCTGGAGACTGATGAAACGTGTCGGAATAAAGGCTCAGGTCGGATACCGAAGCCCGCGGGCACGTAAAGGCGAGGCCAGTATCGTGTCACCCAACAGGCTCCAGCGACAGTTCAATCCGGATGCTCCTGATGAGCGTTGGGTAACGGACATAACCTACA
>NZ_LXEU01000157.1 GCF_001654985.1 Kluyvera georgiana ATCC 51603
GCCTTTCAGCACTCAACCTTGAGGATCATCTCGGCTTAGTGATCTCGCCTCAATCCCCGTTGTCAGCGGGTTACATCACCCTGCGGGCATGCCGCAGGTCACTGCCGCTCAGGCTCTCCACCGTCACACCCGGTGGGATTGTTGGGCTTCTCGTCATGAGTTGCCGTTTCAATATTCCAGACAGACTCGTGGTTCATTTGAGCATCCATGCCCGCCCTGAACTCCGGGCACA
>NZ_LXEU01000158.1 GCF_001654985.1 Kluyvera georgiana ATCC 51603
CCGCACCTGGCAGGGCTGGCTGTATCTGGCGGTGGTTATCGATCTCTTCGCCCGTAATGTGGTGGGCTGGTCGATGAAACCCACACTCTCACGTGAACTGGCGCTGGATGCGCTAATGATGGCCGTGTGGCGTCGAAAACCTGACGGCGAGGTCATCGTACACTCGGACCAGGGCAGCCAGTACGGCAGCGACGACTGGCAACGGTTCTGTCGGGCCAATAACCTGGCA
>NZ_LXEU01000159.1 GCF_001654985.1 Kluyvera georgiana ATCC 51603
GAAACGGATAATCGGCGCCACGCTGGGATTTAAATCCATGAAGACGGCTTACGCCACCATCAAAGGTATTGAGGTGATGCGTGCACTACGCAAAGGCCAGGCCTCAGCATTTTATTATGGTGATCCCCTGGGCGAAATGCGCCTGGTAAGCAGAGTTTTTGAAATGTAAGGCCTTTGAATAAGACAAAAGGCTGCCTCATCGCTAACTTTGCAACAGTGCC
>NZ_LXEU01000160.1 GCF_001654985.1 Kluyvera georgiana ATCC 51603
ATTGCCCGCCTTGGGATAAAACGGCTCGATGACAGCGGTCATATTCTGCCATGGCAGAATCTGCTCCATGCGGGAGAGGAAAATCTCTTTTCGGGTCTGACGGCGCTTAGTGCTGAATTCACTATCGGCGAAGGTGAGTTGATGGCTCATGATGTCCCTCTGGGATGCGCTCCGGATGAATATGATGATCTCATATCAGGAACTTGTTCGCACCTTCC
>NZ_LXEU01000161.1 GCF_001654985.1 Kluyvera georgiana ATCC 51603
TTATTTTTGTTTGTGACTGGTTTATCCACCGTTTGCTAAGTTATATTTTTAAGCGATTTTATTAAATAATTGTGAATAAAATATATTCTAATTAGTAACACCATGGAGGTATTCCTGTTATTCGTGGGATTAAATAGTTTTATAACTAACGTAATGACTTTAGTAACTAAAATTATCGCTATATTAATATCATGATATCGGCATAAAAAATAA
>NZ_LXEU01000162.1 GCF_001654985.1 Kluyvera georgiana ATCC 51603
TTCCGAAAAAGGGGGAGAATGGAGGATTGCCTTGAACGTCCAAACTTAGGCAATCATGAAACATAGCTCCAAACTCGAAGGTGGAGGACACATGAACAGCGCTAGGCAATAACATTCATGGGGCTCCGAAAAAAGGGGGAGAATGGAGGATTGCCTTGAGGGTCCTCACTTAGGCAATCATGAAACACAATTCCAACCTCGAAAATGGAGG
>NZ_LXEU01000163.1 GCF_001654985.1 Kluyvera georgiana ATCC 51603
TGCGGCGTACTTCGCAAAGCTGTCCGACTGAGGTACGCCTTTATCCGTGACAACTCCTGTTGCTGGCCTGTTCGCCTGCTCTGTCGGGTGCTGGATGTTCATCCCAGTGGTTTTTACGCCTGGCTTCAGCAGCCGCATTCACAACGCCATCAGGCAGACCTGAGACTGACAGGACAGATTAAACAGTTCTGGCTGGAATT